>NZ_CP070491.1:1833750-2139375 GCF_016925495.1 Methylococcus sp. EFPC2 | reverse complement strand
TGTCGGTCGCGCCAAGATCGACTTTCTGTACAAGGAAGGCGACGTGCCCTACGACCTCGAGTTCGACCTGGGAGCGTCGGATCCGTCGATCCTGATGCCGGCCGCCGAGGAACTGAAGCGCAAGCTGGCCGCTTACCCCGGTGTGTTCGACGTGGTCGACTCCGCGGAACCCGGCAAGCCGGAGGTTCACCTGCGCCTGAAACCCGAGGCCGAGCGGCTGGGGCTGCGCCTGGAAGAACTGGCCGAACAGGTGCGCCAAGCCTATTACGGCGACGAGGTGCATCGCTTCCAGCGCGGGCGCAACGAGGTCAAGGTCATGGTGCGCCTGCCCTGGAGCGAACGGCGATCGTTGGATAAGCTGGAAGACCTGCCGGTGCGCCTGCCCAACGGCGCGCAGGCGCCGTTGAGTGCCCTGGCCCAAGTCGATTTGACGCCCGGCTACGCCAAACTGGTACGGCAGGACAGGCAGCGCATACTCAAGGTGCAGGCGCGGGTCGATCCCAACCGGGCGGATCTCAATGCGGTCTATTCCGACCTGGAGGCCGGCGTGATCCCTCAGCTGAAACAAAAATTTCCGGGCCTGGCGGTGAACATCGGCGAGGAGCGGCAGGAGCAGGAAGAAGCCACGCACGCCCTGGCTTTCAACACCTTGATTTCCCTGGCGGTGATCTATGCGCTCATCGCCATACCTTTCCGCTCCTACACCAAGCCCCTGATTTTCCTGCTCGCTGCGCCCGTGGCCTGGAGCGGGGCGGTGCTGGCCCACTGGCTGGCCGGGCTGCCGCTCTCCATGGAGTCCCTGGTCGGGATGATCGCCGCCAGCGGGGTGGTGGTGAACGACAGCCTGGTGCTGCTGGATTACATCAAGGAGAAGGGGGTAGGAGTAGACGACACGGTCGCCGGCCCGGGGCCCGCCGCTGCAAACCTGATACTGGAGGCCTGTACCTCCCGTTTTCGTCCTATCCTGCTGGCCTTTCTCACCAACTTCGCCGGTTTCCTGCCCACCCTGCTGGAAACCAGCGAGCAGGCGCAATTCCTCATCCCGATGACCCTGTCGCTCTCAGCCGGCCTACTCATCGGCATGGCCGCCAGCCTGATACTCACGCCCGCCTGTTACGCCCTGCTGGGGCAATGGCACGACCGGCCGTCCTCCCGGGTGATATCCAGCCGCGCGGTGGACGATCGGACCTAAGGCGATGGCGTTTCGGACCCGGGCTTTCCCGTTCCCGCCGGCGCGAGGCGACGTCGCAGGCCGCCGACCAAGCGCTGGCCGAGCGCCGCGTAGTCGCCGTCGAAATGATGACCACCCGTGAGTTTCACGGTTTCCACGTCCGGGAGGATGCTGAGTGCGCAAAGCGACTCCGCGGTTTCTTCCTCGCCGTACACGCACTGCAGCTTGCCGCCCGGGATGCGGGAGTATTCCGCTGCGGTCGGCAGCGCTTCGGAACCGGGCTCCCCGTTGAACCAGCCGCTCACGTGGACCTCGAAGTCAGTGCTCAATCCGGGAGACAGCAGGCTGAGCAGCACGACTCTCGATCGCAGGGCCTCGGGCAGCCGGTTATAGGCGAAGGGGAGTATGTCGGCGCCGAAGGAATAGCCGATCAGCCAGACCTCGCGCAGTTTCCAGGCGTCGAGATAATGATCGAGAACCCAGCTCAAATCTTTGCCGACGCGATCCGGCGTCTGTTTTTGCCAAAAGTAACGCAAGGCGTCGACTCCCAGCACGGCCACATCCTGTTTGGACAGATAGTCGCCCAGCGTCTTGTCGATGTCGCGCCAACCGCCGTCGCCGCTGTAGATGACCGCCAGCACGCCCTGTGTGTTACGGTTCGACACTTCGATCAGGGGAATGCGGTCGAGCTTGGGGTCTGGCGCCGCCGGCGACGCGGCCGTCACCGCGCCCGCATAGTCAGTGACGTGCTCGACCAGCCGCACGCGATCGGGATTGGCTCGGGCGGCCTTGGCCGCAAAATCCGAGAGGTCCGCTGGCAAAGTACCCGAGGCCGCCAGACGCCATGGCGCACCCATCGGCATACCGGATTCCAGGGTTTGCTCGTTTTGGGAAAGCCCGGCCGGGGGGCGCTCGCACAAGCGGCCAGTGAGGGCGAGGCGCGGCGAAAAATCCAGGCTCAGCCCGGCGGCGAAACTGCCGGGATGGCTTTGGGACAATAAGGCGTAGACCAGTGTTCCGCCCTGTTCGCGTCCGGCAAGGACGGGCGGGCGATAGGTTTCCACCGCCAGCCGTTGTTGCAAAAATTGGCTGGTCCATTCGACCGCGCCCGGCAGATAGAGGCAGGCGGTGGATCCCGCCGAATTCGCCTGCCGGGTTCTACGGAGATAAATGCCGCTGTCGACCAGCGCAACCGCCCAGCCGCGGCTGGCCAACTCGCGCGCCGCGGTCTGGTCGTCAACCTGTATGCCTTGCTCGGGCGAAAACAGAAAAACCAGCCCCCGAAAAGCGCCGTCCGGATGGTGGAATGCATATTGGCCCCATTCTCCGCTTTGCAGGTTTTCGACGGCCGGAGAGGCGCAGGCCCAGGCTCCGTATAACAGCCCGGCCAAAGCCAAGTAGAGCATGCCGTGTCCTCCTTATTTGGTGAAAACGCCGCGATATCCGCCGGCGATGAGCACCGCGGCATCGGTCATGACCAAGGCCGGATTCAAGCCGCCGGGGCAGGCCAGGTAGCGTGGTTCCCACACCGGTTGAAATTTTTCCTTGAAACGGCGCAGTCCCTGGAAGTTGTAATAGGGTACGCCACGGTTATACAGGAGTGCGCCGAATCGTTGCCAAATCGGGGCGAGGGGATGATCCTCCAGGCCGGAGAAGGGCGCCATGCCTAAGTTGAAAGAGGCGTAACCTGCGATCTTGAAATGGCACAACAGGGCCACGAACAGATATTCCATGGTGGACTTGGGCGCGTCGCGGGTGTGGCGCATGAGGTCGACGGAAGCTTCTGTCCGGGTGGCCGTGGTCAGCAGGTTGGCGAAGGCTACGGTCCGTCCACCGTGACGGATCAGGGCGATATCGCTGCGGCCCAGATAGTGCGGCAGGAAGGCGCCGAGGGAAAAGCCTTTCTCCCGGCTTTGCTTGTTCGCGAGCCAGTCGTCGGAAATCGCCCGCAGTTCGGCCAGCCGCGCGGAGAAATCCTCGCGCCGCAGAATTTCCAGGGACAGCCCGTCGCGTTCGGCGCGCTTGAGGACGTAGCGGAAATCCGCGCCGTGGCTGCCTTCGACGGTGAAGCGGTCGAGCGGTATGACGGCTTCCTCGCCGATTTTGACCGGGGTCAGATTCATGTCCAGATAGATCGGCAGCAGCGACGGCCGTACCTGATAGAAGGCGATGCGGCCGTTTTCCCTGTCCACGCGTTCCCGGAAATGCCAAGCCAGTTCTTCCGCGAGTTGCGGTGGCCCCACCGGGTCGCCCAAGGCGATCCAGCTATGTCCCTGTATGCCGTACATGATGAAAGCGCGCGCGCTTTCGTCGAACAGGAGCCGCTTGTCGCCCATCAATGCCAAGTGCGCCTGGGTGAAGTCCTGGCCTTGCACGATCGTTTCCGCCCGTTCCAGGTCGGCGGGCTCCGGCAGGGCCATGGCGGGGCCGGGCGGGTTTAACAGGGCACGCAAGGCGAACAGGCTGATCGCCACGGCGACGGTCACTCCGGCGCGCATCGCACGCGGGGCTTCCGCGTCGTATTCGAATTGCCACCAGAGCAGATGGGAATATTCCACATGCTTGAAGGAGAACAGGGTGACCCACACCATGCCGCCCAAAGCGGCGGCCAGGGCCAGCAGCCAGCCGAAGGTATAGGGCTCGTCCACGAGCGCCGTGCGGCGGTAAAATTCGCTCCGCGCAAGCCAGAGGGCGAGGGCCAGCAGGGCGAGCACCACGGCTTCCTCGTAGTCGATACCTTTGGCCAGGGAAAGCACGATGCCGGCGGCGCAAAAAATCAGGGTCGCCACATACGCGCCGTTCAGTCTATGGGCGAGTCCACGCGCCACGATCAGCAAGGCGAGCCCGACAAGCGCCGACAGGATGTGAGACACCTCGACCACCACCAGCGGCAGCAGGTCTTCCAGCAGGCTCAGGCGTTCGGGGGCCGCCGGCGTGGCGGAGGACCACAGCAGCACCAGCCCGCTGAGGACCGCGAAACCGGCCGAAAGCGCGGGTACCATGCGTCCGCCCCAGCGGTTCAGTTTCGCCAGCCAGGTCCAGCCGACCCGTTCTGCCAATTCCAGGCCGGTCAAGGTGAGGGTGGCAGCCGCCAGGGGGAGCAGGTAATAGATCGCCCGATATCCCAGCAGGGCCGCGGTGACGGCGGCCGCCGGCAGGTGATCCTTGAGCCCCAGCAGGATGACGCTCTCGAACACGCCGAGTCCGCCGGGTACGTGGCTGGCAACGCCGGCGACGCTGGCGACGGCGAAGATCAGCAGAAAGGCGAAAAACGGCGGGGCGCCTTCCGGCAACAGCACGTACAGGCAGGCGGCCGCGCCCAATATGTCCACTACAGCGATGAGCAGTTGGCTCAAGCCGAGGCGCCAGGACGGCAAGGGTATGCGCCAGCGCCCGATCCGAAGCTCCGCACCCGGCCTGAGCGAAGCCAGAAACAGGCCCGCCAACACCGCCAGTACCGCGGCGCCGGTGGCCCTCAGCCTTCCGAGGGATACCTGGACGATGTCGCTGAGAATTTCCGGATGTGCTAGCAAGGCCGAAGCGCCGATGACGTGGATGCCGATGCCGAAAGACAGCGCACAGAATGCGGTAAGCCGGGCTACATCCGCGCCATCCAGCCCTGCGCCCGCATAGACCCGGTAGCGCACGGTGGCGCCGGATACCAGGCTGAAACCCAGGGTGTTGCCGATGGCATAACCGCAAAATGCGCCCAGGGCTACGAGTCGATAGGGCAGCCGTTTACCGAGATAGGCCAGGCCGCTCCAGTCGTAGCCGGTCATCGCGACAAAGCTGACCAAAGTCGCCAGCCCGGCCAGCAAGAGCCGGCGTGACGGCATGGCACCGAGTTCGGCGGATAACTGCCGGTAGGAGATGTCCGCGAGCAGATGATGCAAGGCGGCCATCGCCAGGAAAAACACCGCGACCGTGATGGCGGGGCCTATGAGGCGACGCAGGATCGGTGGGCTTAAGGTCACGGTGCGGGCAGCGATGGCTCAGGGGTGGGAAACCGCGTAGACCAGAAGTATGCAGACTCCCACCATCAGACTCAAGGCGAGGAGAAAAAGCCCGTCCGCCACTTTTTCCAGGGTGATCGCAAAACTCAGGTGGTGGGTGCGCAAAGCCCAAAACGAGGTGAAACAGGCCAGCAGGAACAACAGGGAATCCGCCGCCAGCAGTTCGTCGCTGACATAATTCACCTTGCCGATGGAACGTATGATATGGAAAAGGCCGATGCCGCCCATGCACACGCCCACCATGGACGAGGACACGGTAAAGATGCGGACCAATAATTCGCTGCGTAAGGATTGCATGCAGTATCCGGGATTTCGCGGGAGGCAATACGGGTTTGAATGGGCTCGCCTAAAAATTGATGAACACCGAACCCATGATCAAGTGATGCAATGTGTTGTCGGTATGGGTGGCATCGTCGAGATACTGGTTGAGATAACCCAGTTCGGTACGGAAATTTGGGTTGAATGTCCAGCCCAGCCCGGCGAATGCCCGGTTCTGGTCGAAGCCGGACTGGCCGCCTGCCGGCGTGGAGTTGACCCGGACGAACACCTCATCCCAGGCGATCAGGCTCAGGCGTGGTTCGAATCCCAGCGGATGCATGAAACGTATCATCTGGCGAGGCCGGATCCTTACCTCGTCGCCGTTGCGGGGCAGGAAATTGCTTTCGACCAGGGTGCGGAAAGTCAATGTGCCGAATTCGGTCGGCCATACATAGCGAAAACCCGGCCAGACATCCTGCTGCGACGACGAGGCTTTGCCGATGTTTTGCGTCGGCAGCCAGGTATAGCCCGCCCAAATCGTCGCGCGATCGCTCAGGGAATAACCGAGCGCCACGCGCGCCATGCCCTGGTACCAGTGGTTCCAGTCGCCATCCCAGCGGGACTGGCCCTCCAGCCATATCCGGCTTTTTTCCAAGCTGGGGTCGATCGCCTGCAAACTCCCTTCGCCGACGACCTGCAGCCAACTGCCCGCATCCTGGAGCAGATCTTCGGACGCCGCAGCCAGATCAACTCCCGGCACTAGGCTGGCGAGGGCTAGCCCGGCAAGTCTTAACTTGGTTTTCATAATGGCCTCGTAGGGCGGTCATAAATCATGGGCATGTAAGCATCCGCGTATCGCTGACGTCGAAATCGGTAAAATCACGGCGATACATGACCGCTAGCACTGCACATGCCATGTTCACTGTAGTCGGGCAGGCCTCGCTGTTTCCGCGGTTTGCGCCGATGTCGCGGACGAAAAAGGCGGTCGGAGCAAGGTTGTCTACAACCAGGGCTGGTTTTTTTCGCGCGCTACTCGGCGCGCCGACGAGCCGATCAGCGGGAAGGCGGGCGGGCCAGCGACAGCTTCCAGCCCGGATTGCGTCCGGCGGCGGAGTAGGCGCCGCGGAAGCGGCCGTCCCGTTTCTGGCCGTTGAAATCCCGGTCGGATTCCAAATAGTCGGCGAACGTTCCCAGGTTGATGGGGCGCCCCTGCAGTTTTCCGGGTTTGGGAAACAGGCTCAGGGTTCCGATGGGGGCTGCAGGGTGCTGGAAGTAATCGGGCACATCCGCATAGGGCGCCACGAGGTTTTCGCTCGATTGCCCTCCTTGCAGGGGCGCATCCGAAAAAACCGCGTTGCCGATAATGCGTAGCTCGTGCTCTTCGACGCCTTCTTTCTGAGTGACCCGTATGCCTTTCCAGCGATGCAGGACGGTATTGAAGAAGATGCGCACTTTTCGGGGTATGTCGTTGTGCGGCTGTATGGCGACGGCGGGATACTCGTTGTCCTGCGAGTTGTAGAAAAGGTTGTTGTAGAGCGCGATCTTGCCTTCGCCCTGAAACAAGGCTTCGCTCGGATTTTGATAGAAGAAATTGCCGTAGATCAGGTATTCGTCGTCCTTGCCCGGCCCATTTAGCGGCCAGTGGCCGACCAATACGTTGGGGCGCGCTTCGTTGCCCGCCGCGCTGCCTGCCGCCTTGGAGAACACGTTGCGGCGGATGATGGTTTTCCGGGGACCGGTCGGCATGCCGGGTAGCGCAGGCCTGGGGTTCTGGTGCTTGATCTGCAGATTGTAGCCCAGGGTCTCGCTCACCAAATTGTTTTCGATGACACCGCCCCAGAAGGGGTGGTCGCCGTTCGAGTTGCCGAAATACATGCCGGTTCCGGCCCGGATGATGACGTTGCGGCTGACGCGCCAGTCCCAGGCCGGACATTTGGAAGAAATCCCGACGATCTGCTGATATCGGCCGAGGTCGTGGATATACAGGTCGTCCAGCACGATATGGTGGGCGAAACGCCCGGTCGATCGGACGCCGTTGACCATCATGCCCCGGCCGTCGATCTCCAGATTACGCAGGGTGATGTAGCCGGCGTCGCGGATCACGATAGTATCGTTGTCCGGATTGGCCAAGAAAACCGGGCGTCCGCCTGCGCCTTCGATGGTGATGAGTTTACCCGGGGTTCCGGTGAGGCCATCGATGTCCAGTCGGCGCAGATATTGACCCGGCTCCAGGAACAGGGTGTCTCCCGGTTTGAGGCGGTCGACCGCCTGCTGGAAATCATCCGGACCGGCCCGGAATTCGGCCGGCAGGGCAGGGTGAGTTGCGCCGAGCGCCGAAACGAGGATGATGCTCCCCGCCCATCCGGGCAGCGGGTGCCGGTGCCGGCCGGCCTTCGCGTCGGTCACCATGGTTTCAGGCGGATCGCCACAAAAAAGGCATCCCGGGGATGCCTTTAATGCTTAGAATTCGCTCGCCACGCTTCTAACTGGCGTCGTTGCTGGCGTAATCGACGATTCTTTGCGTCAGCTTGTTCATCAGGCTGTCGAAGCCTTCGCGGTCGATGATGCTGGTGTACTGCGCTTTTTTCAAAGCGATGTCACTGATACCGTCGACCACGATGTTGATGATGTTCCAGTGCCCTTCGCGTTGGGTCAGGAAGTATTCGAAGTTGACCGGTTTTTCTTTCGGAGCCGACAACACATAGCGCAGCGCGAGTCGGTTGGATTTTAGGCTTTGCGAGGACTCGTACTTGAACTCCTCGCCGGAGTAACCGTTGAATTGTGCCGCGTAGGTGGCGACACTGAGGTCGGTCAACTTGTTGATAAACGCCTGCTTCTGCTTGTCGTCGAGATTTTTCCAATGAGCGCCCAATGCGAGCTGGGCGATGGCATCGAAATCGTGCGTCTCTTTCACGATGGGCTCGAATTTCTTGTAGCGACCTTCATAGCCCAATTGCTTGGCGCTTTTCATGACCTCGATCATGACGACGTTGAGTTTGTCCACCGTTGTTTTCGCGGACGATGCGGCGTCTTCGGCGTAGGATAACGGCGCCAGGACCAGTAGCAGGATGGTTGCGATCACTTGGAAAAACATGCTTTACCCCACAGTGCAAATTACGCGCGACTATAGCATAGAGAGTGGGCGGCAAGACAAAATTGTGCGTGATTTACAACAGTTAACCGGCGTGAACACAACAAATCCGGGCCTGCGGTTGTCAGTCGGGGGGGTATCGCTTAGTATCCCAAGCAATTTACTCGCTTTTTTTCATATTACCGCATGGCCGAGAACAGCCCCAAGAGCAGCATCGAAGATGTTCAAAACAGTGAAGACACGCGGCGCATCGCCATCGATAGGGTAGGCATCAAGGGGATACGCCATCCTGTCAGCGTGATCGGTCGGCAGGGCCAGACGGTCCCGACCGTGGCGACTTTCGACATGTATGTGAATCTGCCGCACGACCAGAAAGGCACGCACATGTCGCGTTTCGTCGAGCTGCTGAACGAATCGGTAGAAACGCTGGATACCCATGAATTCCTGCGCGTGGTCGCGGAGATGACGCGGCGCCTGGAGGCCAGCCGCGGTTATCTCAATGCCAGTTTTCCGTACTTCATCCGCAAGCGGGCGCCGGTAACCGGGGCCGCCAGCTACCTGGATTACGAGGTGAGCCTGATCGGCGAATGGGCAGCCGAGGCTTCGTCGCTATTGCTGAAGCTGGTGGTACCCGTCACGAGTTTATGTCCGTGTTCCAAGAAAATTTCCGATTATGGGGCACACAACCAGCGCTCCCATGTCACCTTGACCGTGCAGACGCGGGAGCCGGTGTGGCTGGAGGATTTGATCGACCTGATCGAAAGGGAGGCGTCGTGCGAGATCTTCGGTTTGCTGAAGCGGGCCGACGAAAAATACGTGACCGAGCGCGCCTACAACAACCCGAAATTCGTCGAAGACATCGTGCGGGACATCGCCAATGATCTCAACCGCGATGCCCGTATCGTCTATTACAAGCTGGAAACGGAAAACTTCGAGTCCATCCACAATCATTCGGCTTATGCGACCATCGAACGGCGCAAAGGCGATTGATCCGTCGTCAGGGGCCGGAGTGCGCGGCTCCTCCGTGCAGCCTGGCGAGCAAGTCCGCTTCCGAAAGCGATAAGCCGAATTCGGCGACCAGTTCTTCCGCCCCGGCACCGCGCCGGGCGCGCTCGATTGCGGCGTGGTAAGGCTGGTTGACGCTGTTTTCGCTGCGCAGCGTGTCGAGCACTTCAATCAACTCGCGCAGCTGCGCGTCGTGTCCCATGATCCGCAGGTCCTGCTGCAGGCCGGCGGCGCTAAGCCCCTGTAAGTCCTCCCCCTGGTCGAATTGCTGCGCGCGCAATCGGGCGCATTCCGCCTTCAGCTCGCCGATCTGTCCCCGCAGGGCGTTGATTCGGTGCAACATCGTCAGAACGGTCAGCAACAGGCCGGTCAGGGCAAAAGCAAATATCCAGGCAAGCATCAGGCGTATTCGTCGATGTGGGGTGGAGCGTCGGGATCCGGTGGCTCCTTGTCTTCGTGTTGGGGTTTGGGGCGAGGCTGCTCGCGCGGTTTTTCCTTGTCCGGCTTGATCGGTTCGATGTGGGGCAGGGGCGGCGAGTGGCGTACCGGCGTGATTTCGGCCATGTCGGGATTAACGCCCCGGCGGCAGGGGGTTGGGGGGTGGCAGGGGCGCCTGCGGCTGCGTCGGCTTTTCGCCGGCCGAGGCCGTGGCGCTCGCCAGGGGCCTCGTCTCATCGTGAGACTGAAAGCGCGAAAAGGCTTTGGCTTGCAGGATCAACACGACCCGCCGGTTCTTGTAACGCCCCTCCTCGGTGAGGTTGTCGGTAACCGGGTGATATTCGCCATAGCCGATCGCCGCCATGCGCACGGGGTCCAGCCCGCTTCTCATCAATTGGTGCACCACGCTGGCGGCGCGGGCGGACGACAGCTCCCAGTTGGAGGGAAACTGCGCCGTGTTGATGGGTTTGTCGTCGGTGTGCCCTTCGACGTTGATCAGGCTTTCCAGCGGAGCGAAGATGTCGGCCAGCTTCTCGATGATAGGGATGGCGGCCGGCGCAAGGTCGGCGCTGCCGCTGCCGAACAGGAGTCCGCTCTTCATCTCCACTTCGATCCAATTGCCTTCTTTTTTGACCGCGATCAGATCTTCCTGGATGTAGGGCGCCAGGACCCGTTCGATCTGTTCCGCCGCATTCGCCAATTGGGTTTGTTCATCGCGCAACTGGCCGTTCTTCAGGTCGACGACATCGGGACTCGCCGGCGGCATTTCCTCATGAATGTCGGGAGAGCGCTTGATTTCGCCGATCTGGATGGGCTCCGCCGCGCGCTGCGGAACCGGATGGCCCTTGGGGTCGGAAAATATCTCGTTCAGGCTTTCCGAAAGCACCCGGTACTTGCCTTCGTTGATGGACGAGATGGAGTACATCACCACGAAAAAGGCGAACAACAGGGTGATGAAGTCGGCGTAGGAGACCAGCCACCGCTCATGGCTGGTATGTTCTTCGTCATGCCGCCTGCGCCGGTTCATTTGACGATGCTCTCGGGGTCGTCGGTGTAGCCGGACAGCTTCAATTCGATGTTGCGGGGGTTTTCCCCTTCGGCGATCGAAATGATGCCGTCCAGCACCAGTTCGCGCCCCGTGTGAGTGTTCATGGCGATATTCTTCAGCTTCGCCGCGATCGGCAGGAACAGCAGGTTGGCCAGACCGACGCCGTATATGGTCGCGACGAAGGCGGTGGCGATACCGCTTCCGAGCTTGCTGGGGTCGGTCAGGTTTTGCATGACGTGGATCAAGCCCATGACCGCGCCGATGATGCCTATGGTGGGCGAAAATCCGCCCATGCTCTCGAAAACCTTGCTGGCGCGGAGGTCGCGCTCCAGCCGGGTATTCATCTCCACTTCCAGGCTTTCGCGTATGACATTGGGTTCATTGCCGTCCACCAGCAACTGCAGCCCTTTGCGGGAAAAGAAGTCGCTTTCGCCGGTGATCATGTTTTCCAGCCCCAACAGGCCCTCGCGTCGGGCCAGTGTGCTCCAGCCCGTGATTTTCTTGATCTGCACCGTGTCGTCGGTGACCGGGGGGACGAAGACCCATTTCAGCAATCTTAAGGCGTGCACGAACGATTTCGGCGAGGTTTGCAGCAGAACGGCACCCAGTGTGCCGCCGAGTACGATCACGATCGCGGGCCCGTTCACCAGCGAGCCAAGGTGGCCGCCTTCCAGCAGGTTGCCGCCCAGTATGGCGCCGAACGCCAGGATGATGCCTATGATGCTCAGGGGATCCATGAGATGGTGTTAGCGGTCGGTTCGTTTGGGTTTTCGGGAGAGGAGGGAGGAGTTAGGCGTTAGGAGTAAAAATGTTTTGTGGTCCCTGATCGATACCCAGGGTGAAAATACGGCCTCACACCTGCCCCCTAACACCTCAACTCTCTACACCCGGTCGCTGCGTCTTCGGCCACGGTGCTTGACGCCCGTGTTTTCGTCCAGCCAGTCATGCAGTCGGGCGCGCAGGCGCAACATCGCCTGGCTCTGGATCTGGCAGACACGGGATTCGCTGACGCCCAGCACCACGCCGATCTCGCGCAGGTTCAATTCGTCGTCATAATACAGGGAGATGACCATGCGCTCGCGTTCCGGCAGACTGGATATGGCGTCGGCGAGCGCCGCCGAAAAGCCGGCGCGGGTCAGCCGGTCGACGGGCGTGGAACGGGTGTCGGCGCATTCTTCCAGCACCGCGTCGCCGTCTTCCAGCAATTCCTCGATACTGAAGACCCTGCAGTTCACCGAGTCTTGCAGGGCTTGATGATATTCCGACAAGGGCATGCCCAGGTATTCCGCCACCTCGGCATCGCGAGCGTCGCGCCCGGCCTTGGCTTCGATGA
Source organism: Methylococcus sp. EFPC2 (assembly GCF_016925495.1). Lineage (NCBI taxonomy): Bacteria > Pseudomonadati > Pseudomonadota > Gammaproteobacteria > Methylococcales > Methylococcaceae > Methylococcus > Methylococcus sp. EFPC2. Next base: position 2,127,018 of record NZ_CP070491.1, on the reverse strand, counting down.
CGCGGATCGCATCCGCCACTTCGCGCGCCTTGCGATGCACCGAGCGGGGCGTCCAATCGTAGCGCCGCAGTTCGTCCAGCATGGCGCCGCGGATGCGGATGCCGGCATAGGTCTCGAAAGCGGCGCCCTGGCTGGCGTCGTAATGTTGGGCCGATTCCAGCAGGCCTATCATGCCGGCCTGGACGAGGTCGTCCAGTTGCACGCTGGCCGGGAGGCGGCTGAGCAGGTGGTAGGCGATGCGCTTGACCAAGGGCGCATGGTCCCGAACCAGGGAGTCCAGGTCCGGGGCTTGCACCGCTGCGTACATCGCGATCCCGCTCATGCGTGCGCCGGTCCGCGGTAGTCGATCAAGCGTTCGACGAAGAACTCCAGCCCGCCGTTCGAACCGCCCGGATAGGGCAGGCGGTCGGTCTGCCGGGCGGCGGCACGGAAGGCTTCCGCCGCCTTGCTTTGCGGAAACAGCAAGCTGACCGGCTGCTGCCTTTGCACGGCCTTGCGGAGCAGGTCGTCGCGGGGTATGGCGCCCAGCAGGTCCAGGGTCACGTCGAGATATTGGTCGGTGACGCGGACGAGCTTGTCGAACAAGGCTTGTCCCTGTTTCGCGTCCTGCACCATGTTGGTCAGGATATGGAAGCGATGGATGCCGTGATCCCGATTCATGAGTTTGATGAAGGCGTAGGCATCGGTCAGGGACGTGGGTTCGTCGCAGACCACCACGATGATGTCCTGGCAGGCGCGCACGAAATTGACCACGCCGCTGGAGATGCCTGCGGCCGTGTCGACGATCAGCACGTCGAGGTCCGCCCCGATTTCGCTAAAGGCCCGGATCAGGCCGGCCTGTTCGGCGACCGGCAGTTCGGACATGCGCTGGATGCCGGAGGCGGCCGGGACGATGCGCAGCCCCGAGGGACCTTCCAGCACGATTTCCGCCAGCGTCCGTTCGCCTTTCAACACGTGGGAAAGATTGTATTTGGGCTGCAGGCCGAGCAGGACGTCGATGTTGGCCAGGCCCATGTCGGCGTCCAGTATCGCCACGCGGCGCCCGAGTTCGGTCAGGCCGATACCGAGGTTGACGGCGACATTGGTCTTGCCGACACCGCCTTTTCCGCTGGACACGGCCAGCACGCGAACGGGGCTGGGCTGGGTCATTTTTCTGATTCCTTCTGCCTGGTCGGCGTTAAACATTCGCACGGGACACCCATTCTTCATAGCCATAAGGCCCGCTCATTGCCGACTCGTCGTCCATATCTTCGTCCATGGCCGAGAAACAGCGTTCCAATAATAAATGAGTTCGGGCCTGATGCAGATCTTCCGGTACCTGCTGTCCATCGGTATACATGCTGACGGGCAATTGTCGCTCAATCAAGGTGGAGAACGCAGCCCCCAGGTTGTCGGTTTCGTCCAGCTTGGTCAGTATGCAGGCCTTGGGAGCGAAACCGGCGTAGGCTTCCACGGCATCCCGCATGGCCCTGGCCTGGCTGGCAGCGGACAGGACCAGATAGGACCGGATGGGCATATCGTCCTGGCGCAGGGTGGCGAATTGTTCGGCCAGCCGGGCATCGCGCGGGGCCATTCCCGCCGTGTCGATGAGTATCAGGCGCTTGTCGTAAAAGCCGTTCAGGGTGTGACGCAGTTCCTCCGCGTTGGAAACGGCCCGCACCGGAACGTCGAGCAGACGGCCGTAAGTGGTGAGCTGATCGTGGGCGGCGATGCGGTAACTGTCCGCCGTGATGAGCGCTAATTGGCGGGGTCCGTGTTTGAGTCGGAAACGCGCGGCGATCTTGGCCAGCGTGGTGGTCTTGCCGACCCCGGTCGGGCCGACCAGCGCCACGATGCCGCCATAGTCCAGCAGATTGTCTTCGACCACGGGCAGTTGTCCCGCGAGCAGATCGCGGCAGCCCTGCCAGGCGAGTTCGAAATCCTCGGCGCCGCCCATGCGGTCGGCGAGTTGCAGGCTGATCGAGCGGGTGAAGCCGAGCAGGTTGAGGCGGCGCAGCAGGTCCAGGCGGGCCGGTGCCGTACGCGTCAGGCTGTCCCAGGCGGTTTCGGCGAAATGGCCGTCCAGGGCGCGGCGCATGCGCTGCATTTCTTTTTGCAGATCCTGCAAGGCATGGGCGGGGATGATGCCCGTTTCCGCCGCCACGGCCGGTGCGCGCGGAGTGGTCTTAGGGGCGGGTTTTTCCTCGCGGGCGAACGCGGGGCGCTCCTGCCGGCTGTAATCGGAGGGGCCCGCATAACGCGGCTCATGCCGGGCCGCTCCGATGGTCTCGCTGGTCTTCGCGGCAGCGGGTTTACGCGCCGGGGACGGGGTGGGCTCTCTCGGGGCGTCCGCTTCACGGGGAGCCGCCCTGGGGGGGCGGCCGCTGCTTTCCAGGGCCTCGCGGAACACTTCCTCGGCGCGGCGCTGGGATTCGCTGAGGGAGCTGCGCTCGGGCGCGGCCGGAGGGCGCATGTCCTCCATCATGGCTTGTTCGTCGAAATCCCTTGCCGCAACGATTTCCACACCGCCGTCCACCGAACGGTTGGACAGTATCACGGCATCGGGGCCTTGTTCCTCCCGCACCATGCGCATGGCCTGGCGTATGTCCGGAGCGAAATATCGTTTGATTTTCATAAATCCCACCTTAGTCAATAGCCGCTTGACACCTAATTTTTCCGCCCCGCTTCCTTATCCGGCCAAAAATTTCCGGATCCGGCAAAGGGAGGACGGTACGGTTCGCTCCCTGTCGCAGATCAGCCGCGCTGACCCACCGTGGCGACCACCTTGACCTGCCTGTCCTCGGGAATCTCGTTGTATGCCAGCACGTTCAGGCCCGCGATCGCGTGTTTGACGAAGCGCGCCAGCCAGGGCCTTATGGCGGAAGACACCAGCAGGATGGCGGGATAACCTTCCAGCTCCAGTTTCTGGGTCTTCTCTTCCAGCGCCTTGAGCATCTGCTCGGCCAGGCCCGGTTCGATGCCGGCGGCATCCTGTCCGGCGGTTTGCAGTATTTTTTGCAACAACTGTTCCAGTTCCGGATCGAGGGTGACGACCGGGATTTCTTTCTCTATGCCGCTGATTTTCTGGACGATCAGCCTGCCTAGGGCGGCGCGCACCACGGCCACCAGAACGCCGGGATCTTGGCTCCGGCCGCCGAATTCCGCCAAAGTTTCGGCGATGGTGCGGACGTCGCGCAGCGGTACGCCCTCCTGCAACAGGCCTTGCATGACCTTGACGATGATGCCCAGCGGCAGGGTCTTGGGCGTCAGGTCTTCGACCAGTTTGGGCGCCGTGCGGGCCAGGCCATCCAGCAATTGCTGGGCTTCTTCGTGGCCGAACAGTTGATGCGCGTTCGATTGCAGGATGTGGCTGAGGTGCGTGGCCAGCACGGTGCCGGGATCCACCACCGTGTAGCCCAGGGTCTGGGCATGGTCGCGCTGCTCCGGTTCTATCCAGATGGCTTCCAGGCCGAAGGCCGGATCCTTGCCCTCTATGCCACGGAGCGTGCCGTACACCCGCCCCGGATTGATCGCCATCAGGCGGTCCGGCAGTATCTCGGCCTCGCCTACGGTCACGCCCAGCAGGGTGAGCCGGTAAGCCGTGGGGCTCAGATCGAGGTTGTCGCGGATATGCACGCTGGGTATCAGAAAGCCCAAGTCCTGCGAGAGTTTCTTGCGTACCCCCTTGATCTTGGCCATGAGCTGTCCGCCCTGGTTTTTGTCCACCAGGGGTATCAGGCGATAGCCGACTTCCAGGCCTATCAGGTCGACCGGCTGCACGTCGTCCCAGCCCAGTTCCTTCACTTCGGGCGGGGCGAGGCGGGGCGTCATGGCGTCCTCGGCCACCACGCGGGCGAGATCCTGCTGGCGTTTCGCGATGGCGAAGGCGGCGCCGCCGAGCAGGGCGGCCAGCGAGAGAAAAGCCATGTTGGGCATGCCGGGTATCATGCCCATCAGCCCGATGACGCCGGCGCTCAAGCCCAGCGGCTTGGGATCTTGGAAGAACTGTTTGCTGAACTGCTGGCCGATGTTCTCGTTGCTCACCGAAACCCGGGTGACGATGATGGCCGACCCGACCGACAGCAGCAGCGACGGAATCTGCGCCACCAGACCGTCGCCTATGGTCAGGAGGGTGTAATTGTGCAGGGCTTCGGCGAAGGGCAGGCCATGCTGGGCCATGCCGACGATGAGGCCGCCGATGACGTTGATGAACAGAATAAGAATGCCCGCCACCGCGTCGCCGCGCACGAATTTGCTGGCACCGTCCATGGAACCGTAGAAATCGGCTTCCGCGGTGACTTCCGCGCGCCGCGCGCGCGCCGCGTCCTGGTTGATCAGGCCGGCGTTCAGATCCGCGTCTATGGCCATTTGTTTGCCGGGCATGGCGTCCAGGGTGAAGCGGGCGCTTACTTCCGACACGCGCCCGGCGCCCTTGGTGACGACCACGAAGTTGATCACCACCAGGATGATGAAAACCACGATGCCCACGGCGTAGTTGCCGCCGATCACGAATTCGCCGAAGGCTTCGATGACCTTGCCGGCGGCATCGGGGCCGTTATGACCTTCCAGCAGCACCACGCGGGCCGAGGCCACGTTGAGGCTGAGCCGCAACAGGGTCGCCACCAGCAGCACCGTCGGAAACACGGCGAAGTCCAGCGGCCGCAACGTGTAGATGACCACCAGGAGGATCAACAGCGACAGCGCGATGTTGAAGGTGAAAAACAGGTCGAGCAGCATGGCCGGCAGCGGCAGCACCAGCATGGCCATCATCAGCAGTACGACCAGGGGCGGCCCTAATCCCAGGGCGCCGGCCAGCTTGAGCCGGCCCATGAACAAGGTGAGTGCGTCGGTCATGATCGTCGGAAATCCGGCGGAGAGTGGATGTTGCAGGGGTAGCTGCAATATCCAGGCCCGAGATGGTCCGGATCGGTGGCCGAAGGCGGGTCTGAGCCCGCCCTGGCGTCAACGATGACTCAGAAGGAGAGGAAAGTGGGTTTTACGTGATCGTTGGGGTCGAACTTCTGGCGCCGGTCGCCCTGTCGGGCCCTCTTTTCGGGCCCGGGGTAATCCAGTGAGACTCGGGAATATTCGTCGCGCCGATGTTCCTGCCGGCGGTCATCGTAGTGCTCGTACCAGCATCGGCAGTCCTTCCTGTCGCAATCGGCCAGCGGCAATAAAGGGGCCAGGTGGCAGATCACTCGCAGGCCGGTCAGTCGTTTGACTGCGTCGCAGCAGGTCGCTTGGTCGAAGCGGATCGTCACGCAGCGGTAGGAAGGCCTAGCGCCGGACTTCGTGGCCCGCGGCGGTTCTCGTTTGCGGATGAAGTAGCGCATGATGGCCAGCGCCAATGCGGCGGCGAGTGCCAGGATGATGTATCCAAGCATGAAATCTCCGGCTTCGGGCAATGGGGGAGTCGCGATTCTACCGCCTCATTTTCCCGAGACCAAGCGCGGGTATTGTCGCGGTGCCCCTGGTAACCGCCGGATGAAGTCAGTACAGCGTGCGAAGTCAGAGTTGGAGGGAGTCTCCGGCCGGCTCTCCCGCTTAGCGCCTCGCCCGATATCCCTCTCCCGTGCCGGATAAGGCGGCGATCAGATTTTTCAACGCCTCGGAACTGCCGGAAAACAATCGGCCGGCGAGGGCGTCCTGGACCAGCTCGACGAGGCCCGATTCGGCTTCCAGGCCCAAGGCGCCGAATAGATGGACGGCGTCCAGGCTGGATTGCAGGAAGGCTTCGGCGGCATAAAGCTTGGTTTGGGCGGCGGCCAGCGTGAGGCGCTGGCCGGTGTCGGCGAGCCTGGCGCATTCCTGGAGCCAGAGGTTCAGCGTGTTCAGGCGCAGCGTCATGTCGGCGATGCGGTGCGCGATGGCCTGATGGCGGCCCAGATGACCGTTGCCGGACAGCCTTTGCCGGCTGCGGGCTACGACTTGCTCCAACTGCCAGTCCATCACCCCGGTGATACCGGCGAAGATGAAGGCCCGTTCGTACTCCAGCGCTTGTTGCAGGATGCGCTCGCCGGCGCCGGGCTTGCCGAGCAATCGATCGGCGCCGATGCGGCAGTCGTTCAGCCAGACGCCGCCGGTAGTGCTGCCGCGGCAGGCTTGCAAGGCGTGCTCGTCGGTGAACCGGCAGCCCGGGTCGTCGCGGTGCACCAGGAAAGCGGAAATCGGGCCGTCGAGCCTGGCATAGACGATCAGCCAGTCGGCCAGCGGCGCGTTGGTGATATAGCGCTTTTCACCGTGCAAACGGTAGCCGTCGCCGTCGATTTTTGCCCGGGCAGTCATCGCTTGCACATCGGTTCCACAACCCGGTTCGGTGATGGCATGGCCGGCCAGCCAGTCGCCGCGGATCAACGGCGGCAGAAAACGCTTGCGCTGCTTCTCGTCGCCGTGGCGTAGCAGGGGAAATACGGCACCCCAGAGATGCGCGTTGACCATGAGCACCAGGCCGGGATCGCGGCTGATTTTTCCCAGCTTGCGGTGGGTTTGGCACAGCGCCAGGTAGTCGTCGCCGCGCCCGCCGAATTCGGCCGGCAGCGCATGGCTCAGCAAACCGTTCGCGGCGACCCGGCGGAAGCGTTCGCGTAGGCTGGCGGGGCCGGTATACGGAGGGAGAGACAGCGCGTCCGTCATCGGTTCACTTCCATCAGGTCTTGCAGAGCGAGGCGGTCGAGCTTGCCGTTGGCCAAGCGCGGCAGGGCGTCCAGCAGCCGGAAACGGGCCGGCTGCATGTAGGCCGGCAGTTTCGCCCGCAAGGCTTGCTGCACTTCGCCTATCGTCAGCGGCGGTTGCAGTACGAGCGCCGCAGCAGGGCGCTGGCCGGCGGCGGGATCGGCGATGCCCGCTACGGCGCACTCGGCGACGCCGGGGATGGTGAGCAGAGCGGTTTCGATTTCCGCCGGTTCCACTCGGTAACCCGAGCACTTGAGCATGCGGCCGAGCCGCCCATGGAACAAATATTCGCCGGCTACGCTCAGGCTGACCCGGTCGGCGGTCCGGTACCAACCTTCGTCGTCCAGCGCCGGATGGAGCCGGCCTGCGCTCCAGTAGCCGCTCAGCAGCGTGGGGCCGCGTACTCTGAGCTCGCCGCTTTCAGGCTCTATGGCCAATTCGCCGCCGGCGGCCGGCAGCCCTATGGGGATGGGCGTGACTCCGTCCAGCCGGTCGCGCTCGACCGGCCAATGACAGCAGACATTGGTTTCGGTGGGGCCGTAGAAGTTGTAGAGATCGGTGTCGGGCAAGGCTTCCGCCAGCGACTTCAAGGCGGTCGGGGGAAAAGCCTCACCAGCGAAAATCAGAAACCGCAGCGAGGCCGGCGGGCTCGACCCGAGATTGCCTTTGTAGGCGAGAAAGGCCAGCAGGGCAGGGACGGTATACCAGCCGCTGATGCGGTGTTCCGAGAGCCAGGCGGCCAGGCGGGCGGGAGCCAGGAACAGCGGGCCCGGGACAAAGTGCAGGCTGGCCCCCTTTGCCAAGACCGCGTAGAGGTCGAAGGTGGACAGGTCGAAAAACAAAGGGGCGCTGCTGGCGATGCGGTCATCCGGCTTCAGCTCCATCCGTTCGGCCGCCCAGTCCGCGAATGCGGCGATGGCGCCGTGGCTGAGCGCCACGCCCTTGGGCCGGCCGGTCGAACCGGAGGTATACAGGATCGCCGCCGGATCGCTTGCGTCGACCTTGCCTGCTGGCCCATGGGCTGGAATTTGCTGCCGCTCATTCCAGTCTACGCGACGAGGTTCCTGTGCCGGGGGGACGGTGTCGATGACGGGAGAGGCCCCGGCGTTCTGCCTGATCACCGCGGAAACCGCCGCATCGCTCAGGATGAAATCGCGCCGGCTCGGTGGATTCTTGATGTCCAGCGGCACGTAGCAGGCGCCGGTCAGCAGCACGCCGAATACGGCGATCACGGCGTCGATGCCGCGCTCCAGATGAATGGCCACCCGGTCTCCGGCGCCTATCCCTATGTCCTGCAAGTTGCCGGTGACGGCGAGCGCGCGTTCCAGCAGCATGCCGTAACTCAGTTGCCGTTCACCTTCGACGAGCGCAAGGGCGTCGGGGCGTTGCCGGGCCTGTCGGAGCAAGCGTTCGCACAGCATGGAATCAATACCCCTTGCCCAGCAGCTCGGCGTCCATCAAGGGTATCACCCGGTCCAGCCAGGCTTCATCGACCGCCGGATGCAGATAGTTGTACGACAGGGTGATCCGCCCGTTCATCTGGCCGGCCAACAGGGCCAGACCGGGCGGCAGGGTCATCCAGGTCAGGTGGTACATGTGTTCGACGGGCGCGCCGAGAAAACCGGAGTTTCCGAAACGCATGTCGCCGACGTCGGAAAACCAGCAGGAGCTCAGCTCCCCGCCGCTGCGTTGCGTGCGCAGCAGCCGGGCATAACGTGGCGGGGACAGATACTGCCCCAGCCACATCAGCGGCAGATAGGCCAGATCCAGTTGCTCGGCGACCGTCTGGCGGTATTGGATCAGCAGATGGCGCATCAGGCCGTCGCGGTCGCGGACCTGCTCGCGCGTGGCCTGGGCGAACAGGCAGCCGACCTGGTTGCCGAACACCGGGGTGGGGGCGTTCTGGCGGCGCAGGTTGTAGGCATAGGGGATGCAGTAGCCGGCTTTGGCCACGGCCGGACCGGCCAATTCCATGGCACGCATGAAACAGCCCAGGGTATAGAGCGTCTTGCCGGCCAAGCCCATGTAGCTTTGGGCCAGACGGGAAATGTGCGCCGACTCTTCCTCGCCGTAGCGGCGTATTTTCAGGCGTAATGCTTGCGGACCGGTGTCGGCCACGGTGGGCAGGCTGCTGTCCAGGCGGTTGCAGCGGTCGTTGTGGCGCTTGGCCTTGAGGGTCAGGCGGATTTTCTGCCACACACTCCATTCGGCGAGTTTTTGCGAAATCAGCGGCGGCGAGTCGCGAAATTTCGCCGTGTCGTCCGCGCCGAGAAAATCCAGCACCAGCTTGACGCCACGGGCGTCCAGCAAGGGATGGATCCAGCGCAGCAGCAAGGTGCCGCCGGTCTCGTGGGCCAGCCAGTGCAAGCTCATCGGTGGATCGGTTTCGGGATCGGACGGCCGGCCGAGCAGTGCGCTTACCGTTTCCGTGCCGTCGCCCGGGCAGGGATGCCGTTCGAGTTCCAGGCGGCGGCCGGTGGCGATCCACAAACAACGCTTGCCGCGCCGTTCGATTCGCCCCGCGGCCTGGGGAAATCGGGCGACCAGCTCGTCGAGCCGCTGTTGCAGGCGGACGAGGTCGGGTTCGGCCGCCAGCCCCAGGGCGAAGCCGCAATAGCCGCCCGGCATGCCGGCCGCGCGGATCTCCCGGTCGAATACGTAGGTGAAATAATCGGCGGGGTTGAACGGGAATTCCGCCGTCCGTTCGTTCAGGTCCGGCGCGCCGAGCTTATCCATCGTTCCAGGGCATTGAGGCTGCGCACGTTGGCGGGTTCCACATCGGAATCCGGCAGGATCACGCCGAATTCCTTTTCGGCAAACATGATGAGCCGCATCAGCCCCATGCTGTCCAGCCCGGCCTCCAGCAAATCGTCGTCGTCGCCGAAGGTGGCGGGGTTTTCGTGGTAGATCAGTTCGGAAAAGATGAAGTCTTTGAGTTTTTCTTTCATGGTCATTGCGGAGGCTCACCCAAGGTGGTCGCCCTGAGTCTCACGGGTAATAGGCGTTGCCAGCCCCAACGCGGCACGGTGCGGCAGTAGTCGGTGTAAGCCGGGCCGTAGCGTTCGCGCAGGCGGGGTTCTTCGTAGCGCACGACCAGGCCGTGCAAAGCGAGCGCGGCGGCTGCCGTGTAAGCGAATAAAATACCGCTGCGAAAATACAGCGCTTCCGCCAGCAGGACCAGCAATACGCTGAGAAACATCGGGTTGCGCGTCCATCGGTACAGCCCGCTCAGCACGAGAGCTTTCGGTGCGTCGAGCGGTGCGGGGGTGCCCTGTCCCCGGACTACGAAATCCCAGGCGCAGAGCGCATAGCCCAAAACGCCGGCCAGCATCAGGAGCCCAGCCGGTAGAGATAGCCAGACATCGTGGGCCAGTCGCACGGGCGCTTGGCGGCTCAGCAGCCAGGCCGGCAGGTAGACCGTCACCGTGCCCGGTACCAGGGCGGTGAAGATCAGAGTCTTGAACGCCAGCACTATGCCATGACGTGCGGAGGGGTTCACGGGCGGTTGCCGGCAAGCACCCTGCGCCGGGACAACAGGCTGTTCTGCAGCTGATTGTCGCCGCTCCACAAGTCGCCGGCCAGAAGGCGCGAGATTTCCTCCTGAGTGTGGGGGTGCTTGTCTGCCTCGAAAAACATGTTGTGCACCATGTCGGACTGATAAAAGCGCTCGACGAAGGCGCGCATGGTGTCGAAGCCGAGCCGATATTCGCTGTCGTCGTCCGCGTGCAGATGCGGGTCGGCTTCATTGCCTTCCTTCAAGGCAACATCCACCCGGTCGGCGATGCGGGCGGCGCTGGTGAAGGCGAGAAACACGCCGGAAGAAAACACCGGGTCGAGGAATCCGGCCGCATCGCCGCAGCAGGCATAGCGCACGCCGTAGCGCTGCTGGTTGGTATAGCTGAAATCCGCCTCGGTGCGTATGGGCGCATAGGCTCGCGCGCCGTCGAGCAGCCGGCCCAGGATGGGCGATTGTTCGACGTAATTTTGAAACAAGGTCTCGACGGCCATGCCGGCGGGTTTCTCCTTCTGCACGACCAAGCCGACGCTTAACCGGCGGCCCGACAGGGGGATGATCCAGAACCAGCCGATGTCCACCACCGGGATGTAGATGTTGCCGGTGCGGAACAGTTCGTCCGCCTCTTCGTTTTGCGCAATGTGCTCGTAGTGGCAGTAGACCGCGAATCGCCCGAGGTTTTCGATGCGAGAGATGCTGCGTCGCTTGCGGCCGAGCAAGGCGCTGCGGCCGGTCGCGTCGACGAAGTAGCGGCTGCGGATGCGGGCCTGGTCGGTGACGACATCGACGGCTGCTTCCGTGTACTCGACCTCCAGCACTTTCTCCCGCTGGCGGGTTTCGGCGCCATGGGCCGCGGCGTTTTCAAACAGCAGCTGGTCGAACGGCCCGCGTTCGATCTGGAAGGTGCGGCGTTGCGCACTCAGGGGAAAATGCATGCGCTGGCCGGTCTTCTCGTCGATGAACACCGCGCCGTTCTTGAACTGGTTGTTCGCGCTCCAGTCTATGCCCAGCCGCTCCACCACCGGTTCGCTGAACGGCAGTTGCGACTCGCCGATGTGGAAGCGCGGATGGCTGTCCTTTTCCAGCAGCAGCACCTTGTGACCATGCTGAGCCAGCAAGGTGGCCGCCGTCGACCCGGCAGGTCCGCCGCCGGCGACCACTACATCGTAATCGAAGGTCTTTCGTGTTGTCGTGGACATAGGGATGGGGTATTTGAAGTGTCGCGGTCGAGACGGTTTATGAAGTTGGAATTCCGCAGCGGCACATCCTTATGAGTGCCTTTCGAGCAGAGCGGTCATGCACATCGGCAGTTTCACCGGTTTAATGTGCTTCTTCGGCGTGGCGGATGATTATAAAGAAGCCCAAGGGAACTTCTATAAATGACGCCGTGAAAAAGCTCGCCTTTGGGGAGGACGAACGGCAACCGATTGATTGTGTGAGTGGTGAGCGCGGTGAACCAAGACGAGTTTAGGGCTAACACAATGAGAGATGATCGTCTTCGACAGCATGACGCCCGTACGAACGTGCCCATTCAGTCGAGGTCACCGTGCTTCATCGGTATACAGGCGGCCGCCGGTTTCTCTGAAAAACGTTCTGGCTATCGCTAGAGCGGCTGTGACAAGATGGCAAAGCCTGCTCTGCACGAACCCATGTCTCAATGCTATAGAGGGAGCCCGCGATGACCGAGACCGACGCCAAACAGAAAAATAGCCCGCCCACCGTTTGTGATGTGATCATGAAAGGAGGAATCACCAGCGGTGTGATCTATCCGAAGTTGATCGGAAAGCTGTCGGAAACGTATCGACTCAAGAATATCGGCGGCACCTCCGCCGGAGCGATTGCCGCAGCCGCAGCGGCGGCAGCGGAGTTTCATCGGCATACCAAAAACACGACAGACGGGTTCGCGGCTCTTAACCAACTGCCGGGCATACTGGGCAACTCGGTCACAACGAAGGATGGAAACCGCTCTCGCTTATTGACGTTTTTCCAGCCCATACCGCAGTTGAAGTCTCACTTTGAAATCTTGCTTAACGCCTTGAACGTCAAGGTGCCGCTGCTAGCAGTCTTGGAAATCGCGTTTCAGGTTCTGCGGCGTTTTCCCCTGCCCGCCGTGGTCGCACTGGTTTTGTCGGCGCTAGAGTTATGGTCAAATCTTGTGTACGGAGATTTTGATCAGGCGGCGATTTTCTCGACGTCTTCCCGTACTCCATCCTTGAAAACAACTCCCTGGATGACCTGAGCCAAACGGGGAATTCCATTCAGTTTTCGCCAGTGTCGCTCGGCACTTTTCACCAGCATGAACACCATCGCTAGGATGCTCTCCCGAGACACACAACCGCGCGTCTTGGCCGTCCTGAGCCTCACCGTGGCGAAGGTGGATTCGATGGGATTGGTCGTCCGTAGGTGTATCCAGTGCTCGGCCGGAAAGTCGTAGAAGGCGAGCAGTTCGTTCCGGTCCTTTTCCAAGCATTGGGCCGCCTGGGGATACTTGGGTCGATACACGGTCAGGAAGTGTTCGAACGCCTTTTCAGCGTCCTCTCGGGTCGCCGCCATCCAGATTTCGTGCAGAGCCGCTTTCGCCTTCGGTTGCTGGCTCTTGGGCAACTTGTTCAAAATGTTGGCCGTTTTGTGAACCCAGCAGCGTTGCGTCCGGGTCGTGCCGAACACCTGCGGCAGGGCTTTCCAAAATCCCAGGGCGCCATCGCCGACCGCCACCTGTGGATCAACCTTTAATCCCCGTGACTTGAGCCCCAGCAGCAGTTCCCGCCAGGATTGCTCGCTCTCCCGATAACCATCGGCTAGCGCGACGAGTTCCTTCTTGCCTTCCGCGGTGGCGCCCATGACCACCAGGATGCATTGCGCCGCATCCTCCAGTCGCACGCCGAAATGGATACCGCCTACCCACAAATACACATACCGCCGGTTCGACAAATCACGGCGCGACCAGCGCTGGTGTTCGTCTTTCCAACCCTCCTTCAACCGGCTAATGGTACTGGCCGATAATCCCGGTGCCTCGTTGCCCAACAACACGGTCAGCGCTTCCTGAAAGTCCCCCGTGGAAACGCCCTTCAGATACAACCAGGGCAGTAACTCCTCCAGCGTTTTCGTTCGCCGCAGGTACGGCGGCAAAATTGATGAACTGAAACGGACTTTGCCTTCCCGATCCCGGACGCGTGGAACCGACACTTCGACATCACCGATACCGGTCTGGATCGTTCGGCCCGGCAGGCGCCCATTGCGAACCATACGGTTCAGACCTTCTGCGGTTTTCTCGTCCCGATAACGCTCCAGAAACGCTGCCACCTCGGCTTCGATAGCCGATGCCAACAAGCGCTGGGCACCTTCTCGTAATACTTCCGTCAGCACATCGTGGACGGCACCAGGCGTACCTGGACTCTTTAACCGAATGACTTTATCGTCACCCATGGCGTATTCGCTCCTCTCGTAGGAATTGATGACCTTGAAGACCATCAAGAATACGCCGCCTACCTCAGCACCTCATCCACAACTTTCGAGCATAACTCTCGGCGCTATTGCCATGGTCCAGTTTTCTGGCCTTAAGCGGTACGGCAGCGAATGCCTTGCTGGGCGCGTTTGTGGTTCTGGCTGAGTGGCTCGTCGTTACTCTGGCGGTTCGCTTATTTTTTCAAGGGAAAATCGAGGCGAGCTCGGGTCTACTCCGCCCCGTCATAATCTGGTTCGTCGCCGGGTTGGTTTTGACCTTTATCACGGCCTGGATATTCAACGCCGGTTCCCTCGGAGTCGCGTTGCTGGCTCTGGATACTTTGGCCTTGACAGCCGAGATAGTACTGTCCGGCGTGCTGGCACTCGCAGCCAGCCTTTACGTGTTCTCGCGCTCCTTGTTGAAAGGACTTGGCCATAACGGCTTTGGCTTTTGCAACGGCCTGACCAACGATGGCGGGCCGGAGGCTCTGACCGACTGGCTCACCGGTTATTTCAACCAGCTTGCGGCTCTCGATCCAACCGACCGCCCCTTGAGCTTCGGCGACCTCTGGCGTGGGTCAAGAAACCTCACTGATCCGCTGCCAGAAGCCAAGCATCGCATCATCAATTTCGAGGCCATGACCTCGGCGGTCAGCCGCAAGATGCCTTACCGCATTCCGTTCACTCGGGACGAAAAAACCTACTACTTCGACCTGGAGGAATGGACGCGGCTGTTTCCCTCATCCGTATTGGTTGAGATGAGTACGCTAGGGCTTGATAAGACCGTAAGCCACCCGGACGATCCGAGTAGAGCGTTATATCGTTTACCGCCCACGGAATTCTGGCCTATCGTCGTTGCGGTTCGTATGAGTCTGTCGTTTCCAATACTGCTGTCGGCCGTACCCCTCTATGCGAGAGATAGGGCTGAAGAGCACTGGTTGCCGAAACCGAATCTAAAAGCTGGCCAGCCTGCGCAGCCGGAAAGACTGAAGAAGGTCTGGTTTTCCGACGACGGCATATCCAGCAATATGCCATTGCATTTCTTCGATGCGTTTTTGCCTAAGCATCCTACGTTTGCGATCAACCTGACGGACAAACATCCGCTGGCAGGGAATTCTGCCGCGCAAAATTCCGCCAGGCCGGGGTATGAAGACTGGCGGGTTTATCTGCCGAAAAACAATAACGGGGGAATACATCGGACTTGGAAGTCGCCGGTAACCGATAGCGTGGGTGGCCTGATGGATTTCTTATTGTCCATCGTCGCGACCATGCAGAACTGGCGGGATGAACTCCAATTCCCCTATCCCGGTTATCGCGACCGTATCGTCCAGATCAGCCAGGCACCGGACGAAGGCGGGTTGAATCTCAACATGCCGGCTGCCGCCATCGATGCCTTGGGCAACGCCGGACAAAATGCGGGGGAAAAGCTGATCGAAAAATTCCAGGTCGGCGGTGGTTGGGAAGGTCACCAAAGAACCCGCTTACGCAGTCTGCTGGCTCAGCTCGATATAAAGCTGGATGACCTCGATGTCGGCACTCTTGCAGACTGGCAGGACCTATTGGACCAAATGGAAAAGAACTCTCCGTACCAGTTCAAAAATAAGGCAGAAAAGGAATTGGCCGACGAAACGTTGAAAAATCTAGTCGAATTGGCCAAGTCTTTGCGAAACCATCCGGAGACCCTGGCCGGGGATTCCGCTCCGCATCCCTTCGCGGAAATACGCATCACGCCCAAGGTGTGAGCCGAGCGCCGCGCGTTGAATAAATTCCCGGCGTGCGGCGTGTCGCTCTACCCAGGAGCCGGCGACCTAAGGGCGCACCTTGTCACCTTCTCCAATCGCAACACGTCGCTTTAGCCGCGACCTTCCCTCTAGGAGTAGGTGACCCGAAGGGCCGGATGACGGGAGAGCTTGAGGGCGGAATAGGGTACTCCCGTATTCCGCCGGATGATTCGGCTCACCCTACGGCGCAATACGGGAGTACGCTGCTGCGCCCGCGGGTTGGAAAAAACAGCGAGGTTAGAAATTTTTATCGTCTCCGCCCCCATGTTTCATGCGGAGTTACCTGGGTTTACGATCGGCACATACCGGCAGCGGTCGTTTATAACAGCAGCCCCATGAAAAAAACGATCACGCTGGGAAAAAGCAGGGCAGCTCCCCACCACGCTCCGGTCACCACGGCAATGATGCTGACGGCAACCATGATCGTACCGATCGCTTGCAGCTTGCCACTCAGGCGGCGTATCGGCGCCTGTTCCACGTTTGGCGCAGACTGCACTGAACTGCCGCAATGCGGGCAGGTCTCGGCACGTTCGTCGAGCTGAGTGGTGCATTTTGGACAGGTACGCGACATGGTTCTTTCCCCCGTTTATCCGGTCTCGCTTGACCCCGAGCAAGGCCTGTATCGCGAGTGAGTGTACGCCGGCACCAGTTTATTCGGGCCGGGTTGTAGACGGAAGAGCGGGTCGCCGATGACTCATACCAAGACGCGGTGTGCTTACCGCCGCCCGCGACACGTTTCCATACGCTTGCTTCCCAAAACGCCGAGATGAACGTTAGTTACTACCCCTGGGTTGCCAAGGTTCCTGGGGCTGCTGTGTATGCCTCAAATTCGGCCAATGCAGACACTGACCTACTCCGGAAAACTGACTTTCGAGAATGACAGCCTCCATGTACCACGAATCAATGCTCCGACCCAAAGCTGCCATTCCCGAGCCAATTTCGAATAGCCTTAACCCGACGCTGATTTTCTAAACGCTCGCTAGTCATCGCCCTTATCGCGCGGCCTGATATGACGGCAAGTGGGACTTATCGAAGAGGTCGGCGGCCTAACTGCAGCTTGTTTCGGAACTCCTGCAAGTCCTCAATGAGAAAGCTTGAGAAGCGCTGGGCATTCCGACGAACCTCTTCGTGTGGCGAACTGCTCGCACGCTCCGTCCAATGCGCGATTCCAGCGACGTATGCTCTATTCATGTGCGACACCGCATCCTTGATGTTGGGGCGAATCGCGATGAATGGAAGCCCGACCATTACGTAGGGCCGCCGTGCGGACGAGCCATAGATATCTCGCTGAGCCAACCACAGGGCCCGAGGCAGGTCCTGGCCAATGTATTGGTCAAACAGGGCCCGACCAATCTCCTGGGCCTCTGCGTCGGTGATGGGGAATAGGCTACCAAGGTAGCCACGCGCGCCGGCAAAAGTCGTTCGCTGACTGAGTTCGTGCCACGACCAGCACGAGTTGTTCACGAACAGCGGCGCCGACTCAGGAGCGAAACCGTGTGAGGCGTATAGCCAAATGCCGTCGTGTAGTCGCATTGCCATCGAGCCGATGACACGGGGAATCCGCTGCTGCGCGACGATGTGGTCTTTGCGGTCAATCGGTCCGCCCATCGCACTCCAGGTGTTGATGGCTGTTCCAACGGGCAACGCGGCTTTGCCCTCTTTGTCACGCCAGTCGACTCCGTCGAGGGAGTGGAAACGGTGGTACTCCATGACCATGAACTTGTCTTCGGACGCATCGTAGCCAATGCCCACCGCTCGGTCGACGACGAGTTTGCGCTGGCGACCGTCGGCGTCCGGGTACTCATACGTGATGCGTTCCCCAGGCGCGTCCCCTGCGTGGGTGGAGAGCACGATGACGTCGTGGGGCAATAGGTCCAGGAGAAACTGGACCCGTGTTTGCGTCGCAGCCGGGCCGCGAACTACGCGCGTCAGCGTTCCGTTCTTGAGCAGCGCTTGATTGATGGCTGGAATCTCCGAGCCTTCGACGGTTTGGGGATCGATGAGCAGGGCAGTCCTCGCACTGCGGTCGGTCTTTTGGGATGCCCACATTCCTTCAATGACCGCTCTCCCGAAGTCCGGGTAGCGGTACATGTGGGTGGTCGTCACCTCGGGTACCGCGATGCCCCATGGGAAGCCGGCAGTCACGAAGAGCACAGTCTTGAACCGCGAGAAGTCCAACTGCCCTAGATGAGCCCGTGCACGCTGGGCGAGCCCGCTGAACCGGCCGGTCAGGTCGCCTCCTTCTCCCAGCGCATATATCTCCTCCAGCCAATTCTCCCGGTCGCTTTCTGCCAGTTCCGTGAACACGGCGAAAGATGCTCCGCAAGCGAATGCCAAATTGCTCGCCACTACCTCAGCCAGTAGGTCGCCGCGCTCGCATGCGACAAGAAGATGAGTTTTCGCCTCGACCAGGTGCAGCGAGGGTGATGTGTCCAAGTCTGGTTGTAACTCGAGGCGTGCAAGGCGGGCCTGGTAGAGGCCGACGCCTAAGTTATCGGGCCCCCATCGCAGAGCACCCTTCGGGCGCTTAACACTGCCGCGCAGCGTTTGAACATGGTCTTCGTACTTGTCCGAGACCGTGCAATTTCTCCACCCCGAGCGGATGGCAGTGGCGGCCGACAGAGGAAGGCCACCAATCAATACTTGCCGAGCACCTGTCATGACCACGGCATTACGACGGCGCACTACTTCATTTTCAGCGTCCGGTCGGGCTATACGTGGACCGTCCATGACTGGCAGATATCGGCCTGGACGCCGGAATAGCGCTGAAACTCGAGCCGCCAACAGTGGGTCGTCTGTAACCAGGGCTGAATGTTCAAAACACGGTATGGTGAGCATTGTGGCAGATGTCAGAAGGCGAAGACCTGCTCAAGATCTGGAACTTGAACCTGAGTAGGAATATGGGGATGACCGCGCGGGCTCTGTGAAAGAGTAACAAAGGCATTTCCAAACGGTGAGTTTGATGCGGCCTTCTTTCCCGCGAACCGCATCGGAGGCATTGCCGAATCGATGGTCCATGGCCTCGAAGCAGTCAGGCATGGATGACCAAAAAAGCCGATTTCACCTGTTGGCATCCATTCTATAAATTCGTCGCTCGAGTCGAATTGGGCGGCTGGTACAAAAAATGGCCGTTATGGCCGATAACCCGACAGATTTCGGGAGCCGCGCATAGGGGGCTATTTCGCCGCCTTTTATCCATGCTGGGGCAAAGAGCTTGAATTTACGACAGCGGGGAAGATATGCCGGACCGTGTATAAAGAATCCCTAAATCTGGTGGTCCGAGAACCCTGGTCGGTTTTTGTGGGAGCGGGCTTTAGCCCGCGAAGATCACGGCCTGAAGGCCGCTCCCACCATGACCTCTGGACCGGGTTAATAACCAGGCGGATTAAATATCCAGCGCGGCGGTCCATCCCGAAGCCGCCGACAGCGGGATTTCCGAAGATCGCCGGGTATTCAAGGCTTCCAGCAAGGGCACGGCAGCCAGCACCGGCGCCTGGCCGCACCAGTCGCGCCATTCGGCGGGCCAGGATGCGTCAGCGTTCGTAGGCTGGGATGAGCGCAGGGAATCCCAGCTTTCCGGCCTGTTTGCCGGAATTCGCTCTCGCTCATTCCAGCCTACATTGACTCCCAGAGGGAGAGGGATAGCCGTTTCGGTGTTCCGCCGCGGTCGGCCGAGTGTGGCCAAGCCGCCGGGAACCGAGCCTGCGGCCAGCGCCAGGGCGGCGGCGAACGGCAGGGTACCGACAGGGGCGGCGAGGTAGTCGGGCCAGCGCTCGTCGTAGCAGACCAGCAAGAGTTCGCCACCCGCGGTTTCCAGCTGGCACCAGCTTTCCACCAAGGCCATGGCGAAACTGTCGTGGCCGGCTCCCATGGCCGTGGCCGGTGCGGTGACGCCGTGCACGATGCTCCAATAGCCGGAAGCGGTGTTGTGCACCGCGTTGTGGAAGGCGGTGGGTGAAATCACGCCGTCGGTTTTGGCCAGTTCCACGCACAACACGTCGGTGATCTGTATCTCTCCGCCCGCGCCGGCGAATACCGCCGGCAAATCGCCGGGCGTCCGGCCGGCATTTCGGCAGGCCAGGGTCGCGGCGCTGAAAGCCAGTTGCGTAGCCTGGCTGGAACGGCGCCTCAGGTTGGCCGGCAGGGTATTGCGGTCTATGTCGGCGCACGGAAAAGGCAGGTGCTCGCGCAGCGATACGTCCGACGTGGCCGCGCCGTATCCAAGAATCGTGAGGGTGTCCATCAGGCCCGCCCTCCCGCTTGCAGCAACACGGCGGCGTTGTTGCCGCCGAAGCCGAACGAATTGCTCAGCACATGGCGCAGCTTCGCGCCCAGGCGCGGCTGGGCCAGGACGTCGATGGCGCAGTTCGGGTCGGGTTCCTGCAGCCCGCAAGTGCCGGGGATAAGTTCCCGTTCCAGCGCCAGCAGGCTGACCACGGCTTCCACCGCGCCGGCCGCGCCCAGGGTATGACCCAGCAAGCCCTTGATGCCGCTGAACGGCACGCCCTGCGGGAACACCTGGGCGATGGCCTTGGCTTCGGCGAGATCGTTCTGCGGCGTGGCGGTGGCGTGCAGGTTGACGTAACCCACGTCGGCCGCTTCCAGACCGGCCAGCTCCAGGGCTCGCCGCATGGCGAGGACGGCGCCGGCGCCTTCGGGATGCGGCGCGCTCATGTGATGGGCGTCGGACGACTCGCCCACGGCCAGGAGGCGCGGCTTGTCCGCATTGCCGGAATGTGTTTTTTCCAGCAGCAGCAAGCCGGCGGCTTCGCCGATGTTTATGCCGCGCCGCCGCCGGTCCATGGGCGCGGCCGGAGTAGGGGAGATCAGTTCCAGGCTGTTGAAGCCGCGCAGGGTCAGGCGGCACAAGGTGTCGACGCCGGCGACCAGCACCGCGTCGCAAAAGCCCGAGGCGATCAGCCGCTGGCCGGCGGCCAGGGCCTTGGCACTGGACGAACAGGCCGTGGAGATGGCGTAACAGGGTCCGCTCAGGCCCAGTTCGTCGCGCAGAAACTCGGCGGTCGCCTGCGGGGCGTGCCGGGTCATGAAGTGGAAGTCTTCCGGCATATGGCCTTCCCGCAGCAGACGCACATAGGCGACTTCCGAGTCGTAGATGCCGGAGGTGCTGGTGCCGAGTACCACGCCGACCCGCTCGGTACCGTAACGGTTCGCTGCGTCTTCGACCTGCGCGCGGAACCCGTCCTGGTTCAAGGCTTTCAAGGCCAGCCGCGCATTGCGGCAGTCGTAGCGGCTGAGCTGCGGCCGGATGGCAGGCAACTCCGTACGTACCTCGCCGACCATGGTCTCGAAAGGCAAGGGGAACAGTTCGATGGGACCCAGCCGGCAAACATTGTCTGCCAATGCCCGGTATAAGGCGTCCACGTCGTCCCCGGCGGCGCTGACGCACTGGTAGGCGGCCACGGCGACGGGAGCAATACGGGGAGAGTTCGGCATTCAGGGGAACAGAGCGAGTGGACGGGTACTTTCGGGCGTCCTTGCCCTGTCGGCAGCGGGTTATTCGGCAGATACGGCCGAGGCTTCTTCCGTGGGCGGCAGCACCGGGCCGCCGACCGCCTGCTTGTAGTTGTTGATGACGTAGACCGCCAGCGCGTTGGCGATACGGCCCAGCATGGCGTTGTCGTTGCCGCCTATGGTAACGGCTCCGGCCATCGCCGAGGACTTGGAGTAGAACTCGGGGCTGGCGACCAGCTTGCCGGTTTCCTTCTCGGTGATCCTGGCCTTCAGGATGACGGCCGAACTGCCGGCCATGGCACCGGCGAAGAAACGCTTCGCGCCGCCGACGAACTTCAATTCGGTGACCGTGGGCTCGATCCGCAGGGTGCGGGCGGGACTTTTCGCCGGCTGGGCGTTCCATTGCTTGAGTCGGGCGCCGAGCTTCTCATCCAGGTGCTCCTGTATCTTGGCCACCGCCGCCGTCTGGGCGGCGACTTCCGCACTGCCGGCCTGGACGGGCGCCAGTTCGTAGCGGCTGAAATCGGAAAACTTCGCGGTCGGTGCCGGGTTGGATTCGGCCGTGGGCTTGATGTTGGTCGCGCAGGCGGTGAGCAGGAGCAGGGATGCCAGGATAGGCAAATGCAGGAATGAGCGGATGGTCATGGCGATACGTTCCTTGAATGTCGGTGGAAGCGGAATTGTACCCGTATCAGGCCGTGCCGGTCCTATCGGCCCGTATCAGCAAGGGACACAGCAGGAAGCCCAGCACGATGCCCAGGGTCACGGCCCCGGCCAGGATGCGCAGGGTGGGGTTTTCCGCCAGCCCCAAGGCGGCGAAGGAAACGGCGGTGGTGAGCATGGAGGGAGCGATGGCCTGATAGGTGGCGCGGATGTCGCCGCCGCCGTTGTCGAGGAAGAAGATACCGTAGTCCTCGCAGATGGAGACGGCCAGCAACAAACACATCAGGTGCAGGAAACTGACTTCCTGCCCCAGGGCGGCCCAGGCGGCGAATAGCACCAGCCCTGCGATGGTCGCCGGGAACAGGCTGAAAAAGGCCTTGCGGGCCGCCCGGTAGCGCAGCCAGAGCAGGGCGTAGATGCCCAGCAGGCCCCAGCCCAGCAGGGTGAATGAGCGGTCGCGGTATCGTTGGGCCAGGCCGTTCAGCAGATCTTTCTGGCTGAAATAACGCACCTCGGGCAGGTTTTGCAGGGCTTGAGTCACGGCGGCGGGTTCGTGGGCACCCAGCCAGATGACCAGGGCCGTGCCGCTCGTTGTCTGCAGAATCTGACCGGACAGGATTTGCCGGACGTTATCGCTCAGCAGGCTAGCGGGAGCGGCGGCGTCTTGCGCCGGGGCCAGCCGGCCCAGTTTGTCCACCGCAAGGCCGGCTTCGGCCAGCGCCTTGCGCCAGGCCGGGGAGAAATCGCCTTCCACCGCTGCCGCATAGGCAGAGGCGTTGGCTGTTTGTAAGTGCGACGAGACCAGCCAGGGATAGAGGCCGAAATAATCTTTCAATTTGCCATCGCTCTTGAGTCCACGCAGCACGCGCTCGGCCACCTCGGCATGTTCCAGCGCCGAATCCAGGTCGCTTCCTTTTACCAGCACGAAGCGGCCCGGCTCTATGCCGCTCAAGCCGTCGCGGATGGCCTTGTCCTGCTGCTTCAGTTCGCCCATCTCCATGGTCAGCTTGGAAAGATCGTCCATCCAGCGCATGCGGGGCAGGAGTGCCACGGCGCCGCACAGGCCGATCACCAGCAGCGCGGACAGCCAGATGCGGCGGCGCACGCAGAAATCCATCCAGCCGTTCAGGCCGGGAATATGGGGCGGACGCAAGGCTGTCGAGGTCAGGAGCGCGGGCAGCACCCAGCGGGTCAGCAGCAGGGTGGCGCCCAGGGCGGCCGAGGAGAACACGGCGATCTGCTGGAAGCCTGGAAAGCCCGCGAATCCCAAAGCCACATAGCCCAGCACGGTGGTCAGAGAGCCGACGAACAGGCTGGGCCAGACCCGGCGCACCGCCTCGTCCGGTTCCTCTCCGCGGAACTGCGCGGTGTGGGCCAGCACGTGCATGGGATAGTCGATGCTCACGCCGGTGAGCGTGGAGCCCAGGGCCAGGGTCAGGCTGTGCACGAAACCGAAGGTCCAGGCGGTCGCCAGCGTGCCCACCCCATAGGAGGCCGCCACGATCAGCGAGACCCAGGCCAGAGCCTTGAGCGAGCGGAACAGGACGAGAAAGATGGCCACCACACCCACGGTCGACACCGCCGACACCAGGGCCACGTCGCGGGCGATCTGATCGTGCGCGACCACGGTGAACACCGGCACCCCGGTCATGGCCAGGGTGTAGTCCCTGTTGACGTTCAGGCGCTCGAAGCGGTCCCGGATGGCCGATTGCAGGCGGGCCTGGGCCTCGGTATCCAGCGACGGCGGGCGCGACTGCAATATCAGCCCGGCGAATCCTGCCCGTTCGCCTGCCGGCTGCGCCCGGTCCTGCAGGCCGCGGAAGGCCTGCAGCGAGAGCAGCAGCGGGTCCTGTTTAGCGATTTCCTTGACCCAGGCGCCTTCCGGCCCCAGCAAGGCCCGCTTGAGCGCGAACGCCCGTTCCCTGGTTGTCGTGGGGTCGAATAGCCGCGCTTTTTCCGTTTCCGGATCGAGGCTGAACATCCGGCTGCCGTGGGGAGCGTAGGACTGCACGGCCGCCAGCCATTCGTCCGGCGCCCGGTCGGCCTGCCAGACTCGCTCCACGGCGGCTTCCTGCGCCAACTCCCGCACCAGTTCCCGGCCCAGGGCGTCGGCGCCGGCGGCGTTTCCATGCGTGGGCCGGACGGCGATCAGGTAACGCCGGGAAAGCTCGCCGGATTGTAGGAAACTCGCCAGAAATGCCGCATCTTCGCTCTCCACGGCGGTGAAGAAGGCGTTGAGGTCGGTCTCCACCCGCACTTGCAGCCAGATCGCGGCCAATAGCAAGGGCAGCAGGAGGAAGAACAGGCGCTTGCGCCAGCGGGCCGGCAAGTTCAGTTCCCCTTGGCCTCGGACAGCAGGCGGCGGATGGCGAGTTCGATCTCGGGGCCCGCGCGTCCCTGCTCCATGGCGTAGTCCGTCTCTTCGCCGTCGGCCTGTACGATGTGGACCTGCCGGCGGCTTTTCCGCTTTTCGTCGCCGGAGATTTCGATTCGCGCGGGGGCTCCGCCCTGAGCCGGCGCCTTGGTCGCGAGCGCCAGCCGCCAGCGGCCGGCCTGGTTATCCGAACGCAGTGAGTAGAGGGGGGCGAGTTCCTGGCTGCGGCCCTGCACGATGGCGCGGAAGGCCTTGATCTGCTCGCCCATGGGGCCGGCCTGGGACAGCGCGGCCGATTGTCGCCTGAGACTGGCGGAGTCGTAGTAGTACAGGCTATCGCCGGCGATGGCCATGATCAGCCGCTCGGGTTCGATCTGCAGTTTGACCAGCGTGCCTTCGGGGGTGGAGTACAGGTAGCCGGAGCCTTTCCAGGGCCGGTCCATCAGCTCCAGTTTGCGGGTTTCCCGATAGCGGAATTCCAACGGGGCGGATTGCGCGAACCGGGCGAGCAGGTCTTCGGCGCTCGGTGCTTCGCACGAGCCTGTCCCGGGCAGGCCAAACGAGAGCAGGAGCGCCAGCAGGGCAGGCTTCAGCCGCTGCGTCGTCTTCATCCGCGCAGTTCCCGGAATACCTTGTGGCCGTCCCGCATCATCACCTTCAGGCTGTCCACAGGATGCGGTATTTCCAGGTCCGGGAAACGGATAGGCCGGTAAATCATTTCGCCCAGGGCCAGGCCTCCCATGAGCAGGTAGACGATCACTCCGGTGTAGAGTGTCCAGAGGCGCTCGTCCGCATAGGCCGCCAACAGCACGCAGACGGCCGCGCTGGCAGCGAAAAAAGCGGTCCAGATCTGGGTGAGCCGGTACAGATAGTCGGCGATGCCCGGCTGGAATTCGGGAAACTGCAGCCGCACCAGGCGCTCGATCAGGCTGGGCGGATGCGCCAGCGTATGGCCGAACAGCCAGGCCAGGGACGCATAGACCAGTGCGGGTATCAGGCGGGCGGTGAACGCTTCGGAATAGACGGCCCCGAGCGCCAGCAGGATCGCCGAGCCGCCGTGGATCCAGCGTCGAGCGGGTGCGCCGGCGCGCAGCGCACGGCCGAGCGTGAGGCAGGCAAACAGCAGGAGCACGGCCCGGCCGTAACCCTGCCCCATCAGCCAGCCGCTCAAGAACGGATAGCCGAGGGCCAACAGGATGATCAAGCTGACAGGGAGTCGCCGGTTCACGCCACCGCGCCACGGTTCGCCGCGACGAATTCCGCCAACGCGCGGAGGGAGGCGAATATCTGCAGGTTGCGGTCGTCGCCCGCGCTGATATGCACGCCGTAGGTACGGTTCAGCAACACGCCGATCTCCAGCGCGTCGATGGAGTCCAGTTCCAAGCCGCCGCCGAACAAGGGGGCATCGGCATCGATGTCGTCCACGGAGATATCTTCCAGGCGCAAGCCATCGATTAGCAGTTGTTTCAATTCCAGAATCAGGTTTTCAGGCATATCGGTCTATGCAATCACTTCGTGGGCCCGGTCAGTTCCAGCAGGCGAACGTTCGGCGCCATGTCCGGGGCCGAGGTGTGCAATGAACTTCCGGGTAACGGGTTGGGGTCTATCGGGCGAGCCCGATCGTTAGGTTTCGGGGCTACACCGGGTTTACCGGGCCGCTATTGTACACGCTCGTCCAAGCGGGCAATGACGGAGCCGTCCACTTGAGGGAGCCTCTTCAGAGTGCGACGACCGCGTCGCAGGACTTGGAGACCGGCGGTTTGGAATTCATGAAGCCTGGCTACTCAAGATGAAGCAAATACGGTGATCGGCCTCGCTTCGCCTTCATGAACCAGGGCGAGCCGGCAAGGCCCATGGTGGCTTTCGTACATGTGCCAGGCCTCGGGAGTGCCGTATTCCGGCGGAAGGCGGAGGAAGCCGGAAAAGTCCGGTTTGACGGCTATCCGTTTCAGGCCCAGGGCGATGCCCCGGCCCACCGCCTTGACGTAGGCTTCCTTGCAGACCCAGAGGCGAAAGAAGTTCGCGGCTTTTTCGTCCTCGGCACCCTCGCGCCACCAGCTCAGCTCTTCCGGCGCTAGGCACATGGCTGCCAGGCCTTCCAGGTCGCGGCTGGCCTTGGGCAGTTCGATGTCGACACCCAGGCGGCCGTCGCGGGTGAGCGCCAGCGCGGCATAGTCGCCGGTATGGGATAGGTTGAACACCAGGCCTTGATCTTCCGCCTGACCGGCGAGACGCGGTTTGCCGTGGGCGTTGTGCTCCCAGTCGATGTCGCGAGCATCGGTGTTCAGATAATGCCCGAGCAGGCCGCGTAGCCAGACACGCGTAGCGACGAAGCGCGCGCGGGCCGTTTCCGAACGGAGCCGTCCGGCGCGTTCTCGTTCAGTCTCGCTGAGGCAGATCGGGTGCTCCGGCGTTTCGTCCGCCAAGTCCTTATGCCGGATCAGCCAGAGGTGGATGCTGTGGTCCAGCGATGCCGCGTCCATCCGTCGGTGTCGGCCTACGGCCGGAGCCGCTGTCAATGGCGGATTTCCGCGACCTTGTCGTTCTTGAAATGGACGATGAAGCGGTCGAAGCGGGAGGCCCAATAAGTCCAGTCGTCTACGCTCAGATTCGGCGTGGAGTTTTGCGGGGGGTAGCCGATGGCCACCTGGACCGCCTTGCGCGACATGCCGATTTTGACCTGGCCGTCGAGGATGGCCTTTTGTTCGTCGGCCGAGAAGCGCGACAAATCCACTTTCCGGGGCCCCAATATTTTCAGGAAAGCGGCCTGCACGTCTTCGTTGGTGTGCTTGGGCACGTTTTCTATGGTCAGGGGCTGGCCGGAATCGCTGAGGCGCAGCGTAATCTCTTTGCTGTTGATGGATGTCAGCGTCACTGCGGTATTGACGGGTATCAGAAAGCCGCGGCGATAATTGGTGGTGCGGTAATTGTTTTTCTCCTGGAACAGGCTGAACTGGGTGTAATAGGTGGACCCGACATCGATGCCGGAGGCGAGCTGGCCGGGCTGGAATTTCTTGGCGCAGGCGCTCAGGCCGGACAGTACGATAAGGGCCAGGAACAGCGGGACGATGCGCTTGGGCATGGTATGACTCCTAGTAGTCAGTCGATGGCGGGGTCATGGTATACGCGAGTGGCGGGTGTACGCATCCGGTGCGGGCGAAATCGAAGCGGTTCAGTGGTCTTGCTGGTATTGCTCGAGCTTCTCCAAAAATACCGGCGGCGATGCGTACAACATTTCGCCGCTGTCCCGCTCGACGGCGACCTGCACGCTGACCGCCTTGACCATGAGCTGGCCGGTGCTGGCGTCGCGAATGCGGTATTTGATCTTCATCCGGTATTCCCACTCGATCAACTCGGCCACGACCGCGATGCGCTGCATGAAGCGGGCGGGCTGCAGATAGCGCAACTGGAGATCGACGATGGGCCAGACATAGCCGGTTTCCTTCATCGTCAGGTAGTCGTAGCCGATTTTTTCCAGCAGCGCGCAGCGGGCCAGTTCCAGGTATTTGCAGTAATGGCCGTGCCAGGCGATGTTCAGCAGGTCGATGTCGTGGAAGGGGATTTCCAGCTCGATCTCGCCCTGCACGGCGCGCGTTTTATTCGTCACGGCTATTTGTCCCCGCGCTGTCCCAGTATCCGTAGAAGTTGAACCACTGGAAAGGCACCCGGCGGCAATGGCTTTCGAGCCTTTCGGCGTAGCGCCGCGCCCAGCCTGCCAGTTCCAGCGCGCGTTGCGGATCGCGGCGGGGCAGGGCGATCTGCTCGGCGAAAGGCTCCAGGAAAATCTGGTATTTGCCCTCCCAGGGATAGGCCAGCAGGGTGTAAACGGGGCAGCGCAGCAGGGAGGCCAGCAGATAAGGGCCTTGAGGGAACTCGGCGTCGGCGCCGAGAAATTGCGCTTTCACGGTACGGTGGGGGCTGCCTATGGGTATGCGGTCGCCGACCAAGACCAGAAACTCGCCGCGGTCCAGCTTTTCCTGCAGGCGGATCGCCACGGCGGGGTTGAGTTCCGTGACCTGAATGAGCTCTATCCCGCCGTGGCGTTCGACGCCGCCGAGCAGACGGTTGAATTTCTCCGCATGCTTGGTATGGACGAGGATATTCAGGCGCACCGCGTCGCGTGTTTCGGCCAGCGCCCGGCAGATTTCCAGGTTGCCCAGGTGCGCGCCGAGCAGTATCGTGCCGCGGTTTTCGGTCAGCGTGTTCAGCAACAGGGGACGATTGTGGAATATCACGCGCTCGGGTCCCAAGTCCTCAAACCACACCACGATCTTGTCCAGCAAAGTTTCCGCGAATTGGATGAAGTGCCGGTAGCTTTCCAGGAAGCTGCCGGTGATCGCCAGCTCGGGATAATAGGCGCCGAGGCGTTGGAGATAATCGCGCGAGGCCCGCCGCGCGGCCCGGTTGGCGAGGAAGTAATAGCCGACCACGGGATACAGCACCAGGCGGAAAGCCGGACGGCCGAACAGCCGGTAGATCGCCAGCAAGGCCTTCATGCCCCAGAGGATGCCGGTTTCCTCCACAGCTGCCCAATGCTGGAAAGTCCGTTCGGATTTCATCGGAAGTGTCGAGCGATCAGGCTGGGCAGGCGCAGCAGCATGCCGAAAAACATCCGCGCCTGCATGAGGCTGAGCAAGGCGTTGTCCAGCCAGGGGCGGAAATGCGATACACCGTCTTGCGGATAGCGGACGCGGGTGGGCAGGGTGACAATCGGGGTTCCCTGCCAGTACAGCCGGATGAGGATTTCCACGTCGAAATCCATGCGTTCGCCCAGCCTCGCGTTTTCGATCAGGCGGACGCTGGCTGCCAGGGGGTAGACGCGGTAGCCGCACAGGGCGTCTCTTATCGTCAGCGACAGGGTGTTGATCCACACCCAGACATGGGTCAGGTAGCGGGCGTAATAGCGGCCCTTGGGCACGGACTCGTCGAAGATGGGCTGGCCCGCGACGACTGCGTTCGGATGGGCGCGTGCGAGGTCGAGCATGCGCTCGAGATCGTCCAGATCGTGCTGGCCGTCCGCGTCGACCTGGACCGCATGGCTGTAGCCCCGCGCGCTAGCCGCGATCAAACCGCTCTTGACCGCCCCGCCTTTGCCGCGGTTGCGCGGATGGCGGATCAAGTCGACGCCGGCATCGGCCGTGGCCAGTTCGTCCATGAGACGGGCGCAGGATGCGGCGCTGGCGTCGTCGACCAGGATCACGGGCAGGGCTTTTTCCCGCAGCCGCGCGACGATGCCCGGCAGCGGACCTTCGTGGTTGTAGACGGGCACGACCGCGCAAGGCCGGAAATCATTCGTCATGAAAATAAATCCGTCCGGAACTGAACGCTTCGTCGTGCGAGCGGTAAGCGAACTGCAGGCGGCGTTCGGGTGACTGATAATTCAAGTGCAGTTGCAGGACGTAGCGGGGGCGGATGAGGTTCTTGAACTTGATGACCTCCATGCGCTGAAACCGGGATGCCATGGCGAACCGGCCCCGCGCCAGATGGATGGCCCAGTGTATCTGGACCACGCCCGGCAATATCGGCATGCTGGGGAAGTGGCCGGGGAAATAGGCCAGCCCGTCGGGAATGCGCAGGTCCAGTACGACGCTGTCTCCGTCGCGCCGTTCGTCCAGGACCTCGGGCCAGGCGTCCGCGTAGTTTTCGGTCTGCATCTTTAAAAGGCTTTGCGCACGCGGCTTCTGACCATCCATTCGCCGGCGAACAGCAGGCCCATCACGACATAGGCGATGAGGCCGTTGTACAGGGTCCAGAGGGCGACGTCCCCATGCCAGACGGTGGCGGCGGAAACCAGGCCGTTGCCCAGGAAAAAGAAGCACCACACCCAGGTGACCTTGCGGGTGTAGGCGACGCCCCGGGCGGGCAGATCCGGCTCCCGGATGCGCGCCAGACGTTCCACCACGGTGGGCGGATGCGCCAGGCTGTGGCCGAAGACGCCCAGGAAAACGGCGCTGACCGCAATGGGATAACTCAACAGGAGCACGCGGTCGTTCAGGAAGCTCGCCGCCAGGAGCAGTGCGCCGCCGATGAGCGCCAGCCCCTTGAAGCCGGCCCCGGCCGCCGGCAGTCCGGAGCCGCTCCAGCGCCCGCGCAGGATCACGGCGGCCAAGACCAGCAGGGCCAGATAACGGGGCTGGACATGGTCCAGCGCCAAGTAGATCAGGACCGGGTAGCCTATCGTGAGGACGGCGATCCCTAGCGGCCGCATGCGGGGTCAGGCGTTGTAAAGATGGTAGATCGTGTCGACGACGTCCTGCACCGTGCGGGCGGACTTGAAATCCTCCGGCTGGATGCGCCGTCCGGTCACCTGACGAAGTTTGACCATCAGGTCCACGGCGTCGATGCTGTCGATATCCAGGTCCTGGGACAAGGATGCCGCCGGCGCCACGTCGTCGCGGGAAATCTCGAACATTTCGGCGATCAGGTCTTTGAGCAGATTAAGGATTTCGTCCCGGTCTTGCATGTCGTCTTCAAAATTCGGCAGTTGGATATACGCCGGCGCTGGCTCCCAACGCTCGTCTCCTGCTTGGGCGTCGGAGGGAGGAAGTCCTGGCCGGCTTGGCTTGCCGGCGATTATATCCTTTGAGGGCGCGATTTAGGCTGGCCCAAATTTTTTCGATGGTTCCGACAGGCGGGCTTGCATGTCCCGCGTCAGCGCGCGCGCCGCCCGGGCCCGTTCCCGGCCGTCCGCATAGCTCAGCGGGTCGATTTCTTCCCCCACGTGGATGTCGAAGCATACCCGGGTCGGCGGGATGTGATACCACTTCTCGTGTTTGCCCAGGGTGGGTGGCGAGCAGCGGATATGGACCGGCAGCAGGGGCGCGCCGGAGTGCAGGGCGATATTCGCCGCGCCCCGCTGGAAAGGCCGCTGTTCGTAGGCGGGGGTGCGCGTACCCTGCGGGAAGACGATCAGCGTGCTGCCGTCGTGCAAATCGTCCACGCAGCGTTGCAGCAGGATTTCCGGGTCTTCCGCATACAAATAATCCATCGCCCGTATCGGGAAGCGCATCACCGGATTGTTATACAAGGCCGGTTTCACGATGCAGGTGGCGTTGCGGATCATCGAAATCAACAAAACCACGTCGATCAAGGTCGGATGATTGGCGACGACGATACGCCCCGGCCGGTTCAGCGCCTCGCCGTTCTGCACCCGGTAAGTCAGGAGGCCCAGCCCGCGCATGACGGCGACGTAGAAACGGAAGACCTCGTGCATCAACCGGCGCGCCCGGCGCTTGCGTTCGGCGCCACGGCCCAGGAAGGGGGATATCAGGGGGAACAGAATCACCCAGATCAGGGCCGATCCCACGCCGAACAGGGCGTAGCTAAAGCCGGTCGCGACCAGGCGCCAGAAATAGTCGATGCGTCTCGACAGGGATGCCATCGGCGTGTCTTAGTCGACGGGCAAAGGAACGCGGCGGGGTTTGCGGGGGAATGGGCGGCCCGTCGACCGGATGACATCGTGGCCGACGGTTGCGGGACTCGGCGACATCCGCGTCAACAGCTTGCCGTCGACGCGGATAGGTGGTGATTGATGGTTAATTCCGATCGCGCCACTAGGCCGATGTGGTCATTTCAGCGTCAAGATCCATTGAACCAGTTGCTTGGCTTCCTCGGGCGTGATGTTGTTGGGTTGCATGGCCATATCGCCCCAGGATCCGGCTCCTCCCTCGATCACTTTGGCGGTTAATTTTGCTTCCGCGTCGGCTTGCCCGGCATAGCGTTGCGCGACATCGACGTAGGCCGGGCCCAGCTTGTTGGAATCGATCGAGTGGCAGACGAGACAGCCCTTGCTCTGGGCCAGATCTTCGCTCGCCATGGCGGCTCCTGCCGCCAACAACAATACCGCGCCTACCAACATCTTGATGCTTTCCATCTTTAAAGCTCCTCTGAGTGAAATGCCGGCCATGATAACAGTGCCGGCGATCGGCCCAAATTCGGATCCGTTCGGACGGCGTTTGTTTTGTTTATATAGGCGAGTCCGGTCAGCGGCCGTTCAAGTCGTCCAGCGGCGGAATATCAGCGAGGTGTTGATGCCGCCGAAGGCGAAGTTGTTGCTCATGACATGGTCGGTGGCGATGGCGCGCATGCCGCCGCGGATATAGTCGAGGTCCGCGCAGCGCGGGTCGACCTGTTCCAGGTTGAGGGTGGGGTGAAACAGCCCGTCTTCCATCATGCGTATCGCGGCGATGGCTTCCAGCGCGCCGCTGGCGCCCAGGGTGTGGCCGGTATAGCTCTTGAGGCTGCTGATGGGAACGCGGGAACCGAATACGGCGTGGGTCGCGTGGCTCTCGGCGATGTCGCCCTGCTCCGTCGCCGTGCCGTGGCCGCTAACATAGCCGATGTCTCCCGGCGTCAGTCCGGCACCCTGCAGGGCCAGCTTCATGGCGATGGCCATGGTTTCCGGGCTGGGCTGGGTGACATGGGCACCGTCGGAGTTGGTGCCGAAGCCGACGAGCTCGGCATAGATCCGCGCCCCGCGTGCCTGCGCATGATCGAGGTTTTCCAGCACCAGAGTACCGGCGCCTTCGCCGATGACCAGGCCGTCGCGCTGGGCGTCGAACGGTCGCGGCGTCAGTTCGGGTTCGTCGTTGCGGGTGCTGGTCGCATAGAGGGCATCGAAGGTGGCGGCTTCGGTGGGGCAGAGTTCGTCTGCGCCGCCGGCCAGCATGAGGTCCTGGGCGCCGAACTTGACGGCTTCGTAGGCGTAGCCTATGCCCTGGCTGCCGGAAGTGCAGGCGCTCGCCGTGGGGATGATGCGGCCCCGCACCTTGAGGAACAGACCGACGTTCACCGCCGTGGTATGGCCCATCATCTTGAGGTAGGTGTTGGCGTTGAGGCTGCCGATGTCGTTCTTGATCAGCATCGCGCCGTATTCGGCGATGGCCGGCGTAGAGCCCACCGAGGAGCCGTAGGCGACGCCGGTGCGCCCGCCGCCGACGACGGGGTCGTTCAGCAGGCCGGCATCCTGTAGCGCCAGTTCGCTGGCGCGGGTGGCGAGCAGCGAGACGCGGCCCATGCTGCGGGTGTTCTTGCGGGTGTAATGGTCCGGCAGGGAGAAATCTTCGACCGGCGCTCCGAGCCGGGTGAGCAGGCCGGCATAGCGGTCCCATTCGTGCAGGGTCTTGATGCCGGAGCGGCCGGCCTGGAGGCGGGCACGCACGGTATCCCAGTCGTTGCCTATGGGCGAGAAGCCGGCCATGCCGGTGACGACGACGCGTCGGGTCAAAACAGGCCCCCGTTCACCGCGATGACCTGGCGCGTGATGTAGGCGGCCTCTTCGGACATCAGGAAGGCGACCAGTCCGGCCACTTCTTCCGGCTTGCCCATGCGGCGCGCGGGTATGGTTTTGATGTATTCGTCCAGAGGCAGGCCTTCCACCATGTCGGTTTCTATCAATCCGGGCGCCACGCAATTGACCGTGATGTGGCGTTTCGCCAGTTCGATGGACAAAGCCTTGCTGGCGCCGATGATGCCGGCCTTCGCCGCGCTGTAATTGACCTGGCCCCGGTTGCCCACCAGGCCGGCTACGGAGGACAGGGTGACGATGCGGCCCGGCTTGCGGCGCTGGATCATGGGCATGACGACGGGGTTGAGCACGTTGTAGAAGCCGTCCAGGTTGGTGTGTATCACCTGGTCCCAGTCTTCGCCGGTCAGCGCGGGAAAGGCGTTGTCGCGCACCAGGCCGGCGTTGCAGACGACACCGTAATAGGCGCCGTGTTCGGCGATGTCCTGCTCCAGGCTGGTTCGGGCGGCTTCGCGGTCGGCCAGGTCGAACTGCAGGATACGCGATGCAACGCCCAGCGCCTCGATTTCGGCCTTCACCGTTTCCGCCTCGTCCCGGCGGGTGCGGCAATGCACGACGACCGAATAGCCCTCGCGCGCCAAACGCAGTGCGATGGCCTTGCCGATGCCGCGGCTCGATCCGGTGACCAATACCGTTTGTCCGCTCATAGTCCTCTCTCGGTCAAATACGTTCTGGAATCCGCGGGCAAGAATACGTTCAGCTTGGCGCTCGCCCACAGGTTCTCGCCCTCGATTCCGCAGTCGAATACGGCCAGGCCGTTGCTGCCTTCGATCTCTTTTTCCGCGCGTATACGGAGCGTGACGCCGGCGGGGAATGTCGCTACCGAGCTTTCGTAATGCCGGGTGCCCAACAAAAAACCCAGATCGACCGACAGATTGCGTTGCAGCCGCCAGTAGCCGGAATACGCGGCGACTGTCTGCGCCATGAGTTCGATACCGATCCAGGCGGGCAGGCCGCCTTCGCGCTCGGCATAGAACAAGCCGTCGCTCCGCACGACGAGTTCGGCGACGATGAACTCCCGATTTACTTCGAGGATGCGGTCCAGCAAGACCATGTCCCCGGCTTGCGGGAGCAGTTCCCGGACCGGCCGGGCGATACCCTCGGCGCTCACGGGGCAGGCGCGAGCAAGCGGAAGGAGAGACGGTCGTCCGTCATGAGGCTTGCGGGAGCCAGCGTGTGTCCGCGTCTCGCGGGCGGTGTCGGGGGGCTGTTCATCATGGCGTCGAGCACGACCGACCCATGCCGGCGGCCCATGCGTGTCGATTTCAATGTGGTCTTGGTATACGGTATGCCGCAATTCCCGGTATCGAGCAGCTTCCGCGCCCAGTCTCATGGAGACCCGCAATTCTAATCGTTTTTCCCGCGCCGACCAATCGGAGCGAGCGCTCGGCCGCGGTTCCCCCATTGGGGCGGCTTATTTTCCGGATCCGGTCCGGTCCGGACTTTCGGGCGCCGGACCTGAAAGGGAAGCGCCGTTCGCCATCCTGCCGCAAGGCATCCGCACGCGCGGCCGCTTATGGGCCGATGCGGCCGGTCTCGCCCGACAACTGCCGGATGGCGACTATCTGGTCAACCTGTGCGAGGACCGCTATGCGTTTTGCCTGGCGCTGCTGGCCGCGGCGATGCGGGGACAAGTCGCTCTGTTGCCGCCGTCCCTGCAGGCAGGGATATTGCGCGAAATCCTG
Source organism: Methylococcus sp. EFPC2 (assembly GCF_016925495.1). Lineage (NCBI taxonomy): Bacteria > Pseudomonadati > Pseudomonadota > Gammaproteobacteria > Methylococcales > Methylococcaceae > Methylococcus > Methylococcus sp. EFPC2. Next base: position 2,092,130 of record NZ_CP070491.1, on the reverse strand, counting down.
GATGCCCATCCGCGTGCTTATCTGGCCGGCGACAGGGACCTGGTCGCCGGCGTCGGTGCCCATTTTCGGGTGATTCCACCGGCCGAAGAAACGCGACCGGCCGAGCGACCGTCCCTGGATTACGAACACGCCGCCGTGATCGCCTTTACCTCCGGCTCCACGGGACGACCCAAGCCCTGCCGCCACAGTCTGGCGACGTTTGCGGCATCCGCAAGCATGGCGCTGGCCGCCCTGGGGCTGGCAAACGAGTCCGCGCTGGTGGTTTCCACGACCCCGCCGCAGCACATGTTCGGGTTGGAAACTTCGATCTTCTGGCCGTTGTTTTCCGGCTTGGCGCTCCATCCCGGCAGGCCTTTTTTCCCGGAAGACCTGCGCCGCACCGTATTGTCCGCGGCCCGGCCCTGTCTGCTGGCCACCACGCCCGCGCATCTGTCCGCCGTGGTGCGGACGGGCGGCGACTGGGGCAATCTGCGCGCGGTGATCTGTTCCACGTCCAGTCTGTCGCCGGAACTCGCCCGGCAAGCCGAGGCGCTGTTCGGGGCTCCCGTAATCGAGCTCTACGGCAGCACCGAAACCTTGTCGCTGGCGTCGCGGCGGACTGCCCGCGAGAGCCCTTGGCGGCCTTACGAAGGCGTCAGGCTGACGCCCCGGGACTCCGGAAAAACCGGCCTGGCGACGCCGCATCTGCCCGCGCCCGTGGAATTGGATGACCAAATACGCCCCGAGCGGGACGGCCGATTCAGCCTGCTGGGGCGGGACAGCGACATGATCAAGATCGGCGGCAAGCGCGGATCGCTGGCCGATCTGAACCACCGGCTCGCATCGGTCGCCGGGTTGCGGGACGGCTTGTTCCATGCCTACCAGGATGCGCGTGGCCATGACCGGCTGGCCGCCGTGGTGGTCGGCGAGGCGGACCGGTCCGAGATCATCGAGGGTCTGCGTCCCTATCTGGACGAACTCTTCCTCCCCCGGCGCATCCATCACGTGGCCGAAATTCCCCGCAACGAAACCGGCAAGGTGCTCCGGGAGAACTGGAGGGCTTTGCTGGCGACGCTGGGTTACGGCGACGGTTCGGGTACGGCGACGTAGGCCGGAATGAAGGGCAGCGGATTCCAGCCTCGTTGCGGTTTGCTGGGATTCCCTACGGTCGTCCCAGCCTACAACGACTAGGTCGTCGCGTTCGTATACAAGTAACGTAGGCTGGAATGAGCGTTAGCGAATTCCAGCTTTGTGGGAGTCTGATAGACCCGTTGGTCGTTCCAGCCTGCCGCCGCTAGGGTGTTGCGTTCGCAAACAAGCTCCAGAACGCCTCCCGTTGCGGGACGCCCAGCACGGCCTGGGCCGCGAGTACGCCGGAGTAGCTGACGCCGGCGATGCCGCCGCCGGGACGCGTCCAATGTCCGGTATAAAAAAGCCCTTGCAGCGGGCCGTGCACGCCGGGACGGCGGGCGGCGATCTGGTCCGGGCTGTTCGCCCAGCCGTAGGCCGCGCCTCGGTGGTTCAGGGTGTAGCGCTCGACGGTGCGCGGAGAGCCCGATTCCACGAACAGCAGGCGGCCGTTGAGGCCGGGGAAATGCCGCTCGGCCTTTTCCAATAGTCTGAGCTGGAAATCCGCCTTGGCCGCGCGCCAGGATGGCTGGGCGTCGAATGGGCTGAGCGCGGTCAGCAGCATCAGATGCTGGCACGGCGGCGCCAGGGAGGGATCGGCGAGCGTGGGCACCGTGGCGGAGAACCAGTTGGGTTTGCCGGCGAGTGTTTCCGCATAGGCGGCGTCGTGATCGAAGGTCTCGAAAAAAAACGATTCGTGGGCATGGGGCAGCGTCCGCAGATCGAGGTCGGTCGCCAGATAGGTCACGAAGACCGACACGGAAGGCCTTAGCTTTTCCAGGCCGCTCCGGTAATCGTCGGGCAGATGTTCCTGGCCGATCAGCAGTTCGGCGGTCTGACGCATGTCTATGTTGGAGACGACGGCTTCGGCCCGGATGAGCTGACCGTTCTCCAGCACGATGCCGGCGGCCGTGCCGCCATCGGCCAGGATGCGCCGGACGCTCGCTCCCAGCAGCAATTCCCCGCCTTCCCGTCTCAGCGCTTCGGCCAGCAGGTCGGCGTATTTCTGGAAGCTGCCACGGCAGTAATAGCCGCCCTCGTAGACGTAGCCGGCGAACATGGTTGCCCAGGCCAGGAAGGACAGGCGCGACGGCGGTAGGCCCAGGTAGGGCCACAGCCCGGCATAGGCGGCCCGCAGATGCGGGTCGGGGAGGAACTCGTCCAGCACCGAGGCCAGGGTCGCACGGCGGTAGCGGCACAGATGGGGGAGTTCGCTCATGGGCGATGCACCGGAGGCCAAGACCTCGTCGACGCGCACCAGCTCTTCCGCGATGCTACGGCATACCCGCATCAGCCCCAGGAGTTTTTCGCGGCAAGCCGGAAAAAGCCGGGTCATGCCCTCGATATAGGCGTCCTCGCCGGGATGGAGTTCGACCGCCAGCTCCGGGAAAACGACCCGCGCGCACGGCCGGACCGGGAGAAACGGCGATGCCTCGGCTAGGCCTAGCGCCTGCAGGATGCGATGGATCACCCGGCCGTTTTCGTAGCCCTGCTCGCCGCAGCCGCTGACCAAGTGTACGCCGGAGTCGAAACGATAGCGGCGGCGGGCGAAGCCGTGCGCACAGCCGCCGGGAACGGTGTGGCGCTCGACCACCAGCACCGATTTGCCCGCTTTCGCCAGCAGGGCCGCGGCGCTCAGGCCTGCGATGCCCGATCCGATCACCACGACGTCGTAGCGTTCCCGCTTGGATTCCTTTTGTATGCTCACGGGCGACGGCTGCTGTCGGAGTCGGGGGTCAGGTTTAGGGGCGCGGACATGTGCGCTTGTATCGCGCCGCGCGAGCCGTTATAAGCCATGGCGCGGCATTCGGCCGCCATTTTCCTTCAAGTCGAGGCGAGGCGACAGTGCAAGCTCCTATCGGAAACCCGGAATCCCTGCTCGTCCATACCCTGCTGCAGATCAGCCTAGTCATCCTGGCCGCGCGCGTCGCAGGGCGACTGGCCGTTAGTCTGCACCAGCCTCGTGCGGTGGGCGAGATCGTCGCCGGCCTGGTTTTGGGACCCTCCGTGTTCGGCAAACTGGCGCCCGAGAGCTTCGCCTGGGTTTTTCGCTCGCACGATGCCACGCCCATGACCATCATGAGCCAGATCGGCTTGATCATGCTGATGTTCCAGGTCGGCATGGAGTTCGATTTCGCCCTGCTGTCCGACCGGCGCAACCGGCGGGCGGTGGTGCTGGTCACGCTGATCGGCTTGCTCGCCCCGTTCGGGCTGGGTTTCGCCTACGGCTGGGGGTCGGCGCCGGAACTCGCCCCGAGTGTGCAGCCGGTGGCGTACAGCCTGTTCCTGGGGGTGGCGATGGCCATCACGGCCGTGCCCATCCTGGGCCGCATCCTGATGGAGTTCAAACTGACCCGCAGCCGTTTGGGCGTCATCACCATCGCGGCGGCCGGCGCGAGCGACGCGATCGGCTGGGTGCTGCTGGCCTTCATTTCCGCGTATGCGTCGCAGCATTTCGAACCTTTCGCCATGGCCAAGCAGGTCGGATTGCTGGCGGCCTATGTGTTGGTGTCCTGGTATGTGACGCGGCATTTGCTCAGACACACCGTCCGCCGTTTCGATCTGGGAAGCCAGTCGCTGCCGCAGGATCTGCTGGCCATCCTGATCGTGATCGTATTCGGCTCGGCCATGCTGACCAGCGAATTGGGCATATTCGCCATCTTCGGCGGCTTCCTCGTCGGCGTGCTGCTGCACGATCAACATGAACTGGTCGAAGCCTGGAATCACAAGGTGGCCGATCTGGTGACGGTATTCTTCCTACCGATCTTTTTCACCTACACGGGCTTGCGCACGGATGTCGGCAGCCTGGAAACCGCCGGGCTGTGGGGCTGGTGCGCCTTGCTGATCTTCCTGGCGGTCCTGGGCAAATTCGGCGGGTCTTATCTCGCTTCCCGGCTGGCCGGGCTGCCGCCCGCCGACGCGAGATCCATCGCCATCATGATGAACACCCGCGCGTTGATGGAGCTCATCGTCGTCAACCTGGGCTACGACCTGGGCGTGATCCCGCGCGAAGTGTTCACCATGCTGGTTTTGATGGCCATCGTCAGCACCCTCATGACCGCTCCCGGCCTCAGGCGCTGGTTGCCGGCCAGTGAACGGGCGGGCTAGCGGCGCTGGCACTCCCGGCAGCCGCCGAGGATAGATAACTCCAGCGCACGATCGAAAGCCACGCCGTATAGGCGGCAGGAAAGGATGAACGTCCCCCCGGGGTGCTCTCCCTGTGTTAAGCATCCTTGCTCTTGTGGGCGAGCGTATGGGCGTTGGATTCCCAATTTTGCCCGTCGAACGCCACCACTTTCATGGTGCGCGGTTTTTCCTCCAGGCAGCGGACGTTCACGTCCACCCCGTCGGGGTTAGACCGGGGGATGTAGAACGGCTTGATGCCGCAAATCTTGCAGAAGGTATGTTGCGCAATGCCGCTGTTGAATCGGTAGGTGGTGATGACTTCCTCGCCGGACAGCAGTCGGAACCGGGAACGGGGAACGATCAGATGGATGAAGCCCGTCATGCGGCAGATCGAGCAGTTGCAGTCCTCCACCTCGACATCTTCCGGCGCTTCGACTTCGAACCGGATCGCTCCGCAATGACAGGCTCCGTGATAAATCACTTTATTGATCTCCTGAAAAACGAGGGGAAGTCCGGTCCGGCCGCGGAAGCTAATCGTGACCGCCGCTGCACTCGCCTATATCCTCGAACCAGACGTCCGGCCGCTCGGCGATGAAACGCGCCATCAGCGCCGTGCAATCGGGATCGTCGAGCTCGATCACCCGGACGCCGGCTTCCCGCAGCCAGTCGAGATGGCCGGAAAAATTGGCGGATTCGCCCACCACCACGGTACCGATATTGAATTGCCGTATCAGGCCGGAACAGTACCAGCAGGGCGCGAGCGTCGTGACCAGGATCTTGTCGCGGTAATTCGTCTGCCGGCCCGCCTTGCGGAAGGCATCGGTTTCTCCATGTATCGAAGGATCGGCATCCTGAACCCGCCGATTGCGGCCGCGGCCCAACAATTGCCCGTCCGCGTCGAACAAGGCGGCCCCGACCGGAACCCCGCCTTCCGCATACCCAGCCTGCGCCTCCTCGAAGGCGACGGTCAGCAAATCGGAGTAATTCATCTCGCACGTCCTCAGGAAGTAGGGTGGATGCCCGACAGGGCGATCCGCCATCAGTCGGGTTCGCCGTATGCCGCGCTCGGTTCGTCTATGTTTCCGGCCCAGTCGGGTGGCAACACGCCTGAGCGGACATAACGATGGAAGGAAGAATACGGCCAATCCGACAGCCGTTGCACCCAACCATGCTTCATGGGGTTCCAGTGGCAGTAGTCGATGTGCTTGGCGTAGTCGAGCTCGTCGCGGCTGGCATGCTCCCAGAAACGCCGCTGCCAAACACCACGTTCACCGCGGGCGACGCGCACCGTGGAACGCCGTTCGGTCAGCGGAAGCGCGCGCACGAAGCGAATCTTGATGGCTTTCCAGCGGTTGGAAAAATCGTCGTCTCCGGGCGGCAAGGTCCAAACGCAATGCAGATGATCGGGCAGTACCACCCAGGCGTCGATATGAAACGGCCGCTCCTGCCGAGTAAGCCGCACCGCCTCGCGCAAGGCATCCACATGCCGCACCAGCGTATCCAAACGCCGTTCCAGCAGATTCACCGTGAAAAAATACGTCCCGCCCGGCACCCGCAAGCGCCGATAGTCCGGCATCTCCACCTCCCGGCATCACATCATAAGGTAGGGCGGATGCCCGGCAGGGCGATCCGCCAAACCACCGATCGGCCAGAAGCCTGCTCCATCGAACGAGGCCGTGCGAATGTTCGGCGTCGTTTGCCGCTCCATACGGTGGAACCCGGTGGAGCCGCTTCCACCGTACGCCGTCAAAGGGCGGATGCCCGGCAGGGCGATCCGCCTATCCCTGACCCACCAAAGCCTATTCCGTCGCGCGAGCCCATGCGAATGTCCGGCGTCGTTTGCCGTTTCCGTCCGGTGGAACCCGATGGAGCCGGTTCCACCCTACGCCGTCAACGTAGGGCGGATGCCCGGCAGGGCGATCCGCCAACCCCGACCAGGCAGATGCCTATTCCGTCGCGCGAGCCCATGCGCATGTCCGGCGTCATTTGCCGTTTCCATTCGGCGGAACCCGATGGAGCCGGTTCCACCCTACGCCATCAAGGTAGGGTGGATGCCCGGCAGGGCGATCCGCCAATCCCCGATCGGGCAGATGCCTATTCCGTCGTGCGAGCCCATGCGCATGTCCGGTGTCGTTTGCCTTTTCCATACGGTGGAACCCGATGGAGCCGGTTCCACCCTACGTCGTCAAAGTAGGGCGGATGCCCGGCAGGGCGATCCGCCTATCCCCGATCGGCCGAAAGCCTATTTCGTCGCACGAGCCCATGCGCATGTTCGGCGCCGTTGGCCGTTTCCCATCCGGCGGAACCCGATAAAGCCGGTTCTGCCTTACGCCGTTACTTATTATGTATAGAATGCTTTTTATTTAGTGAGTTCCAAATAATATCTGCGTCAAAAGTGTTTGCTGCACCGTCTGTCTCACCCATTATCTGAATGGTGAGCGTGGAAACTGGGTAATTCATTGTAAAGGCTGCGCCAGAAGAGTAGCTTGTAGCGCTCATAATTCCTGGTGACAAAATTGTCGCGAATGTATTTGTGGAGCCTGGTATAGAGAAGTGCTGTGTGCTTGATGATTGTTTTTCATCCAATATTTTAAAATATTTGCGGCCTCTATTTCTGGTCAATTCCGTCGCTCTCATTAAAGCAAATTCGTCGCATTGGTTTTGTGGGATGGAGTACCCGGCAAACGAAACACGGAAGGTGCTGTCGTTTAATTGAATATCAGAGTATCCTAGTTTCCATTCATTGTCGTTGTTATGATAGGTCGTCCCTATCTTTGAAAGCTCACTTACGTTGATGCATCCAGATAGTGAAAATACGCACAGCACACCTAAAATGCATGATTTAGTTGACTCATTGAAATCAATGTAAATCTGCATGGTTATTCCTTGTTAGCTAGGACGACGTTAAAATATAAGACAAACCTTTGCGGGGTAATACATGGCCCTTTGTGTGTCGTTGATAAGGGTTGTCAATCAAGTGTTTTCTTCTCAGATCATCTCCCCCGCCAAAGCCTCCAATTCATCCCAGCGGGCATAAGCCTGCTCCAGTTCCTGGGTTAGGGTTTCCATTTCCGCGAGTATCTTTTTCACGGTTTCCGCGTCCTGGCGGTAGAAGTCGGGGCCGTTGATCTGGGTGTTGAGTTCCGTCTGGCGGGTTTCCAGGGTTTCTATGCGGGCAGGGAGGGTTTCCAGTTCGCGCTGGTCTTTGAAGCTGAGCTTTTTGCGCGGGGCGGTGGCTTTGGCGGGCGCTTCTTTGGCCGGGACGGGTTTGGCCGCTTTAACGGGAACGGCGGCGGAGGGTGCGGTGGCTTTGGATTGTTCCAGCCAGTCGGTATAACCGCCGACGTATTCGCCTATCCTGCCGTCGCCTTCGAATACCAGGGTGCCGGTGACGACGTTGTCGAGGAAAGCGCGGTCGTGGCTGACCAGCAGCAGGGTGCCTTCGAAGCCGGCCAGCAGTTCTTCCAGCAGCTCCAGGGTTTCCAGGTCCAGGTCGTTGGTCGGTTCGTCCATCACCAGCAGGTTGCAGGGTTGGCTGAACAATCGGGCGAGGAGGGCGCGGGCGCGTTCGCCGCCGGACAGGCTGCGTACCGGCGAGCGGGCGCGGGCGGCGGGGAAGAGGAATTGGCCGAGGTAGGACATGATGTGCAGGCGCTGGCCATTGACCTCGACGAAATCCTTGCCGCCGCTCACCGCGTCGGCCAGGGTCTGGTCGGGGTCGAGCTGGGCGCGCAGCTGATCGAAATAGGCGATGCTCAGCTTGGTGCCGTGGCGTACGCTGCCGCTTTGCGGTTCCAACTCCTTGAGCAGCAGGTGCAGCAGGGTGGATTTGCCGGCGCCGTTGGGGCCGATGAGGCCGATCTTGTCGCCGCGCATCAGCGTGGTGGAAAAGTCGCGGATCAGCGGGCGCTCGGGATAGGCGAAGCTGACGTTTTCCACTTCGACGACGATCTTGCCGGAGCGCTCGGCCTGTTCCAGCTCGATCCTGGCCTGGCCCTGACGGCTGCGCCGTTGCGCCCGTTCCTCGCGCAGCTTCTTCAGGGCGCGCACACGGCCTTCGTTGCGGGTGCGGCGGGCCTTGATGCCCTGGCGTATCCAGACTTCTTCCTGGGCCAGTTTCTTGTCGAACAAGGCGTTGTGCCTTTCCTCCTCTTCCAGCGCGGCGGCTTTTTTCTCCAGGTAGTCGGCGTAATCGCCCGGCCAGGAGGTGAGCTGGCCGCGGTCCAGATCGACGATGCGGGTGGCGATCTTCTGCAAAAAGCTGCGGTCGTGGGTGATCAGCAGGATAGCGCCGGCGAATTGCAGCAAGCGCTCTTCCAGCCAGAGGATGGCTTCCAGGTCCAGGTGGTTGGTGGGTTCGTCCAGCAGCAGGACGTCGGGCTCGATCACCAGCGCACGCGCCAGCGCGACCCGGCGCCGCCAGCCGCCGGATAGGCCGTCCACCGGCTTGTCGCCCGGCAGGTCGAGCCGGCTCAAGACCTGCTCGACGCGTTGCTGCAAGCGCCAGCCGTCCGCCACTTCCAGCTTGTGCTGCAATCGGCCCAGTTCGTTCAGGGCCTCCTCGCCCATGTGGGCCTGCTCGGACAGGCGGTGGTATTCGGCGATGTGGTGGCCGACGTCGCCCAAGGCATCGGCCACGGCGTCGTAAATGGTGGACTGCTCCGGTAATCGAGGTTCCTGCTCCAGCATGGCGACCTTGACGCCGGGCTGGCGCCACAATTCGCCGCTGTCGACCGGCACCAGGCCGGCGATGGCTTTCATCAGGGTGGACTTGCCCTCGCCGTTGCGGCCAATCAAGCCGACCCGCTCGCCCGGATCGAGGATGAAATTGGCGTGGTCGAGCACGGGATGGACACCAAAGGCGATGGATACGTCGGCGAGGCGGATGTAAGGCATGGGGGGACAGAATGAAGAAGGGTGGGCTAGTTTACCGGAAAAGCCGGGTATTCCGGGGCCGATAGCGCGGGATTTCGCGGCTTGGGATTCCGGGCTGAGCAAGTCTGCCGCTCGGGTAAAATGCCGTGTACGGGATAGCGCCCGGATAGGAGTTCACGGAGTCATGGCCGGTTTCCCCCATTCTTTTCCTTTCGACCCGAGCTACGGCTACACGCTGGAGAGCTTGCTGCGAGTCGAAGCGCCGGTCGCGCCGGAGGATTTCGCGGACTTTTGGCAAGCCCGCTACCGGCGCGCGCTTGCGGTGGCGCCTGAGCCCCGGTTGCAGCCTTGGCCCGAACACCGGGAAGGCTACGCGGTCTACGACCTCGAATACCGCTCCACGGACGATTTCACCCTCGGCGGCTGGTTGCTCATGCCGCAAGGCCGGCCGGTGCGGCGGGGCCTGGTGGTTGGGCACGGCTATGGCGGCCGGGATGCGCCGGATTTCGACCTGCCGGTCGCCGATGCGGTCTTGCTGTTTCCTTGCTTTCGCGGTCTCTCCCGCAGCCGCCGCCCACCCATTTCCGATCAGCCTTACTGGCACGTCCTGCACGATATCGACCAGCGCGACCGTTACATACTCGGCGGTTGCGTCGAGGATTTATGGCTGGCCGTGTCGGTGTTGACCGGGCTGTTTCCGGCCATCGCCGGGCATATCGGCTATATGGGCATCAGTTTCGGCGGCGGCATAGGCGCCTTGGCTTTGCCCTGGGATGCCCGCATACGGCGGGCGCATCTTAGTGTACCGACTTTCGGCCATCATCCCTTGCGGCTGGAACTGCCGACGGTGGGCAGCGGCTGCGCCATCCGGGATTACCAGCGCAGGCACGGTAACGTGATGGACACATTGCGCTATTACGATGCGGCCAGCGCGGCCACCCAGGTGGACGTTCCGGTTCAGGTGGCGGCGGCCTTGTTCGATCCCGCCGTGGCGCCGCCCGGACAATTCGCCATCTATAACGCCCTGGCCGGCCCGAAAAGCCTGTACGTGCTGGAAGCAGGGCATTTCGACTATCCGGCCAAGGCGCGCCAGGAGTCGGAGCTGCGGGAAGTCCTGGCGGATTTTTTCGCCGAATTGTGAGCCGCGCGGATCGAGTAGGAATGTTTATTGCAGCCGGTCGTTCACATGAATCGCGAATATCATCGTTGGTACAGCCCCAGGCTGCATAGAGACATGGAGCTCTTGGTGTTCGGCCATGGCGGGGCCAAGGTGCTGGTTTTCCCCACGCGCGACGGGCGGTTTCATGAATACGAAGACTTGCGCATGGTACAGGCGCTGGCGCACAAGATCGAAGCCGGCCAGTTGCAGTTGTACTGCGTCGAGGGATTGGCGCACGAAACCTTTTATTGCGGGTGGCGGCATCCGGCGGATCGCGTTCGGCGTTACCTGCAGTACGAAGAATACCTGCTCAATGAAGTGTTGCCGCTCATGGCGGCGAAAAACAGCCATCCTTGCACCATCAGCCACGGATGCAGTCTGGGCGCCTTCTATGCCGCCAATATCGCATTTCGCCATCCGCACCTGTTCCGCAAGCTCGCCGCGTTCTCCGGCCGTTACGATTTGACCCTGAGCGTGGAGAGTTTCGGCAATCTGTACGACGGTTATTACGACGAAAACGTCTACTACAACACGCCCAGCCATTTTCTGCCCTCGCTCGGCGAGGGAGATAAGCTGAATGCATTGCGCGGGATGGACATCGTCCTGGTCGTGGGCCGCGAGGATCCCTTTCTCGACAACAACCGGCATCTGAGCCGGGTGCTTTGGGAGAAAGGCGTTTGGAACCACCTCAGCGAGTGGGACGGCCGAGCGCACCAAGGCGGGTACTGGCGCAAGATGGCGCCTTTGTACGTGTGACCCGACTCCCGTGCCTCCGGCTTAGTCCGGGTTGGCTGGTGCTGCTGGAGCTTCGGTCAATTTCTGCACGATCAAACTGCCTATCATGTCGCCTTCGACGTTGACCATGGTGCGGACGGTGTCGAGGAAGCGGTCTATGGGCAGCAGGATGGCGATGGCTTCGGCCGGCAGGCCCACCGATTGCAGGACCATGATCATGGTGACCATGCCGGCGCTGGGGATGCCCGGCGCGCCGATGGACGCCACGATGGCCATGAGGCAGACGACGACTTGCTGCAGCAGATTAAGGTCGGCGCCGGTCAGGTTGGCGACGAACAGGGCGGCGGCGGCTTCGTAGAGCGCGGTGCCGTCCATGTTGAGGGTGGCGCCCAGCGGCGGGACGAATCCGGCGATGTTCTTGTTCACGCCCAGATGTTGTTCGCTGCAGCGTACCGTGACGGGCAGGGTGGCGGAACTGGAGCTGGTGGCAAAGGCCGTGACCAGCGCTTCGCGCGCCCCGCGGAAGAAGAAGCGCGGGCCGATGCCGGTGGCCAGGAACAGCATTAGCGGCAGGGTCACGAAGCCGTGAAACAGCGTTCCGCCCATCACGACGACGACGAACTTGGCCAGGCTGGTGAAGAGATCGGGCGTCTGCGTGGCGGTGAGCTTGGCCAGCAGCGCGAATATGCCCAGGGGGGCGAGCTTCATGATCCAGCCGACGATCAGCATCACCAGGTCGAGCAGTTCGCTCAGCAAGGCCAGCAGGTGTTTGCTGCGCTCCCCGGAGACGACGAAGGCTATTCCTAAGATCAGGGCGAAGATCACGGTCGCCAACACTTCGCCTTGCGCCATGGCGGTTACGGGATTCAGGAACAGATGGTGGAAGAAGTTGGTGAAGAATTCTTCCAGGTTGAGATGCTTGGCGTCGAAGCGGCTGACGGCGTCGTGGAACAAATCCAGGTTCAGTCCGGCGCCGGGCGCGAAGTAGTTGGCGGTGAACAGGCCCAGCAAGGTCGCCAGCGTGGTGGCGGTCAGGAAATAGACCACGGTGTATTTCCACACCTTGTGCATGGCGTCGTGCGCGCGCAGATTGGCGACGCCCACCGCGATGGAGGCGAACACCAGGGGGATCAGGATCATCTTCAGCAGGTCGATGAAGACGCCCCCGATCAGGCTGCTGAGGTAAAGGCCGGTCTTGGCGAAACCCGTGTCGGCCTGGTTTTGGAAAAGCAGGCCCAGCAAAATACCGGACAGGGCGGCGACAAGGATTTGCGTGTTGAGGGATGGCTTACTCATAAAATGCGTCTAGGAGAGGAGCGAGGGGCTCAGGGCAAATGCCGCCATAGCGGTAGGGTTAGGAGGGCACCGGCGGTGGTCAAGGCCACGATCATGGCATAGAAGCCGGTGTCCAGGCGCCAGCGGTCGCAATAAACCACGCCGAGCAGCATGCTGGGCATGCCGGACTCCATCACCAGGGCCGACAGTTTGTCGCCCTCGAATCCCAGCTTGAGGCCCAGCCACAGCCCGAACAGCGGCATCAGCAGCAGCTTGCCGACCAGGACCACGCTACCCAGCGGCAGGTTGCGCCAGTGCCAGGCATCCCAGCGCAAGCCCAGGCCGAGCGAGATCAGCATCAGCGGAATGACCGCGCCGGAAAGCATGCTCAGCGTGCCGTCCAGCCATGCCGGGTAGGGCGTGCCGCTCAGATTGAGGGTCAAGGCGAGCAGGGCGGTCAGCAGCGGCGGAGTGCCGAGTAGGGCTCGGAGGATAGAGGCCGGCTGCTGTCGGGCACCGTCTTCGCCGTAGTGCCGCCCGATGTAGTTGCCCAGGGTCAAGACCATGGGGAAGGAGGCGAACAGGTCGATCTGTATGACCAGGGCTCGTGACCACGTGCCGAAGGTTTGCTCCAGCACCGGCAGACCGAGGTAGGTGACGTTGGCGAAGGTGATCGCCAGCATGGCCGCGCCCAGTCGCCGCCGGTCGATGGACACGACCCGGCTGACCAGCCAGGTCAGTCCGGCACCGAACAGGATCGTGGCCACCCCGAAAATGGAGATCTTGAGCGTTTCCCAGCCCAGTTCAGCCCGCCAGAGTACCGATAGCACCAAAGCCGGCAGCAGAAGATTGAACACCAGGGTCGTCAGGACCTGCCTGATCTGATCGGCAGAGAGGCCGCCCGGGCGTATAATGCCGACCGCCGCGCCGCACACGATTAGCAAGCCCATCTGCCCCAATACCGAATACATGTCAGGTCTCTGTTCGCCCTCGATGCGCCATTTTAACAGGGGCCGGCCCGGCGTCTCGTTTCGTCTTCCCAGGAGATTCCATGAGTGAATTGTTGTCCACCAAATCCATCCCCGTCGCCGAGCGCTTGATCGTTGCCTTGGACCTTCCCAGCATCCCGGAGGCTCAGGCCTTGGTCGAGGAATTGGGCGATGCCGTGGTCTTCTACAAGGTGGGTATGGAGTTGTTCATGGCCGGCGACTATTTCGGCCTAATCGATTGGCTGAAGGCGCGCGGCAAGAAGGTGTTCGTCGACCTGAAGTTTTTCGACGTGCCGGAAACCGTGGGCCGGGCCATCCGGGCCTTGAGCCAGCGCGACGTCGATTTCGCCACGATACACGGCAACGATGCCATCATGGCCGCGGCAGCGCGGGAAAAAGGCACGCTCAAAATCCTGGCCGTAACGGTGTTGACCAGCCTGGATCGCGGTGACCTCGACGATCTCGGCTTTTCCTGCGACATCGAAGCTCTGGTGGCTTCGCGCGCGCGCCGCGCCCTGGCGCTGGGCTGCGACGGCGTGATTTCGTCCGGCCTCGAAGTGCCTCTCTTGCGGCGCGAGGTGGACGACAAACTGCTGGTCATCTCGCCCGGCATACGGCCGGTCGAAAACCGCCCCGCCGACGATCAGAAACGGGTGGTGTCGGTCGAGCAGGCTTTCCGTAACGGCGCCGACTACATCGTGGTCGGCCGGCCCATACGCGACGCCGGCGACCGGCGAGCCGCCGCCCTGGCGGCTCAGGCGCAGATCGCGGCGGTGTTTTCCTCACCGGCATCCGACGCTTAATCGCGACTGTGTGATATGACTCGGTAGCATGCGGGATATCACGCATGGCGCTGTTTTTATCCCCTGACCTTTGATATCGTGCGGCGCCGTATGGAACATCTCGAATCCGGTTTTAGCACATCCTATCTGGTCGCCCTGGTCATGGGGCTGTTCAGCGCGCTGCATTGCCTGGGTATGTGCGGCTCCATCATAGGCTCCCTGACCTTGAGCCTGCGGCGGGAAATCCGCGAGAGCAAGGTGTTGCTGGTGCCGTTCGTGTTGAGCTATAACCTGGGCCGCATCACCAGCTATACCGTGGTCGGCTTCCTGGCGGGCCTGCTGCACAACGCCCTGATGTTGCCTTTCGAGGGGCAGGGGCACCGCGTCCTGCAAATCATCTCCGCGCTGATCATGGCCGGTGCCGGCCTGCATATCGCCGGCTGGTTCCCGCGTTTCGCCTATATCGAGCGTGTCGGCGCGCTGATATGGGCGCGCCTCGAGCCGTATGGGCGGCGTTTGATACCGGTCGAGACCCTGCCGGCGGCGTTCGTGTTCGGCATGATCTGGGGCTGGCTGCCCTGTGGTCTGGTCTACGCGGCGGTCACCTTGGCGACGACGGCAGGGAGCGAAATAAGAGGAGCTCTTACGATGCTGGCTTTCGGCATCGGAACTTTGCCGGCCGTGGTCGGCGTCGGTATAATGACCTCATTCATGGTGCGTTTATCCAGTATGCGGAAGTTCCGGCAGCTCGCCGGGATATCCCTGATACTGCTGGCCTTGCTTGCGGCGTTCCCGTGGCTGAATCCCATGGTCATGCATGGTTTACATCGAATGGAGACTTAGAGGGTGAGCTTATGTTTGAGTCTATGATCGGGCAATCCCCTAATTTCGAGGCGCTCCTCAGAAGCGCGAGAATGGTGGCGGCTACAGACGTCACCGTACTGGTGGTCGGCGAAACGGGTACCGGCAAGGAAGTCCTCGCCAATGCATTGCAGCAGTACAGTCCGCGTGTGGACAAACCGTTCATCACGCTGAATTGCGCGGCGTTACCGGAGGCTATCGCCGAGTCCGAACTGTTCGGGCATCGTCGAGGCGCATTCACCGGGGCGGTGGCTAATCAGGTCGGACGTCTCCCGGCCGCCGACGGCGGCACGCTCTTTCTCGATGAAGTCGATTCCCTGCCTTTGCCTTTGCAGGCCAAGCTGTTGCGTTTCCTGGAAACGGGGGAGATACAGCCGGTGGGCGATACCCAGACGCAAAACGTCAACGTGCGCATCATCGCCGCGACCAATGCCAGCCTGGAAGAAAAAATCGCCCGTGGCGAATTCCGCAAGGATCTTTATTACCGGCTGAATGTGGTTCCCTTGGTGATCCCGCCGCTGCGCGAACGGATGTGTGATATCCAGCTATTGCTGACTCATTTCATCAAGCGCTTCGCGAGCGAGCATGGTCTCCCGGTGTCGAGTTTCGGCAAGACCGCCTTGTCCCGCCTGCAGGCATACCCCTGGCCCGGCAACGTGCGCGAATTGCGCAATCTGTGCGAGCGCTTGTCCATACTCCTGGCCGGAAGGGTCATCGAGGAGAGCAATCTGCCTTCCGAAATCGTCAGTCTGGCGCCGGCCGAAAAGCCCTTGTTCGCTCTGCCCGAGTTTGGCATCGATCTGGAAAAGGTCGAAATGGATTTGATCCGCCAGGCGCTGGTGCGAACCAATGGCAATCGTAGCCGTTCCGCCCGCTTGCTGGGCATCAGCCGTGATACCTTGCTCTACCGCATGCAGAAATACGGTATCAACTGATCCGCGTCTACGGTTCCCGGTTTCGATTGAACGCCTCTCCGGAGGCGTTTTTTGTGCTTGACGCCTAGCGAACAGACCAACGAATCGCTCGCAAGAGCCCGGCGGACAGACCGGTCAACCAGCGCCGGATCGCAATCAACTGTTGCCTGTGTATGCGCGCGGGACAACGGTATCCCAGCTCCTCGATCGAGCCCATAAGATCGCCGTGACGGATGTCGCGACGCAGACCGATGACGACGACCCTTTCTTTTTCCGCGCTCGCGTACACGGCGGTGACTCCGGGCAATGCGATCAAGGCAAGTTCGAGGCGGGCTTCGCAGTCCCGGCCACGCATGCCGCCGACCTCGAGTCTTAGGGTGACGGTGCGCTTCGAGCCGATTCGCACGGGCGAACCATGGTATGTAGTCGGCGGTGAGTAAGGCCCGACGTGTCTGCGTCCGATGAAAAAGCGATGCGAGGGAGAACGGGCGTGGCCCGATCTTGAGGACTAGAATCCGAAGTTTTTAAGTAAATCGTCCACGTCGGACTGGGACACGGTTTCTGGTGGCTGATCCGCGGCCACGATCGTTGGAGATGGCTTCTTACCTTCATCTTGCGCACCAAACGTCGCTACCAACTTGACGAGCTCGAATTCGATTTCGCCGACCTGCTTGATGACCTTTTTGATGGTCTGGCCGGTGAGATCTTGAAATGACTGAGTGGTCAGTATGTTGATCATATCCTCTTCAAGCCGTCCACGAAACTGCTGCAGGTATTCGACTGACTCCGGCGGGCCTTGAACCTGGCTCAGATGACCGTCGAGCGCGCTCATCCCCACCAGATAGGTTTCCACGATACCCATGGTCTTGTTGGCGGCTTCTTCCGTTTTTTCGATCACCATTTGCAGTTTGTCCACGGTGTTGGGCATTTCGCTTTCCGCGATTTCCCTTACCTTGGGGTCGATGGTGTCGCGAAATCCGCGGATGGCATCGTGCAGCTTGCGCGTAACCCGGCCCACTTCTTTGTAAAGCTCGCCCTGGTTTTCATGCGCGATACGCTCGATTGCACTTTCCGCGGTGTCATAGTCGTTCAGCGAAATGGCTTCCATGAACGAAACCATATCATTGAACAGATCGACCCGCGGGTCGTCGCCATGGCTTATTTTCTTTTCGATGAATTCCTTTGCATTGACGATGTCATTCATGATGCGATCCGGAGCGATAAGTGACAGGTACGCGAGGCGCGAGAGCTTCGCCGCAAAAAAGCTGAGCGTCTGCGTAACGCGCTAGCCGCCCAGTTTTTCGAATACTTTGTCGAATTTTTCTTTGAAAGTAGCCGCGGTGTAGGGTTTGACGATGTAGTTGTTGACCCCGGCTTGTATCGCTTCGATGACCATGCTCTTTTCCGCTTCGGCGGTCACCATCATCACCGGCAGATTCTTGAGGTTTTCATCGGCGCGGATTTTTTTTAGCAGCCCCAGTCCATCCAGGTTGGGCATGTTCCAGTCGCTGACGACGAATCCATAATTGCCCGCCTTGAGCTTATTGAACGCATCATTGCCATCCTCGGCCTCTTCGATGTTATCGAATCCCAGTTGTTTCAGGATGGTGATATTGATGCGGCGCATGGTGGCGAAATCGTCTACCACGAGTATGCGCATTTTTGGATCTGGCATAACGGCTCTCCGGGAGTCTTTAGTTTTGCGGCGGTAAAGTGTATGACAGCTCGGCTTCAAGCTGGCCGAAGTATAGATCAAGAAACGGGGGCAATTTCCGCGCGAAGCTACACGCCGGCACGCCGTTGCTTATACACTAGGCCCAGCCTACAACGCCCGCAAGGAGAATAGCGCCATGCCCGCCCTCAGTGACGATACGCTCGATCCAGCCGATTTCAAGGATGTGGCCAAGCTCAAGCAGGCCCTGGTAAACCGGCTGATCTACACGATAGGCAAGGATCCGGTGGAAACGCAGCCGCGCGACTGGTTTTTCGCGCTGGCCTACGTGGTCCGCGACGGATTGACCCAGCGCTGGCTGGACACCCTGCGCACGCACTATCTGCAGGACGTGAAACGGGTGTACTACCTGTCCATGGAATTCCTCATCGGCCGGGCTTTGGTCAACAGTCTCGTCAACATGGGGCTGCTCGATACGTTTCGGCAGGTGCTCGAAGACGTCGGTCTGAATTTCGAGGAGGTGTGCGAAATCGAGGAAGAAGCCGCCCTGGGAAATGGGGGCTTGGGCCGTCTGGCCGCCTGTTTCATGGACTCTCTGGCCACCCTGCAGTTGCCCGGATTCGGCTTCGGCATACGCTACGAATACGGCATGTTTTCGCAGAGCATAGAGCGCGGATGGCAGGTGGAGCGTCCGGACAACTGGCTGCGTTACGGCAATCCGTGGGAGTTTCCCCGGCCCGAAGTGCTTTACCGAGTGCAGTTCCGCGGCCGCGTGGTCGAGTATCGCGATCCTCAGGGCCAGCCGCGCTTTCAGTGGCTGGATACCGAGGAGGTCATGGCCATGGCCTATGACACGCCCATACCGGGTTATGGCGGAGCGACCGTCAACAATCTGAGGTTGTGGTCAGCGAAAGCCACCCGCGATTTCGAGCTCAAGTACTTCAACGAGGGTAATTACATCCGCGCCGTCGAGGAAAAAAACGGTTCGGAAAACCTTTCCAAGGTCTTGTATCCAGACGACACGACGGCGATGGGGCGCGAACTGCGTCTGAAACAGGAGTATTTTTTCGTCAGCGCTTCGTTGCAGGACATCCTGCGCAAGTTCAATTCCGACCATCGGCGCTTCGAGGACTTGCCCGACGAAGTCGCCATACAGCTAAACGACACCCATCCGGCCATCGCCATACCGGAGTTGATGCGCTTGCTCATCGACGAACACGGCGTGGTATGGGAAACCGCCTGGGATGTGACGGTCAGAACCTTTTCCTACACCAACCACACCCTGTTGCCGGAAGCGCTCGAGACCTGGCCGGTACGGCTGTTCGAAACCCTGCTGCCGCGGCACTTGCAGATCATTTATGAAATCAACTTCCGCTTTCTCCGCGAGGTGAGCCATCGCTATCCGGGCGACATGGATCTGACACGCCGGGTTTCCTTGATAGACGAAGACTCGGAGCGGCGGGTGCGCATGGCCTATCTGGCCATCGTGGGCAGCCATAAGGTCAACGGGGTTGCCCGCTTGCACTCGCAATTGATGCAGGCGACCATATTCCGCGATTTCGCCCGCTTGTTTCCGGATCGCTTCATCAACATCACCAACGGCGTGACGCCCAGGCGCTGGTTGAACCAGAGCAACCCCGGGCTGGCTGGCTTGATCACCCGCGCCATCGGGCCGGGTTGGGTGTCGGATCTCGATCGGTTGAAGGCCTTGGAGCCGTTGGCGGACGATCCGGCATTTCTGGACCAATTCCGCGCGATCAAAGCCGAGAACAAAGTCAGGCTGGCGCAAAGCGTATGGGCACGGCAGGGCGTCGAACTGCTTCCCGATGCGCTGTTCGACGTGCAGATCAAGCGCATCCATGAGTACAAGCGCCAGTTGCTCAACCTTCTGCACGTCGTTACCCGTTACAACCGGCTGAGAGCCGATCCGACGCTTGCCGCGCCGCCACGCTGCGTGATTCTGGGCGGCAAAGCCGCACCGGGTTATTACATGGCCAAGCTCATCATCAAGCTGGTCAATGATATCGCCGAGGTCGTCAACAACGATCCCGCGGTCAAAGGCCGTCTGCAAGTCGTCTATGTGCCGAATTACAATGTCTCCCGCGCCATGGAATTGATCCCGGCCGCCGAGTTGTCCGAGCAGATTTCCACCGCGGGCACCGAGGCTTCGGGCACCAGCAACATGAAGCTGTCACTCAACGGCGCGCTGACGGTGGGTACGCTGGATGGCGCCAATATCGAAATCTGCGAGGAGGTTGGCGAAGACAATATCTTCATCTTCGGGCATACCGCCGACGAACTGGACGAGTTACGGCGGCGCGGCTACAACCCGTGGGATTATTACCACGCCAACGCCGAACTGCGGCAGGCTTTGGACATGATCGAGTCGGGCTATTTCTCGCCGGACGAGCAGGGCCGGTTCCGCCCCCTGGTGGACGCGTTGCTGACCGGCGGCGACCGTTATGCCCTGATCGCCGACTACGGGGCTTATATCGCTTGCCAGGATGAAGTGGATCGACTCTATCTTCAGCCTACGGAATGGGCGCGCAAGGCCGTGCTCAACGTCGCCCGGTCGGGAAAATTCTCCAGCGATCGGACGATACGCGAATACACCGATCTGATCTGGGACGTGAAGCCGGCCCAGCCCGGCTGAGGCGGAAGCAAACCGTACCGGCTCGAATCAGCCACAACCCCCATTCGCCCGTCGCCGTGCCGAGGCAGGGGGCAGTCCTTGCTTTTGAAGTTCGCAGTCGATACCGCTTCGGTTTTGTCGAGGGCCCATCCTGCAGGCACAAATCCGCTCGTCCGGCCTCGGGTGGAAATCAATAACAATATGAGAGGAAACTATTCGATGCTAACTACTTTTTTACTGATCGCGGGGCTGGTCCTGTTGGTCGCGGGCGCGGAATTTCTTGTGCGCGGGGCTGCGAAGCTGGCTGTTTCATTCGGGATTTCGCCGCTGGTGGTGGGATTGACCGTGGTGGCTTTCGGTACCAGTTCGCCGGAACTGGCCGTCAGCGTGGGGGCGGCGTTTGCGGGTGAAGCCGACATCGCGGTCGGCAATGTGGTGGGCAGCAATATCTTCAACATCCTTTTCATACTGGGACTTTCCGCTCTGGTGGCGCCGCTGTTCGTGGCTCAACAGTTGATACGCCTGGACGTGCCCATCATGATCGGTATTTCCCTGTTGTTGCCGATACTGGGCTTGGACGGCCGCATAGGCCGGCTCGACGGGCTTTTGCTGTTCACCGGCGTGATTGCCTACACGGTGTTTCTGATCCGCCAGAGTCGACGTGAAAACCGGGCGGTACAGGATGAATACGCCCAGGAATATGCGGTCGGCCCGGAGGAACAGACGCCTCTGGCCTGGGGCAAAGACGCGGCCTATATCGCCGGCGGAGTGGTGATGCTGGTGCTGGGTTCGCGTTGGCTGGTTTCCGGAGCGGTGAGCGTTGCCGAGTATTTCGGCGTCAGCGAGTTGGTCATCGGTTTGACCATCGTGGCCATGGGAACCTCATTGCCGGAAGTGGCGACCTCGGTGGTGGCCAGTTTGAAAGGCGAGCGCGATATCGCCGTGGGCAATGTGGTGGGCAGCAATATTTTCAATATTCTGGCCGTGGTCGGATTGACGGCCACGGTGGCTCCGGGCGGCGTGCCGGTGGCCCTCGACGCGCTGCGCTTCGACATTCCCGTCATGATCATGGTGGCGCTGGCCTGCCTGCCCATATTCGTGACCCACCATTCGATCTCGCGCTGGGAAGGCGGTTTGTTCCTGGCCTATTACCTCGCCTATTTCACCCACATCGTGCTGGCCTCGGCCGGCAGCGCCGCGATGCCCAAACTGGACAGCGTGGTGTTCGCCCTGTTGTTGCCGTTGACCGCCCTGATTGCGCTCGTAATGCATAGGCCTGCGGCGGAAGAACGGGCTTAGCGGGCAGAGTCACCACATCAGGTCGTCCGGAACCTGATATTGCGCATAAGGATCGTCGGCGGGAGGCTCCTCCGCCGGCGGTTTGGCGGCATGCTGCAATACCACGCTGTCCGGGGAGCGGGCGCGCAGCTTGTCGGCGATCTCGGCCGGCACCAGTTCATAACCGCTTTCCAGCCGGACGATGGCCAGCAGGCCCTTGATGATCCGTTCACGGTTCGGGTCCGAGACATAGAGGCGTTTCACCTTGCCGCCATCGGCGAAGTTGAACGGCGTTTCGCTTTCGCCTTTGGCTACGCGATGGGCTTCGACGAGTTGGCGGATCTGCGCCTGCAAGGCCTTGCGTTCGGCGTCCGCCTGGCGTTGCTGGTTGAGCTGGCGATCGCGTTCCACCTTTTCGGCCTGGGCTCTTTGCGCCCGCAGCCTTTCCTGCTCGGCGTCGGCGGATGGCTTTTGTCCGTGCTGGCGCTTGGCTTCTTTCTGTTTTTCCTTCGCCGCCTGTTTCGCCTGTTTCTCGTTGACCAGGCCGGCTTTCAACAACTGATCGCGCAAGGCATTACTCATGGGGGTAATTCGCTGAATGTGTTTCGAACGGGACCATTTTATCCCAAGGCGTCAGTCCTCCGGGTGTTTTCCGCTCAGCAGATAAGCGAAGGCGATGACTTCTGCGACCGCCAGATAAAGCTCGCGCGGGATTTCGTCCCCCAGGGGCACATTGGCTAACACTTTGATCAGAGCAGGGTCTGGGTGCAGAGGAATAGCGTGTTCCCGTGCCAACCGGATGATTTGCTCGGCAACGTCGCCCGTCCCCTTGGCTGTGACGCGCGGAGCGTGGGTTCCGTCGTAGTGCAATGCGACGGCGATATCCGGCGGGTTGATGACCTTGTTCATGCGCGTTCGCTCAGCAAGCCGGCGGGCGGAATCGGTGCACTAGCATGGATATCGGCGGGCGCGCCAGGCAAGGTATCGAGTTGGCCGATTGCCAATCCGGCCTGCTGCAAACGGGCGGCCAGAACATCCAGGTGGGCGTCTATGAGCCGGGCGGTGGCGGGGCGATCGCTCCAGAAATAGCTGTCGATCTGTCCGCCGGTCAGGCTGATGCGGCTATGAACGGTGCCCAATCCCGGCGGGTTCAGTTCGAGGACCACCGACCAAAACGCCTGTTCCCGACCGTCGCGCCGGATGTGCTCGCGCAGGATCTTCAGCTTGGCCGATTCGGCCTGGTTACCGTCGGTGTAGGGGATTTGCAGCTGCCAGAGCACCTGTTTGCCGTCGATTTGTGGCTGCGAGGCCAGTTGATCCAACACGATACGGGCGAGTGCGCCTTCCGCTTTCAGCAACAGGTTGCGCAGTTCCGGAGCGTCTGTCCCCAGGCTCCGCAGAGTCTGCGTCGTCGCGTCGGCCGCGGGCGTGTCTTTCCGGTCGATGGCCAGAGTGTCTCCGGCGGCCTGCCGCACTATGCCATGGGTTTCCAGTTCGCCGCTGTCTACCGCCGTATGGTGTGGCACGGAGGGCCGCGCGCTCTCGGATCCGGGGCCTTCGACGTCTGCAGGCGGTTGCCCGGTGGGCTGTGCGGTGGGGAATGTCATGCCCAGCATGTGCCTGAAGGCGGAAAATAGGCTGCCGCCGCCTTGAGTCCCTGGCGCCGAAGCGCTTGCCTGCGGCGGGTTGGACGGCGCGGATGCGTCGGGGGTGGCCAGGGTTTTGCCGGCGGACGCGGCTTGCCCGCCGAGCCCCGCGATTTCCGCTCCGGCGGTCGGGGCGAGGCCTGTGTGCGATGAATCCGCTGCGGGATTTCCGACACTCAGCCGGGTTTCCAGTTGTTGCACCAGATTCAGCAGCCGTCCTTTCAGATCGATGGGAGGTGCCGGTGACTGATCGTCTCGGCCGTAGGCCGCCAGGCGGGATTCGAAAAACAAGCCGGAATTTTCCACCGCTTTTTTCAGGCCGGCGGGGGTGGTCAGGTCGGACCTTGTCGCCAGGCTGTCGAGCAGCGTGCGCAGCGTGCTTGTTAGCGTGTCGGTTCGCGAGGTTGCGGCTAGCGTCGAAGCAGGCTGTTGCAAGGTCTCCAGCAAAGTGCTCGCAAGCTCGTTCAAGCCGGCTTGACGGGGCAAGGCGGAACGTATCGCCGACTGTATGGCCTGACTCGTCGGGTCGTCCTGGATGGCCTGCGGAAGCACGCGTAGCTGAGGAACGTCACCCAGCTTGATGACCTCCAGCTTGAGCCGTTGGCCCGGCGCCAAATCGAGGTCGCTGCGCGCGCGCACGCTGGGACCGCTATCGCCCAGGCTCAACAAATAAGCGGTTGGAGCCAGCCGGCTTTCGACCCGTGCATCCAGCAGTTGTCCGGGCTGCAGTTGCGCCAGCAGATCGCCGGCTCCCTTGGGAGCCGCCGGTGTCGGGAGTAGGGCGGATGGAAAGCGTATCTCCATGACCGGCCCGGCCCCCCTACCTGGTCAGCATCTGCTGAATCTGGAAGATGTCTTCCTTGGCCAGGCCAAGCACATCGCGGCTGAGGTCGGCGTCGGCTTCTTGCGGTATCAGTTTGCGGTAGGCCGGTATCTCGTCCATGCGCGGATTTTTGTGTACCTGCAGGGTGCCGACGAAACTATGCAACTGCGACAGTATGACCAGATCGGTGTAGTCGGCGTCGCCGGCGTGATCACGCCACCAACTTTCCGCCTCCGCGACGACCGTTCCGAAGTCGTCGGGGAAGTTCCATTTTCGTATCACGGTGAGACCGATATCGCCGCGCAAGGCCTGGATGGTTTCGTCGATCTGTTCTGGGCTGTCGATCAGGTCGGGATGCCGGTCGGCGAAGGTCAGGATGGGCACCACGCCGATGTCGTGGATCAAGCCTGCCAGCATCGCCCGATCCGGATCGAAACCGCGGGTCTTGTGGGCCAGTACCGCACTGATGGCGGCCACATAGCTGCTATGCGCCCATAAATCCTGCATGCGTTTGTGGATGCGGGCCGACTTGGCGACGAATACGCCCTTGAGGGCGAAGCTGGTGATGAAATGCTGGGCCGCCTTCAGGCCCAGGCGGGTGAGCGCCTCGGGACAGCTTTCGATCTTTTTGCGTCCACGGTAGAGGGGGCTGTTCGCGATATGGATCAATCGGCCTGTGATGGCGGGGTCGATCTGCACCACTCGGGCGATCTTGGCATTGTTGGCCTTCTCATCGTTGATCGCCTTGCGGATTTTCAGGGAAATGTCCGGCAGGGTCGGCAACAACATGTTTTCGGAACGCAATTCTTCCATGCAGTGACGCAGCAGCCGATTGGTGTGCTCGGGATTGAGCGCGGCGGGCGGAGCGTTGGCGGTCAGGCTGTTCATGAGGCCATGATGCCGCATATGGATAGCGAAAAACAGCCGTTGCTCCGGCGTTGGGTGGCATGGCACGCTCTGAAGCGTGCGGTACGTTTTGCTATCATGGCGGCCTTTTTTCAAGTATCCGTCGAACTTTCCCATGAGTATCCGTACCCGATTCGCCCCCAGCCCCACCGGTTATCTCCACATCGGCGGTGCGCGCACCGCGCTGTTCTCCTGGCTGTATGCGCGCAAGCACGGCGGCACCTTCATCCTGCGTATCGAAGATACCGATCTGGAACGCTCCACGGTCGAATCGGTCAACGCCATTCTGGAAGGTATGACTTGGCTGGGCCTGGAATATGACGAAGGCCCCTTCTATCAGACTCACCGTTTCGACCGTTACAAGGAGGTCATCCAGCAATTGCTCGATTCAGGCCACGCCTACCCCTGTTATTGCAGCAAGGAGGAACTGGATGATCTGCGCGCTCGGCAGATGGCCAATAAGGAAAAGCCGCGCTACGACGGCCGCTGCCGCCACCGCACCGAGCCGCGGGATGGCGTGCAGCCGGTCATTCGCTTTCGCAATCCGGACGAGGGCGAGGTGGTCATAGACGATCAGGTGAAGGGTAGGGTGGTGATACAGAACGCCGAACTGGACGATCTCATCATCGCGCGCCCGGATGGCTCGCCGACCTACAACCTTTCGGTGGTCGTGGACGATCTGGACATGCGGGTCACTCATGTCATCCGTGGCGACGATCATCTCAACAACACGCCCAGGCAGATGAACATCCTGAAGGCTCTCGGGGCCGCGCTGCCGATCTATTCCCATGTGCCCATGATACTGGGTGCGGACGGCGCGCGGCTGTCGAAGCGGCACGGGGCGGTCAGCGTGATGCAATACCGCGACGAAGGCTATCTGCCCGAGGCGGTGATCAATTACCTGGTACGTCTGGGCTGGTCGCGCGGCGACCAGGAAGTGTTCTCGCTGGACGAGATGATCGAATATTTCGACATCGACGCCATCAATCATTCGGCTTCCAGCTTCAATCCCGACAAGCTGCTGTGGCTGAATCATCACTATCTGATGCACAGCGATCCGGTACATGTCGCTCACCATTTGCGCTGGCATCTGGGGCAGCTCGGCATTGATCCGACCGAAGGGCCGGACCCGGTGGACGTGGTCGTCGCCCAACGGGAGCGCAACAAGACTCTGGTGGACATGGCACAGGCCAGCGCTTTTCTGTATCGGGACTTCGACAAATACGACGACAAAGCTGCGCAAAAGCATTTGACCGAAGGCAGTGCGGTGATCCTCGCCGCATTGAAGGATAGGCTCGCGGCTTTGATGGGCTGGGAGAAGGCGGCCATCCATGCCGAGATAGAGGCCTTGGCGGCGGAGCGCGAACTCAAAATGGGCGCCGTTGCCCAACCTTTGCGCGTGGCGGTCTGCGGCGGCACCGTATCGCCGCCTATCGATATCACCTTGGAATTGCTCGGTCGGACCAAGACGTTGGCTCGAATCGAGCAGGCTATCCAATTTATTTCAAAAAAAGGATAGACAGGTAAGGATTAGGCCTGTAGAATGCACAGCTCAAGTCGCTTGGGGCCATAGCTCAGCTGGGAGAGCGCTACAATGGCATTGTAGAGGTCGGGAGTTCGATCCTCCCTGGCTCCACCAACGACTTACCGTCCTAAGTCCCCATCGTCTAGAGGCCTAGGACACCGCCCTTTCACGGCGGCGACCGGGGTTCGAATCCCCGTGGGGACGCCATATTGATATAACTCGGGGGCAGCACTGCCCCCAGTTTCGTTTCACCCTCCAACGCCAGTGTTTTCGTGCCATCGAGGACGATAGGCTGGCAGCGGACGGGGCCTTTCAGAAAAGCCTTCAAGGCCCGCCGCGCGCTGGGCCATCGCCTTGCAGCAAGGCTTTCACGTTACGCATGCCGTCTCTCAGTAGTGCCCGGATACGTTGCCCATCGATGGATGTATCATCGATGGTAGCCACTTGCGCCTGCCCCTCCCGGAGTTGAGCCATCCGCGCCTCTGGCTGCCTGATTTCTTGCACGATCATAGCGGAGGCCAAGCTTTGGGCGATGGCGGTCATGAAGTTGTCCTATTCCCGTTGTAGTGGCTTGAGTTCTTGCTGGATCTGCGCCGGGCGTTGGCTCGTTTGCGTCTTCATGCACTCGCTGAGCCGCTCATGGGCACGCTGGATCACGTAACCGACGGCCTCGGGTGTCAACACGCTTCGGTTAGTCGTCGCGATCACCAATCGATCCAATTCATCCATGCGCGCTCGGTTGTTATTGGGACAGACCGTGGAACCGCGATTGCGATTAGTGGAGCAGCCGTAGGAGTAGATTTTTTCCCGCTTGCCCGACACAGCCGTACGTCCTCCCAGGACGACGATATTGCCGCCACAGCACTCGCAACGGAGGAGACCGCCCAACTGATATGGCGATTCGCGTTCCAACACCGGATGCCCATGGGCCTGTCTGTCTTTTCTAGCTCATAGACCATATTGCCCGCTACACCGAGCGCCTTCCCCCAGCGGGTCCCGTCCCGATCGACGTCCGACTCGCATCTGTCTCGACGGGATCCCGCCACCAGAGCTGGTTATCGCTGGTGATGCAATAAAGCGTATCCCCGCTGCCGGCTATCGCGACGGTATCATTTGCTTCGCCAATTTCACACCAAACAATGTCAGCATCCGGCAGGATGCCGCCGCTAGCGTTTGTTATCCGTTGTCGCGATGAAAAGCTTGCCGTCGAGCGACATGAGCGCGCGGCCGGAGTTCGCATGGCCGGCGTGTTCCCAATCCCATGGCACGCGTTGCTGGAGTCGACTGAAAACGTTGCGCGTGCCTTGCGTTACAACAGGGTCTAACCCCAGCTCGCTCATTCCGTCGGACCTCGCCGTGTTGAAAACGGTGCCGTTGCGGGATTAGACGCCCATCGTCGCTCGGCAGGCCATGGAAACGATGCAGCAGCAAGCCGAGCGGATGGATTCTGCGGTCAAGGGCTTGTTCGCCGCCGGCAAGCGTGAGGCAGCCCAGGCCCGGGCACTGGCGTTCGAACGGGAAACGCCGGCCAACCCCGCGGTGACGCTGACCGCCGAGGTAAATTTGTCACAGTGGTTTGGTGAAATATGACATGGTGTTCTGTTCCGTTAATGAGGCCAAATACGGCCCTGCCCCGCGAGCGGGGCCGTCCGCAGGATGGCGCCGATTCGACGGGCAGGTAAGGAACGGGCTTTAAGCCCTTTGGAACGAAGGCGAACCCGGCCGATTCGGCCCTGCCCCGGCTGCGAACGGCCCGGGCTGCATCGGGGCGTATCGCCTTCGCGGACATCGGAACCAAGGAGCACTGAAATGACTATGAAAACACTGTCCCTGCTGGGAGCGAGCGTAATCGGACTCGGCCTGAGCGGCGCCGCCGGCGCGGCTCAGGACCCCAACTACTACGAGTGCAGCGGCAGGAATGCCAGCCTCACCCTCACCATCGGCAGCGACACCCAGCCGGGCATCCTCCCGGCGGCAACGACGCTCCAGCTCCAGCTGGGCACGAGGAATTACCGCTTCGACAGGGAAGAACTCACCTCCGAGCCGACCCTGGTCGGCGACCTGTGGGAAGTGACCCTGGAACACATCCCCGACCTCTACCTCAAGCATGCGTCGGTGATCATCCCCGACATCGCGCTGGGGCGGCAGCCGGTCGCCTTCAACAGCCAGCTCATCCTGACCACGGTCCACACCCCCTTCAGCCCCCAGGTCTTCGAGGGCGTGGTCAATCCCTCGAAATACATCGACCTCAGATGCACGGCTTCGCTGGTCTATTTCTAGCAGACCGCTGAAGCAGTCCACCCAGGCCGTCAGCGTACGCCGCCGGAAATCGCGGTTTCCCGGCGGCACGAGCGCTACCGACGAATTTCCGAACGCGTCGGTCGAGACGAACCTCGGAAATCCATTTGAACAAATGCGATGGATGGCCTGAATCACGGATTGAGGAGCGGGGGATGGGTCTTCCTACCCCGGGTACCCATGTCGACGGCTCTTAGGGCGCAACTTAGGACTTGGGTTCAGCGCCGGGCTTCCTTCGGGCCCGGCTCCCATGCCGCGACTTTTCCGATCACAAATGCCGGGAGCCATCCGGCAAAGGAGGCAATTGTGAGCACCGTTACGGGCCGCGTCATAGACGAATTCGGGACACCATTGCCGAATCTCACTGTAGAGGCACTGGGAGACTGGCTGCTAACTCAGGAGCAATTGAATGCAAAGGATGCCAAATCCGACGAGCAAGGGCGTTTTACTCTGGAAGTGCCGGATCTGGTTGGCATACCCGACCAGCCCCTCGTTTCTTTTCGATTCCGCGTCGTTGACGACGTGCGACGGCCTCTGATCAAGGATCGGGAACTTGCCGGCACCATCGCCATCCACGCACTCGGCGATATCCAGATTCGGCGCGCCGATAAGGAGGGACTGTTGGTCACCCAGCTTACCGGAAAGGCGGAAATGGTATCCTCGGGCAACAACATGGAACTCCTGGTCGACGGCAGCGAGGCGTTCGGACGCATCGCCGATGATATCCGCTCGGCAACCCGCTCCATCAATATGACGCAGCTGTTCTTCGCGCTCCCGGAGCCGAAACGCAACAGCAGCGAGGAACCGCCACAGTTGATCTTCAAGTTCCTGCGGTGGCTGGACACACCCGAAGGAGCATGGCACGACCCACCGATCATTCCCCATGATCCCAATCTGACCGGCAATCAACCGCCGGCGGTACCGCGCGGGGAGACCTTGCTGAGTAGCGACGCTCGCCCCGAACGGCTGCTCGTCGATGCCGCCAGGAGTGGCAAGACGGTTCGAATACTGCTCAACGAACCCGGTCTCAGCTGGCCCGAGGGCATCTTCTGGCTGGCGGTGCTTACCCCCCTCGCCGCCGGCCTCGGCGTGGGTGGCGTCAACCTGCTGGCCGCCTGTATGGGCGTTGGCTTCGCCATCTTTCCCATCGCTCTGGCACTCACGGTGGTCGCCTACTTCGTCGAATTCGTGGTGGTGAAGATAAAACTCCAGAACAACACCGACGTCGACGAGGCCAGACACTACTTCGGCATAGCCACGGAATACGTCGAAGCGACGACCCACCCGATCGCCGTGCGCGGTTTCCGGCAAGCGGCGCCGGACAATGGCGTGCTGCACTGCAAGATGGTCATCACAGACGAGCAGCGGGCGGTGGTGGTCGGTTCGCCTTTCACTCAGCGCTACTTCGACTATTACGGCCACCGCATCGACGATCCGCACCGGGGCGCCAACACCGACGACATGGTGCACGACCTGAGCGTCGCCGTGACTGGCCCTGCCGTGCGCGATCTGTATGACACCTTCCGGCTCTTCTGGAACGAGGATCTGCCGGAATTGGAAAAAATCCCGGAAATGCCGCCGCTGACGGCCCAAGCAGGAAACGGGCCCAAGGTACAGGTGATCCGCACGCTCAGCGGGCAGCGCTTCGCAAAACTGGGTGGCACCAGCGAGAAAGGCATCCTCGAGGCCTACCTACGCGCCTTCGCCTCCGCCCGACACTACATCTATCTGGAAACCCAATACTTCACCGATTCGGTCATTACCGACGGTCTCGTCGAAGTCCTCAAAAAGAAGCCGAATCTCGAACTGATCCTGGTGGTACCGATCAAGCCGGACGTACCGTTCTATCCACGCCGGCAGGCCCTGCGCATTGCCCAGTTGCGGGCAGCCGGCGGCGACCGGGTCGGCGTCTTCACCCGCTGGAGCTATGACGGCAATCGCCCAAACAATGCCCGCCCCTGGGTCGCGCCGGTTTACATCCATGCCAAAGGCGCAGTCGTCGACGACGCTTGGGCCACGGTGGGATCGGCCAACCTCGACGGACTCTCCCTCGACTACAACCTGCTGTTGAGCCCGCTCGTGTTCGGCGAAACGACTGCGGCGGAGCTCAATCTCTCCGTGGTACCGGAGGTAGCCGGTGCGACCACCCCGTTCGCGGAGACGATGCGACGACGTCTGTTTGCAGAGCATCTCGGACTCATCGATGCGCACGGCAAGCCGGATCCCAACCATACGGACCTCGCACACGGTACCAATTACAACTGGGTGCGAGACCTTTGGCGGCCCAAGGCAGTGGAGGCGCTCGCACACATCAAGGCGGCGCGGCGCGAGCCACTGCCCGGCTTCGTGCTC
This sequence comes from Methylococcus sp. EFPC2, assembly GCF_016925495.1. Taxonomy (NCBI): domain Bacteria; kingdom Pseudomonadati; phylum Pseudomonadota; class Gammaproteobacteria; order Methylococcales; family Methylococcaceae; genus Methylococcus; species Methylococcus sp. EFPC2. The sequence continues at coordinate 2,061,175 of NZ_CP070491.1, read as the reverse complement.
GAATATCCGCAAGAGGACGGGGGTTCACTGGATACGCCGCGCAAGCACTTGGCGGCCTTGGGCATCCGTCTCGAAATCAACGACGCCGTGGTGCGGCCCATTTCCGGAACGAGAGGTTTCGATTTCTCCACCGGAAGCTGGCGCAAATCCCCCGAACATGAGGACTTCCGGCGATGAGCTTCGAACAGCGGTTACTAGCAGGAGTGGCCTCGGCCCTCACGGCGGTCGGGTCCATCGTCAAGATGGCCGATGGTCCCAAGTTCATTTTGGCCAAGCTCGGCTGGGAGCTGCCGCCGTCGGTTAGCGACATAGGCCTGGCCGGGCTGGACATGGCCCGGCTGAGCGATGGGCTGGCCCGCTGGACAACGCTGGAAGCGGATACGGCCAGCTCCGATGAGGACCGGGCCGCGGCCTTGGGCGATCTCGCCCTAGCCGCCGTAGCGCTGCTCGCCGAGTTGACCAAGCTACATCTGCAGGCGCCCCAAGAATACTTGGACCGGTCCGGGATCCGCGACGAATTCCTCACCCGCCTGCTCGACCTGTATCTGATACAGTCCCTTGCGGTCGCCGCTCGGCCGGCGTTCGACATCGCAGTTGCTCTCGGTTGGTTCGAGCTCCGAAGATATCCGGCCGATCCGGAGCGGTTCCAGATCGAGCACATCCGGCACATCGTCCACTGGGACCGCATTCCCCTGCTGTTGAGCGACCCCGCCAAGCTGCTGCGGGACACTTACGGCTGGGGTACCGCCCGTTACGATGCCAACACCTTGGTAGTCCGGCTGGGCGGCGTGCTGCAGCACATTGCTGCGGACGTTCGGCGACGCGAATTGCCGGCGCTGCCCCTGAGCCGTCTGCACGGAGGAACGCCTCCCGCGCATCCGCCTCAGCTGCAATTGCTTTGCCCCATTCTCAGCGCGTCCACGCGGGTGAATGCCGAAGCCGGCCTCTCGGTTTTCGGCTTGCCCCCGACGACGCCCGGCGGTAGCGACGGCGGCTTGGGTTTCGCACCCTACGCAGACGGGGGGACGACCGTACGCATTCCCCTGTCCTCGACTCTGTCCCTAGGAATCACCGCCGACGCCGACCTCGGCAGCGGTCTTGCACTGGTATTGCGGCCCGGTGTCAGCCCCGCCCTGCGTACCGGACTGAACCAGACCATCGCAGGCACCGCCCCGACCGGAGCCGGTGTGCAGATCGACCTGACCCTCAGCCCACCGAATGGCGAAACCACGGTCAACCTGTTCGACACGAGCACTGCCCGGGCCGCTGCGGCCAGCCTCGCGCTTGCACTGGAGGTGCGCGTAGAGGGCGCCGGCACGGATGCGGAACTGAGCCTGCGGCTCTGTGACTGCGAATTGGCCCTGTCTTCCGGCGATTGGCCCCCTCTTCTGGACAACTTGGCTGGCAATGGCAGCCTGGTCGCCAAAGCCGATGTCAGTCTGTCCTGGTCGCATCGCCACGGCGTCCGGTTGAATGGCCGGGCCGGTTTGAAATTCGAACAAGCGATAGGACGCGTGCTCGGGCCGTTGTCCCTCGATGTCTTAAGCATCGGCCTGAACTGCGGCGACGCAAGTGTGGAGTTCGCTGGTGCGATCAGCCTCACGGCTCGACTCGGTCCTGTGAGTCTCTCGTTCGATCAGGTCGGAGTGCGGGCCGGTATTGTTCCGGGCCCCGGAAATCTTGGGTCCGCCAACCTGGCGATCCGGCCGGTCTCCCCGACCGCAATCGGTGTCGCGGTCAACGCCCCCACCGTCACCGGCGGCGGTTTCCTACGGTTCGATCCGGCCAAGCAGGAATATGCCGGCATGCTCCAGCTGGAGATCGCCGAGGCCCTCTCGGTCAAGGCCGTGGGTCTCCTTACCACCCGCATGCCCGACGGCAGCTCCGGCTATTCCCTGGTGATCCTCATCGCCTCGGAAGGCTTCGCGCCGATCCAGCTGGGCTTCGGCTTCACCCTCACCGGCCTCGGCGGATTGCTGGGCATCCACCGCACCGTCGCCGTGGACGTGCTGCGCGGCGGCCTCAAGAGCGGCACCCTGGGCTCCCTGCTGTTCCCGCCCGATCCCATTCGCAACGCTCCCCAGATCGTCAGCGATCTGCGCGCGGTGTTTCCCCCGGTCCGCAACCGCCACGTGTTCGGCCCCATGGCCCAAATCGAGTGGGGCACCCCCACCCTGTTGACCCTGCAACTGGCGCTGATCCTGGAAATGCCGGAACCGGTGCGGTTGGTCGTGCTGGGAAGGCTGATGGCCGATCTGCCCAGTGCCGATCATGCCCTGGTGCGGCTGCGCATGGACGCAGTGGGGCTGATCGATTTCAACCGGGAAGAGATCGCCCTGGACGCCACCCTCTACGACTCCCGACTCCTGGAGTTCGCGCTGACCGGCGACATGGCCCTGCGCGCCTGCTGGGGCGCCAATCCCGACTTCATCCTGGCAGTGGGCGGCTTCAATCCGCGCTATCCGGTTCCGGCCGGTTTTCCCCGCCTACAGCGCCTGGCCCTGAGCCTGGGCGACGGCGACAACCCCAAGCTGCGCTTCGAGTCCTATTTGGCGCTGACCTCCAACACCGTGCAATTCGGGGGCCGCCTGGACTTCGCCTATTCCGCCTCCGGCTTCACCCTGGCCGGCTTCCTGGGAATGGATGCGCTGTTCCAGTTCGATCCCTTCGCCTTCGTCGCCGAGATCGCCGCCCAGGTGGCGCTCAAGCGCGGCCGCAGCACCCTCATGGCGGTGGGGCTGAACCTCAGCCTGGCCGGCCCGACGCCTTGGCACGTGTGGGGCAAGGCCACCTTCAAGATCCTGTTCTTCAAGGTCAAGATCGGCTTCGACCACCGCTTCGGCCACGACCGGCCGGCGCCGCTGCCGGCGCCGGTGGACGCCCTGGCGCTGCTGGCCGCGGCCCTCGGCGACCGCCGCAACTGGAGCGCCACCTTGCCTCGCGGCGAGCCGGCCGTCGTCACCCTCCGGGAATCGGCCGCGCTGCGGCTCCATCCCCTGGCCGAGCTGAGCGTGCGCCAGCGGGTGCTGCCCCTCAACCGGACCCTCACCCGCTTCGGCAACGCGCCCCTGGCGGGCGGGGCCACGGCGTTCACGGTGACGGCGGCGGGCGCCCTCCAGGCTGGCTATCTGCAGGAAGCCTTCGCCCCGGCCCAGTTCCAGGACCTCAGCGACGACGACAAGCTGGCCCGGCCCGCCTTCGAGCCGGGCGATGCGGGCCTGCGCTTCGGCACCGAGGGACTGGCCTACCGCTACGACGAGGTGGCGGAGGGCACGATCCGCTACGAGACCCTGATCGTCGATCCCAGCCGTCCGACCGAGCGCCAGGTCGAGCCCTACACGCCCACCGCCACGGCACTCGCTGCCGCGGCCGACTACGCCGCCGCGGCCCAGGCCCCCATCCGGCGCAACCCCGCCAACCGCTACCGCGTCCTCGAACGGGCCGTATGATCCCATCTTCCCCAGGAGGCTACACCATGGCTGACAACCCCACCCCGGCCTACCGTACCCTGTCGTGGCTACGCCAGGGGCTGCTGGCCGGTATCGCCGATCCGGCCAGCGCCGGCCGGCTCACGCTGCCGATGCGGCTGACCGTCAACGGCTCCCGGGTAGTCGAAACGCCCTTGCAGATCTGCGCGCCGGGAGACGTGACCGGCATCGACGCGCGCGAGGTGATCCGCACCGACCCCCATTCCGGCGCCGCCGATTTCGAGCCCAACTACTTCCCGCTGATCGAATTCGACCGTCCGGACTTCCCCTGGCTGTTCACCCCCGCGGCGGCCGATGGCGATGGCCGGCTGCGGCCCTGGATCGCCCTGGTGGTGGTACGGCAGGACCGCGCCACGCTCGCCAGCGGCGCCGACCGGCCGCTGCCGGTGCTGGAATGCCCGCTGGAAGAACTGCCCGACCTTGCGGAGTCCTGGGCCTGGGCCCACGCCGAAGTGGTCGCCGGCAGCGCGGCGCTGGATCCCGCGACCCTGAAGCAGGTGCTCAAGGAGCAACCGGAACGGACCTTGTCGCGGCTGCTGTGCCCGCGCCGGCTGGACCCCGCCACCCGCTACCTCGCCTGCCTGGTGCCGACCTACGAGGTTGGCCGGCTGGCGGGGCTGGGAGAAGCGATCGGTGCCGACCAGGAACAGGAACTGACACCAGCCTGGCCCGCCAGCCTGGCCGCCGCGACGGTCCGGCTGCCGGTGTATTTCCACTGGGAGTTCGGCACCGGGGCCGACGGCGATTTCGAGGCCCTGGCCCGCCGCCTGGTCCCGCGCGAGCCGCCGCCGACCGTCGGCCTGCGTCCTTTGGATGTGTCCGATCCCGGCTGGAGCATGCCGAAGACCCCCAGCGCCGAACTGGATCTGGGCGGTGCGCTGGAAACCCCGAAGACCGCCCCCCGGCCCTGGCAGGAACCGGAACGGGGCGCGTTCCAGCAAGCCTTGCGCGCCGTCCTCGACCGCACTGCCGAACCGGCGCTGCTGGCGCCGCCGCTATACGGCCAGGGCCATACCGATCTGCAGGCGGTGCCGGCCGCCGACACCACGCCACGCTGGTTTGCCGAGCTGAACCTGGACCCGCGCCACCGGGTCGCCGCCGGCCTGGGGGCGCTGGTGATCCGTTACGAACAGGAACCGTTGATGGCGGCCGCCTGGGACCAGTTGGCCCGCCACGAAGCCGACGCCCAGCGGGCGAAGCGGGCCCAGCTCGCGGAGACCGTCGGCGCCGGCCTGCGTGACAGGCAGGCGAGTGCCGGCCCCGGCCCGGCTGTGTCCTTGGCGGTGGCTGACGCGGCCGATTCCGCAGCTTACCGGCGGTTGACCCGCAGCCGCGGCCCGCTGGCGAAACGGCTGGAGCGGCTGGGTGGCGAAGCCGGGGCCGGCGCGCCCTCCGCAGCATTGCGGGCCCTGGCCGCGCCGAGCTCGCCCGAGGACATCCCGGCCACCGAGTTGCCCCGGTTCGCGCCGGAGTTTCCCCAGCCGATGTACGAGCCGATGCGCGATTATTTCCCGGACGCCCTGCTGCCGGGCATGGACCAGGTGCCCGCCAACACCGTCGCCCTGCTGAAGACCAACCAGGCCTTCATCGAAGCCTACCTGGCCGGGCTCAACCATGAACTGAGCCGGGAACTGCTGTGGCGCGGCTATCCGGCCGACCCCAAGGGCAGCTATTTCCGCCGCTTCTGGGACCGCCGCGGCGCCGGCGGCGAACGCCGCGACGATATGACCGAGCTGCGTTCCTGGAAGCCCGCCGGCGGGCTCGGCGAACACGGTGCCTCAGCCGCCGGCGAGCTGGTCCTGCTGATCCGGGGCGATCTGCTGCGCCGCTATCCCCGCGCCGTGGTCTATGCCGTGGAAGCGGTATGGTCGGCCGACGGCCAGCGCCGCGAGCTGGGCGACACCGAGCGCCACCCGCTGTTTCGCGCCGGCCAGCCCCTCGACGTCACTCTGTTGGGCTTCCCTCTGACAGCGCCGGAGGCGCGCGGCGCCGATGCCCCGGCCGGTGGCCATCCCGGTTGGTTCTTCGTGCTGCAGGAGCAGCCCACCGAACCGCGCTTCGGACTGGACGCCGCCGCCGATTTTGGCGGCCAGCCGGCCCACTGGGCCGACCTGGCCTGGGGGCATCTGGCGCCCGACGCCGCCGCCCTGCAGCGCATCGTCCATGTGTCCCTGGCCGGCCCGCTCGCCGGCCTGGAACTCGACGGCCTGCCCTGGGGAAGAAATTCCGCCCACATGGCAGCCATCACCCGGCAACGGCCGTTCCGTGTCGCCATCCACGCCCGCACCTGGCTGCCGGGCGCCGCCTGAGGAGTATCCGCCATGCCCCAACTCTCCCAAGAAACGGCGCGCTGGCGCGCCGAACTGCAAGCGGCCGAGGCCGCCGTCAGCGCCCGCAGCGGGCCGTTGCAAGCCGCTCAACAGACCGCCGCATCGGCCCTGTCGCAGTTGAACGCGGCCCAGGCCCGGCTGGCCGAAGCCCAGGCCCGCATTGCCCCACTGGAGGCGGAAGCAGCCAGTGCCGACGCCCATGTCGCCGACCTGGAGCAGGAGATTCTCGACGCCTCGGAACCCGACCAGGAATTCCCCGGCCGGCCGGGCGGGGCCGGACAGCGGCAGCGGATCGCGGCCCTCAAGCGCCAGCTGGCCCAGGCCAAGGCGGCGGCCGCGGCGGCCCATGCCACCCTAGACAGCGGCCGCGCCGCGCTGGCCCAGGCCGGCGCCGAAGCGCAGGCGGCGCAGGTTCGGATGCTGTCGGCGAACGCCGAGCTGCAGGCCGCCCAAACCGCCTTCGAGGAGGCGCGGCAGCGGCTGCAGCAGATGCAGGCGGAACTGGCGCGGATCGACCGCTGGAACGGCGCCATCGCCGCCGACCCCCTCGACCGACCGGCGCTCGAGCGCAGCGCCGACGAGTTGGCGGCCCAGGCCGCCGCCCTGGAAGAATCCTGCGAATGGGCTCGGGTTCAGTTCGAGATCGAGCAGGAGACCTTGGCGGCACTGACCGCCCGGGGGGATGAACTGGCCGGTCGGATCGACCGGATCGGCCTGACCGAGCTGCCGGCCGCCCAGGCGCGCCTGCGCGAGCTTGAACTGAGCCTCGGCACGCTCGAGGAAGAAATCCGGACGACCCTCCAGGAGGGACCGACACCATGAGACCCTTAGACGGCAACTATATTCCGCCCAGCCCAGAAATGCGCCGCCAGTGGCGGGCCGCGCTGCAGCAGCTGACCGAGCAGTACAACGCGCAGAAACGCCATGCGGCCGACGCCCAGCGTCTGGTCGATCAGCTCGGCGCCGAACTCCAGCAGCTGCGGGCCGACCAGGCCGTCGTTCTGGCCGATCTGAACCGGACCCAGACGGCGGCCGAGGTCGCCCGCCGAACATTGGCGGAGACCGAGCCCCGGCGCGACGAATTCCGCGCCGGGCGGGACGCCGCCACTGCCCGGCTGTTGGGCACCGACGCCACGGCCGGCCAGGTCGCCACCGTCCATCCCTTGCTGCTGCTGCCGGTGCGCCTGGAGACCCGCTTCGCCGCGGCGCCCCAGGGAGGTACGGAGCTGAGGGTGCGTGTCTATCCCGACGACATCCACGTCGACAGCCACGAACCGGGGCTGACCGAGGAGGAGGAGAGCTGGGGCCGGCATTTCTGGCAGCAGGTCGCTTCCGGCGCCAGCCGGGCGGCGGCTTGGCGCCAGCTGGCGGACCGTTTCGGCGCCGCCCGCGCCGGCTGGATCGCCCGCGCCCTCGACCCGGCCGCGCCGGCCGCCCCGGCGCGCCGGCCGGCGGCTTGGAGCCGCGCCCCCCACACGGCGGTGCTGCCGGATCGCTGGGTGGCGATCGGTTATCGCGGCGAGACCGCGGTGGTCACCGGCTGGAGCAAGCCCGTCGGCGACGAGCTGGCGGTAGGCCCGTCGCCTTCGCTGGACTCCCTGGAAAGCGACGAGATGCCCGCCATCGACCAGGGTATGCGCTGGATGGTAGATTTCGCCGCCGCTGAAGACGCCGGCATGGCGCTGCGGATTCCTCTCGGCGACGAGCTGGCGCGGCAGGGTCTGGACCGGCTGCTGGTGGTGGGCATCAAAGCCTCCCTGGACGCCGCCGGCTCGGCAGCCCGGCTCGCGGGCCTGCTCGACGCCCACCGCTACAGCGACGGCCTGGCGCTGATCGCCCAGGACCTGCCGACCAACAATACCGCCGAGCTTGCCTCCGGCTACCGCGCCGGGGCGGACGCCGAGGCGGGAGGTTATGGCACGCCGCCTCAGGTACCGCCGCCCGGCAGCGACGGCGCCCTCGCCGCCGCTGCCTTGGGGCTGGCGGCGGCGGCCCTGGCCGGAGTGGCGGGCGCGGACGGCAGCGAACAGGCTCAGGCCGGCGCGTTCAACGCGGCGCTGTGGGGCATCGTGGACAGCCCGCTGCTGCGCCAGCTGAGCCGCGCCGGTTCGGCGGAATTCCTGCGAGACCACTTCGCCGACTATGTGCGGGCGCGCGGCCCGCTGCCCACCCTGCGGATCGGTAACCAGCCCTACGGCGTGCTGCCGGCCGCCGTCACGACCCGCTGGACCGGTTCCGGCCCTCAGGCGCCGGAAACCGGCCTGGCCGACTGGTGGCGGGGCGGCCGCCAGCGCCGGGCCCGGCTCGCCGCCGGCGCCGCCAGCGCGGCCGGCCACGCCGAACCGGTCGAGATGCTGCGGCACGGCGGAGTCGGCTGCGGCTACCGGCTGCAGCAGCAAGACGCCGCCGGCGAACCCCGCGAGCTGTCCGCCGCGACCCTGGAGGAACGGCTGTTGCAACAAGTGGCGGAACCGGCCGAGGCCCCGCTCAGGAACCTGCCGCAGGCGATCCGCCAGCTACTCATGGCCGAGACCCTGGACCTCGCCAGTTACCGGCTGGATGCCTGGGCCACCTCCCTGGCGGCGCGGCGCCTGGCCGAACTGCGCCACGACGAACCCACCGGGATCCGCTTGGGGGGCTACGGCTGGCTGGAAGATCTGCGGCCGGCACCGCCCCTGCAGGAAGTCGTTCCGCTGCCGGAGGGGGTGCGGGGTCCGCTGTACCGCTCGCCCGCCAACATGGGCCATGTGCAGGCCCCCTCCCTGGCCCAGGCCGCCACCATCGCCGTGTTGCGCAGCGGCTATCTAGCCCGGCGCGCCGAGGGGGACGACAGCCCGTTCGCCGTCGACCTGTCGTCGCAGCGGGTGCACCGCGCCCTCTGGCTGCTGGACGGGGTCCGCCAGGGCCAGCCCCTGGGCGCCCTGCTGGGCTACCGTTTCGAGCGGGAGCTGCACGAGCAGGGCCTGGATCGCTACATCCACCGTTTTCGCACCCTCGCCGGCCTGAAACAGCGGGACCAGCTGACCGCGGCCTACCAGCGGCTGGCCGAGGCACAACAGACCCGGCAGCGGATCGACGCCCTGCGCCGGCAGCGCGAGGAAGCCGCCCAGCGGGCGCGCTGGACCCGCGAACGGCTGGCTCAGGTGGAGGCCGAGCGGGAGAGCTACCAGCGGGACCTCGCCGATATCGCCGCCTTCGAGCGGCAGGCGCAGGAAGCGGCCGACGCCGTCGCCACCCTTGACCAGGCCATCGCCGAACAGCGCGGCACCCAGCCGCTGAGCCGGGTGACGGGAACCGCCCGCTACCGGATCGAATTGGTCGACAATGCCGAGATGGCGCCCTGGGAAGGCCAGCTGCGGGCCTTGTTATCGCAGCGCGCCACCGCCCAGGGCGTCGCCCATCAAAGGACTGTCGCGCTGCGGGCCCGGCTCGCCGCCGGCGCCGACGGCCTTAATGCCCGCAGCCTGGCCCAGGCGGCCATCGCCCGGCTCGACGATCCCGGCCGGGCCGATGCGATCCCCGCACTGCGGGCGCTGGCGGCGGAGCACGACGGCGCGGTGCAGGCCCTCGACCAGCAGCTCGCCGACCAGGAGGAGCCGGCCGAGGTGGCCCTGGCGGAAGCCCGCTCCGCCTTGGCGGACGAACTCAACAAGCAGTGGCGGCAGGCTCTCGAATCCCTGGCCGCCACCCAGGTGGTCGACGGGCTGGAACTGCACCGCCGCTGGAAGGCGGCGCTGCGCCGGAGTTTGCCGCAGACGCCCTGGGATGCCACCACCATCCCGTTCGGCGACGAGGCGCTGGGCTTCCCCGCGCCCGGCAGCCCCGACTTCCTGGCCCTCGACGCCCGGCTGCGGGCGTTGGATGAATTGGTCGACGCGGTGGGTGACGCGGTGGTGGCGGAGAGCGTCCACCAGATCGTGCAGGGCAATCCGCTCCGTTCGGGCGCCACCCTGGACGCCATCGCCAGTGGCGCAGCGCCGCCGCCGGAACTGGAGGTGATGCGGACCCCGCGTACCGGCAGCGCGCTGACCCACCGGCTGGTGACGCTGTTCCCCGCCGACGCCGGTGCCGCGCCGGCGGCCTGGCTGGTCGACGCGCTCCAGGTGCGCGCCGGCGCCGAGCCGCTGCTCAACGCCTGGGCTGCGGCGCTGCTGCCGCCGCCTCAGCGGGTGCGTTGCCGCGCCGAATACCGGCAGGGCGACCGCCTTCTGCACGCGGTCGAAATCGATCTGGCCGCCCTGCGGCTGTCACCCCTCGATGCCGTCTACCTGGCGACTGGCGGCGACCGGGCCCAGCGTTCGGAGCTGGAACAGCGGCTGGCGCTGCTGCTGATGCGCCAGCGGCCCGCCGCGGTGCCGGCGGAGGCCGAGCTGCGCCTGGCCTTCGGGCGGGCGCCGGAGTGGGGGGCGGAGGTGGTCAGCGTCGGCGAATTGCTGGAGGTCTGCCGGGCCGTGCGGGAACTGCTGGCCGGCGCCCGCCCCATCGACGCCCGCGACCTGGCGCCGCCGGGGACGGTCCCCGGTGCGGGACTGGATCTGGCGGAGCTGGCGCAGCGCGCCGACCGCGCGGCCGTGTCGCTGCAACAGGCCGTGCAGACTCTGCAAGCGGCACTGCCCGCGAGCGATGCGGCTACCCCGGCGACCGATCCGGAACCGCTGCGGGACGCGCTGCTGGCCCTGGCCCATTTCGGCATCCAGGGCGCCGCACCCGTCAGTCTGGTGGGAAATGCCCCGGACGCCGTGGCCGAACTGATCGCCCAGGGCCGTTCGGTGGCGCGCGAGGCCGCCCGCCGACTGGAGCGGATCGCCCAGCGCACGGCCGCCTTCGATGCCGCGGCGGCGAGCTCTGAAGCCCGCCGTGACCATGAGCTGGGCCGGCTGCAAGAGGTATTCGGCGCCGATTTCCGGGTCCTGCCTCGGCTGTCCGCCGCCAACGCCGCCGAGCTCGGCCCCAGCTTCGCCGCCAGCCTCACGCTGCAGGGCGGCGATCCCCTGGCGGCGGTCGGCTGGTTCCAGCGCCTCGCCTGCGTGCGCGACGGGGCGGCACGGCTCGGCACGGCGCTGACCTACGGCGAAGCTCTGGGCAGCGCCGCGCTGGCGCTGGCAGTGGGGCAAATCCCTTATGCGCCCGGCGACCGCTGGGTGGGCCTGGCGGTGGCGCCAGGCCAGCCGTTCCCCAGCGGCCGGCTGTCGCTGGTCGCCCACGCCCCCCTGGCGCCGGTGCACTTCGATCAGGCGCTGGCCGGCCTCATGATCGACGAATGGGCCGAGGTGGTGCCGAGCGAGCGGGAAACCACCGGCCTCAGCTTCCACTACGACCAGCCCAACAGCGCCCCGCCCCAGACGCTGCTGCTGGCGGTGCCGGCAGACGGGCGCGCGGTGTGGGACCTGGACAGCCTGACCGGCGTGCTGCGGGAGACCCTGGATCTGGCCAAGCTGCGGGCGGCGGCGCCGCCGGGTACCGAGACGGTGTGGATCGACGATGCGCTCCCGGAAGGAGCCATCCTGATGACCGACGGCGGCGACGACTGGAACTGGGTGCGGCTGGATCCGAAACCCTTGTCCGGCAGAGCCGCCCACCAGTCGCGGGGGCTCGCCGGCATGCACCAGCACTTTTTCCGCGGCGCCACCGAGCCACTGCCCATCGGCGTCGGCGACCGGCTGTTCGCCCACGTCTATCTCGATCCGCGCGATCCGCCGCGCCAGCTGATGCTGCAGTGGCATTCCGGCGATTGGGAACATCGCGCCTACTGGGGCGAAAATCTGCTGCCGTGGGGGATAGACGGCAGCGCCAGCCGTCAGCCCATGGGCCCCTTGCCGCCGGCCGGGTGCTGGCTGCGGCTGGAGGTGCCGGCCCGCCTGCTCGACCTGGAAGGCAAGTCGGTTGACGGCATGGCCTTCACCCTGTGGGACGGCCGCACCACCTGGGACTGCGTCGGCAAGGTCGCCGCCGCCCTGGCGGACGCCGCTCCGGAGGGATCGGAAGCATCGGCCGTGGTGCTTGCCGGAATCGACTTCGGCCCGGGCACCTAGCAGCACCCGGCAAACTTGGAACCCGGGCGCGGCCAGAGGCCGGCGCCTAACCTTTAGGATATCGGAGTAGCAGCATGGCCAACACCGCACAGATCACCGTCAGCACCGATGCGCCGGACCTCCGGGACGGCCTGCAGGCGCGCATCCACGACCCCCTGTGGTTGCTGGCACGCCAGTGGCAGCTCGGGGAGTTCCAGGGCGAGGACGCCGGCTCGCCGGTCGCCGCCCGGGTCCGTTACGAAGCGGCGCCTCTGAGCCTCTATCGGCCCGGCTCCGAGGCCGCCGGGCTGGGCGCTCGGCCTTATGCGCCGGGTGCGCTTCCCTTGGAGACCCTGGTGGAGCGGGAACCGGTAATCGCCGCCGGGATCCCCGACTGGCGGGCTGCCGCCGAATCCGGCCTGCACCTGCTGCGGTTGCTGGCCGGCACGGGCCTGGGCGGCCTGCGCGCCCCGCTGCTGGCGGCCGGTTTCGGACTGGCGCCGGCCGACCCGGCGGCGGACGGCGACAGCCGCGCCTTTCTCGGCGTGGTCGCCGGCCGGGTGGTGGACGGCACCGCCCTGCGTTCCCGGCTGGCCCCCCTGATCGCGGACGGACGCTGGCAGGAGCTGTTCCAGCAAGCCCCGTTCGGCGGCGTGGCCGAGGCCGACCGGCCCCGCTTGCAGGCCACCCTCGAAGCCTGGCTGGCCTGGCACGGGGAGCGTTTCGGCCCGGCCGTCGAACAGGCCGAGGCGTGGGTTCCCGAGCGCATCGAATACGAGTTTGCGGTGGCTGGCGCGCTGGCCGACGGCGAAGTGGTGCTGGCGGCGCCGGAGTACCAGGAAGGCCGCCTCGACTGGCACGCCTTCACCGGCCGGCCGGGTGCCTCGCTGGGTGCAGCCCCCGACTTCGTCCTGTCCAGCCGGGCCTTTCTGCCCGCCCCGGTGGATTACCCCGGCATGCCCGCGCCACGCTTCTGGGAGTTCGAGGACGGCCGCATCAATTTCGCCCGGATCGAGGCCCAGCCGGGCGATGCGGCGCGGCGCCTGCTGCTGGACTTCGCCCTGGAGTTCGGCAACGACTGGTTCGTGCTGCCCCTCGAACTGGCCGTCGGCTCCCTGTGCCGGGTCCGCTCGCTCACCGTCACCAACAGCTTCGGCGAGCAGCTGCTGTTTCCCCATGCCAGCGAAACCGACCCGGCCCCCTCGCCCTGGCAGGCCTTCACCCTGTCGCAGGCGGATCCCCGGTTGTTCTTCCTGGCACCGGCCTTGGGCGCCGGACTCCAGGGCTCGCCCCTGGAAGACGTGCACTTCCTGCGTGACGAGATGGCCAACGTCGCCTGGGCCGTGGAACGCGTGGTGCAGGGTCCGGCAGGACGCCCCCTGGATCGCTACGAGGCCTACCAGCAGGCCTTGAGCCGGCAGGATCAGGCGATCCCGGTGGAACGCAAGTCCGGGGCGCCGTTACGCTACCGGCTCGGCACTACCGTGCCGGACTATTGGGTCCCGCTGTTGCCGGTGCGGAAGGGAACCTCCATGCGCTTGAAGCGTGCGGCACTCCCGCACGTGGATACCGAGGGCATGCACGGTTTGCAGGAACCGCAAGGCCGGATCTTGACCCCCGGCAATGAGCTGCTGCTGCATGACGAGGAAGTCCCTCGCGAGGGCTCGCGGGTCACCCGGTCCTATCAATATGTCCGGTGGAGCAACGGCTCAAGCCATTTGTGGGTCGGGCGGCGCAAGCAGCCGGGCCGTGGCGAGGGCTCGAGCGGACTGCAATTCGATGTCATCGAGTCCGGATAAACGGCAGGGATTCATCACGGCTAAGAGAGCACCTAAGCTTGATCGCAGAGGAACAAGGCTCGGCCTCCGTAACCGAACGCCGGGTCCGGCGGCTGCGCAACACCAACCTCCGGTGGCTCGTCCGGATAGCACATTGAGTTCGAGCAGGGTTCCGGAGTCGTTCCTGGTGGCACCACAACGAGGGGCTCCCTCAATAGGTTTTTCAAAGCGTGGTTAAAATAGCGAGACCGGATAGCACGATGAACACACTCTCCCAAATCCAAGCCGATATTGAAGCGCGCGTACGGGCCATCCGGGGCGAACATCTTGATTGGCTATGTCGCCTGGGCTGCGACGGCTGTTGCCGACGGCTCGCCGAAGTGCCGCGGCTCACTCTGGCGGAATGGGAATTGCTGCGGGAGGGACTGGCTGCGCTGCCCCCGGCACAACTTCGTGAAATCGACCAGGAGATCGCCGCACTAGCCGAGCAATCCTCACGCCCTATTGTCTGTCCGCTGTTGGACCGGTCGGCAGGGGCCTGCCGGGTCTACGCTCACCGCCCGGTGGCGTGCCGCACGTACGGATTCTACGTCCAGCGTGACCAGGGACTTTATTGCAAGGACATCGAATCGCGCGTGGCCGGCGGCGCTTGGGGCGAGGTGGTATGGGGTAACCAGGACGCCATCGACCGCCGTCTCTGCGATCTGGGCGACACGCGCGAGTTGACCGACTGGTTCCGCGCGCTGGACGAATAGTGAGGGGAGGCCAGCATATGGTAACCCCAAGTTTTTTCTTGCCCCTAACCCACTCAATACGGTTAAGTTAAGCCGCGCTACTTGTACTGACGCCCGGGTTTTGGGGTGATGCGGGACTTGGGCCGACAGCCTCGGCCCGACGGCGGGCGGTGTCAGAGGCCGCCAAAGTGACCACGGTTTCCTGCTGACCGGAACGCAAAAGCGCTCGACGGCCGGCCACTGAGTGCCGTCCTATCGCACACGTCGCTTTAGTCGCGACCGTCCATCCGCGCCAAGAGGTGACGAGCGCGCTGCTGCAGCACGGTGAATAAGCAGACGGCGGGAAAGCTGAAGCAGACCGCTTTGCATTGCACGACCTGAAAAGGAAGGGCATCGCCGACAAGCCAGGAACCCGGGCCTACAAGCAACACGCCAGCGGACACAAAAAGGAGGCCATGCTCGACATTTACGACCTATCCCTGCCTATAGTTCGCCCCTCTACAGAAGAGTGAGATGAGCAAAAAAACGCCTGATTTCTATGGAGAAATCTATGGAGACCAATAAAAAAGCCCTTTCGATTGCTCGTAAGGGCTTGAATTTATTGGAGCTGGCGACAAGATTCGAACTCGCGACCGGCTGATTACAAATTTGACGGCCCGCTATTTTCTGCTGATTTATTAACCTTAACGATACTTTACAAATCAATACGTTTAGCCTACTCTGAGCTTAACGGTGCTACACGAATTTAGCCTTAATTTCACGGAAAGCGTAGCACCAATGTAGCACGACCCCGCAACGCCGGAGCAGGCCATGAACGACCCCACTCGATTCAGCTTCACTAAGCCGCAATTGGATGCCTTGCCACCTGCCGGCGCTGGTGAACGCATCATCTATCACGACACCCACAAGAACGCGGGCGGGCTTCAACTTCGCGTCACCAGTACCAGCAAGACTTTTTTTATCCAGCGCAGAATAAGCGGCAAGCCTGAGCGCGTCACCTTGGGCAAGTTCCCCGACATGACCATCGAGCAGGCCCGTAAGGAGGTGGCTCGACTGAATGCGCTGATCGTCCAGGGAATCAACCCGAACAGTGACGCCCGTGCGCTCAAGACCGAAACCACCCTGCAAGAACTGTTCGACGAATTCTTGCAGCATCGCCGCAACAAACGGGGCGCGTTCCTTTCGGAGAAGACCAAGCGATCGTATCGCTATGACTTCGGCCTGTACTTGGGCAAGTGGGGAAAGCGTAAGCTGTCGCAGCTCAAAGACACGGACTTTGGCAAACTGCACGCGGAAATAGGCAAGGAACACCCCACCACGGCGAACCGTGTCATCGCTCTGGCGTCCAGCCTGTTCGGCTACGCGGCGGAGCGGAAGCTATTCAAGGGAGCCAACCCGGCGCACGGCATTAATAAGTTTCCCGAGAACCCGCGCAACCGCTTCTTGCTGTCCGATGAGTTGCCGGCCTTCTTCAAAGCACTGGCCGATGAGCCGAACACCTCCCTGCGGGACTTCTTCTTGTTGGCATTGTTGACCGGCGCGCGGCGATCTAACGTCCAAGAAATGCAGTGGAAGCATATCCATCTGAAGCGTGCCGAGTGGCGCATACCGACCACGAAAAACGGCGAACCGCAGACCGTGACCCTCACCCCGGAAGCAGTGGAAATTCTCAAGGGCCGGCAAGGCTGCGATTCGCCGTGGGTGTTCCCCGGCACGGGCGCGACTGGGCATCTCATCGAGCCTAAGAAGGCATGGGCGCGTGTGTTGGAGCGGGCAGGCATCGACAATCTACGCATTCATGATCTTCGCCGCACCTTGGGCAGTTGGCAGGCCAAGACCGGCGCGTCGCTGGTCATCGTAGGCAAGAGCCTGAATCACAAGTCGCCCAGCACCACGGCGGTTTATGCACAACTGGACTTGGATCCAGTCAGGGAGTCGGTAGAGCGTGCGACCAGTGCGATACTGGCCGCTGGCGGGCTGAAAGAATCCGCCGAGGTTGTACCGTTAAAGAAGCGGAAAGGATGAACCGTTTACAATGGTTGATAACTGCAACGCTACGCTATACACTTGAAGCATGATAAAGACCTTCCGGCATAAAGGACTTCAGGCCTTTTTCGAGACAGGCAGCAAAGCCGGCATACAGCCCCACCACGCCGCCAAGCTGGGGCGACAACTGGCACGACTTGATACGGCCACATGCTCAGCCGATATGAACGTACCGGGCTGGGGGTTACACACGCTGTCCGGCGATCTTGCCGGACATTACACTATTTCGGTGAATGGCAACTGGCGTGTAACGTTTACGTTCGAAGGTGAAGACGCGATCCTCGTCGATTACCAGGATTACCACTGAGAGAGGTATTGACCATGGCACGAATGCACAACCCGCCGCACCCTGGCGAAACGCTACGGGAAGATGTTCTACCCGCTTTGGGCTTGAACGTGACGCAAGCCGCCGCACAGCTCAACGTGACGCGCGCGGCATTGTCGAGAGTGCTGAACGGTCACGCGGCGATCTCGCCCGAAATGGCGCTGCGCCTGGAAGGCTGGCTAGGGCCGGAGAACGGCGGCCGGGCCGATCTATGGATAGCCCAGCAAGCCGCCTACGACTTGTGGAAGGCGCGGCAAGCCGGAGCGCCGAACGTTCAACGGGCACCACTGGCGGCGTAGGCGCGACGAAGCCTTAGCAGAAATAGTTGGCCGAGAGCTAGCCTGACTGGGTGTTTGCGCGAAGTTGACGAAGCTTAACAGCGGATGTTAATGTTTGACCTCGGATCACTCGAAGGCAACGGAGGCCTAAGCCATGTCACACGCAACCCCCGCACTCAACCCCGCCGAACCTCTCGGCAACATCCTCTTAACGCCCCAGCAAGCTGGTGAATATCTCGGCGGCATCGCCGTGGATACGCTGGCCGTTTGGCGATCCACCAAGCGGTATCCCCTGCCGTTCATCAAGGTAGGACGCATGGTTCGGTACCGGAAAAGCGACCTGGAAGCGTTTCTAGCCGCCCGTACCCAACAGGCCGCTTAGGCCACACCATAAAAATGCCGGCACGAGGCCGGCAAATATCAGCAACCCCGCATGGACCGCGGGTGACGTAATACTATCACATCGCGGACATGCTCAACCGGATAAGGAAAAACCGGCATGAGTAACACAACCAAAGGCGATCAAATCGCCCACATCCTAGAACACCTGCCCATCGAATACGCCACGGACTACAGCCTTTGGCTGTCGGTGCTAATGGCTATACACAGCGGAGAACATGAGCACGGGTACGATGGTGCGGCATTGGTCGTCGCATTTTCACAGCGGTGCCCGGATAAATTCGACGAGCGCGCAGTCCGGCAGCGCTATGAGAGCTTCAAGGAGAAGCCCGGCGGGGTAACCCTGGGAACTCTTTATAGTTACGCACAGCGCGAAGGCATAACCTATCCCGGCATTGCCGAGGACGACGAGTGGGAGGGGTCCGAGTTTCAGCCGAGTCCGGAGTTTCGCAAGCAGATTAAAGAGTACGAGGCTCTGCCCAGCGGGCACCCTTCGCCGTATTTCGAGGACAAATGCCTACTGACAACACCTCACGATGAATTCAAAGTGGACGACGAGGGGTGCACTTGGCTACCGTACCGTCGGTTTGCCGATGGTTGCATCTCAGCAATCCAAAAGGTGCCGCCGCCTGGCAGCGCCGAAGGAAAGAAGTTTGTACCGGGTTCGAACGTCAAGGGGGCTGGGTGGAGCTCCACCAAGGAGCGGTATCAGGGGGACCTGTACAGCTTGCCTACTTACCTAGTCGAAAGTGCGGGGAATAAACTTGCTGCCAGCGCTGCCTTGCCTAAGCATCAACACCCGCATGAATCAGGCCCAGATGGCGTCCTGCTGACGGCGCAGGCCATGGCAGTGGGCAGTACGTCGAACTTCGAGTCCGCAACGCGCACTCTTCTCAGGCAAGACCCTACCCGTCCTATCATTTGGGTGGTCGATCGGGACTACATGCCCAAGGCCACTGAGCAAGCCCAGCGGATACCTCAAGTACGCCTCGCCGACTTTACCGTAGAAGGGCCGGCAGGACACCCGGACAACCCCAAGCTCGATATTGCGGACATTTTCAAGGCCGATGGGCTGGTTAAAGTACGTCAGGTATTGGCCACTGCGTGCCATGTGCTCCCTGAGAGAGCGCAGGGCTTGTCGCTCAAGGTTGGGGAGGTGCAATGGATGCTCAAAGAGGTGCCGGCACCGCAGAGGTTCATCGTGCCGGATGTCCTTCGAGTCGACGACATTACCGGCGTTATCGCTCCTGGAGGTGCTGGTAAGTCTCAAGTGCTTCTCCAATTACTCTCGTCGGCCGCCACCGGGTTACCTTGGTTTGATGTTGTGCCAATGGGCGCACAGTGTTTGAACTCCCTAGGTATCTTTTTGGAAGACCACATAGGGGACACACACCGTCGTCTTCGGCAAGTTGTTAGGGAAATGCAAAAATCGTTTGCAGACTTGCCGGAACCGGAGCGGTTACGCCGCGAAAGCGAGATGGAAGCCCACCTTACTCAAAACTTGCGTCTATTTCCGTTATCGGGTCGGCAAGCTCACATCATGACCGTGCAGCGAGGGGAGCCACGGGAGGGGCAGTTTTTACAGGAGGTTATTGAGTTGGTCCAAGAGTCCGAGGCGGACCTACTCGTTATCGAACCACTCGCAAGGCTGCACATGGGCGAGGAGAACAACCAAACCCATATGACATTCTTAGTTTCCCTGTTGGAACGCATCCGCAAGGAAACCGGGGTTTGCGTCGTGACGGCACACCATGTGTCCAAGGGGGCGACGACGAACAACTCACGGAATCAGGCCAGCGCACGCGGGGCTAGTGCCATAGTCGACGCCATGCGGCACGTTCTGCAGTTGAGTAGGATGGATGACGCAGACATCAATGCCGGCTTGTGTCCAAGAGGGGACGACCCTTCGAAATACCTACAATTGGCCTCGGTAAAATGCAACCACTTACCGCCCCGTGACGCTATTTGGCTCGAGCGCGTGCCAGGCGGTTACCTTCGCGGTGTGAGCCTGCAACCTGCCGCTAACAACATGACGGCGCTCAATGCTGTGGTTGATCTTGTCGGCTGGACGATGGCGCAAGATGCCCTGCTTACCCGGGCGGCTTTCGAAAAAGCGCATGCAGGCCGTGCCGGCACGCTGGGCATGGGGCAGAAATCCTTACGCGAGCTGATAACGCTGGGCATCCAAAGCGGTAAGCTGGGGTTAAAGGCGGCTGGCGGGCTGACTGGGTTGTTTCGAAGGTCTGCCGCCGCACATCGGCCCCACGACATGCTATTGGTGAAACCCTGATGGTGGGTGCTCGGCAAAACGGCATGCACGGCAAGCACGGCAAAACGGCTTGCCGTGCAAAACCCTATACTACATATAGATTCGTGCGCGGCAACGCGGCAAACCGTTTGCCGTACCAAAAACCTATATCAGATATATGCTCGGCAAACGGCAGACCATATATAGGTATTGCCGTTTGCCGTGCACGGCAATACCCGATTTCAATTCGAAGGGGACACCCGGCCCCTTCGTTAATTCTCAACTATGGAGCGTACATCACATGGAAAGACACTCTCAAACCTTTGAAGAAACGCCGAACCCTCGAAAACCCGCACTATCAGTTCGCCAAGAGCGCCTACTGCACATGATTGCTGAGGGGAGGACAATTGCCAGTGCTGCAAGGGCCACCGGCACTAGCAGATGGCACGCGTCAACATTGGTCAACCGTCGAGAGTTTCAGGACGAGTTGCAAGCCGTTTTGGAGCGCGCGAGGTACGAGCTGATGCGTAGGTTGCCTGCGATGACTGTCGAGGCGCTACGGGTCTTAGATGAGTCCTTGATGTCATCGCGGGCGGAGGTGCGAATAGCGGCTGCGCGCGAGATTCTGCGAGTCGGTATCCCGCTGCTGGCCATGGTTGAACAGCACGATGCTGAGTGCCTGGAGCCAACGTCTAATGCAGGAGGGGCCGCCGAGGAATAGGGCCGGCTACCCAATGCCCACGCCAATGGCGAGGCACCAACACACTTAGGAAACGTGGTAACCCCACCTTAATACAGGAAGTATTAACTATGATATACACATCAAAAGATGTTCACATCACTGTTCTTCTCTCGCTGAACACCGTTTTTACCGCAGCAGACGAAGGCGACCGCCGAAACGCGCGGGATTACTTGGAAGACGTCCCGCTAATACTGAGGCGCGCGCCAGACCCTGACAAATATGTAGACGTGGTTCATCACGTGAAAGCGGGGCTTCGGGCTCAGAGCCCGGACGAATTGAGAACGGCATGTAAGTATGCCTTCCTCGAAGCGTGGGAGCTTGGCCCGCTGCCTAAAACCTACATTAAATCCCATATCAGTCAGAGCACCCATAATCTGCTGCGCTGGTGGGGCGTTGTTGTTTAACTATCGAAAGAGGTATTACCCCGGCGCACATAGCGAGGTTTTTATCGCTCAAAGGCGTGCGCGGTAATGCTTGAGGCAGGTACCGCAAACCGTAAATGCAAAAAGGCTCAGGGCTGCGCTAACAGCGCTGAGCCTCTCGCCCACAGCGAGGGCCTTGGCGTGGGGTGAGGCGCGCCTAGGTGGCGGCCGGCGTATTGCCTGGAGCGTCCGTGCCGAGTTGTCAACGGCGGGCGAAAAGTGTACCGACGAACATCGCTATAGGCATTTCCATCGACAAGGTAAAAACTACCCAGCAACCCGCCGATTTGTTATTTTCCGCATGGGAAAAATCCCGATCACCTATTAGGAGGAAAGTCATGAAACGTGGATTGATTCTGTTGCTTGCCTTTTCCGGGCAGGCTCTGGCAGGCGAGATGTACAAGTGGACAGATAAGAGCGGCACCCTGCATTACACGCAGACCCCGCCCCCGGCTGGCGCCGAGGTTGAAAAAACGATTACCTATGACGAAGAGATGGATTACCGCCGTCAGATGCGTGACTTGGCCGTGCAGCGCGAAATGGAGCAAGAGACACGCCGGCGCATCGGTGGGGATATTGAAGGGTCTAACTACGCGCCGCAACCAGTGCCGCAATATGCACCTCAACCCGTGCAGCAGCCTGGTCTTAGCTACAGCGACAAACAGCAGTTGAAGCAGATCGAGCGCGACATCGAGCGGCTGTCCAGTTCAGGCATCGGTGACCCAGGCAGCCGACAGCAGCAAATACAGGCATTACAACGGCAGCAGGAGTTGATTTACTCCAAGAGTGGCGCCCAGGCCAGCCCGCAGGTCATCATCAACCGGACGCGGGCAAGGAACTACTAGCCTGATCGAACGCCCCATAGAAACCCGCCAAGTGCGGGTTTTTCATCATCACAGTCCATCGAGTACTCATCGCGCAGCGCGGAGATAAATTGCCCTATGAAGACCCTCTATACCTTTCTTGGAGTCAAGCAGACGGCCACTGCTGACGACATTAAAGCCGCTTACGTTAAGAGGCTCAAGGAAGTCGATCACCGGCATGAGGCTGGTGATCCGGATGCTCCACTCCTAAAAACCGTCATTCAGGACGCTTACCGTGTCTTGTCTTCCCCGGAAAAACGGGGGCGGTATGACACTGGTTTAGCTAATCGCATACGGAATAGACAAGAGGGCACGGGCCTAGCAATTGAACCTAATGAGGGCAAAAAAGTAGTTGCACTGTCAAGTGCCCCTCAAATCGACAGTACAGGCTCTATCGAACCGGGTGAAACGAATAGCCTTCCTGTAGGTGTTTCAGCTTCTGCTCCAGCCCCTTATAGCCGAGAAACGCTAGCAGATAGCAACGTCGTTGATTCAAACGTCTTACTGTTATTCTTCATTTTTGTGACAGGGGCTTTAATTGGAGTTGGGGCAATTGCTGCTTGGTTTTGGCTTTTTGAATCTTCAGCATCGGAGGCCGATAGGCATTTAATAATGGCAGGTGTTGGCCTATTTCTAGGTTTATATTGCGCTATAGGGGTTTCGCGTTGGAATAAGAGAGCTCAAAAAGCCCAGCATCTCGTACATGTTATTGAGCAAAAC
This sequence comes from Methylococcus sp. EFPC2, assembly GCF_016925495.1. Lineage (NCBI taxonomy): Bacteria > Pseudomonadati > Pseudomonadota > Gammaproteobacteria > Methylococcales > Methylococcaceae > Methylococcus > Methylococcus sp. EFPC2. The sequence continues at coordinate 2,038,791 of NZ_CP070491.1, read as the reverse complement.
TTAAAAAATCTTGCTGACTTCTCTTTAACCGATTATTACTTTTCCATTATAAGCAAAACCGGACTGGCTTTTGATGAGGTTCGAAAAACAGTTTGCCTCATAATCTTAGACGGCGATGACATTACATTAGAGGTAATACAGGCCGATGACGTACTATCTTCCGAGCTTATGGAAGACGGTGTCACCACCACAAAAACGGATAGAGCTTCGCAGCTAGGAGGGGCGCTCGCGGGCAGTCTTCTGCTTGGAGGTGTTGGCGCTGTCATTGGTGGACTTTCCGGCGCAACTCAAACGTCAGACAGAACTAGCCGCCTAGTGCTTAGGCTAACAATAAATAACGTTCAAAAGCCATTTCATGAGATTGTTTTCTTTAAGAGCGAAAAGCCGGTTGAAAAAAGGACTGATGCAAGCTACCAGGCGGCAATTCAGAGTGCGGCTCGATGGCAAGCCATTATCGAAATCATGCTAAAACGGTCTGCCAAGCAAGAAGAGAGCAATAATAGAACAATTAGCGCAACGACCCTTCTTCCCAATAGTTGCTCTACGGAAAGGCTCGAAAAGCTGGTAGATTTATTGGAGTCCGGGTTAATAACAAACGAGGAATTTCTGAAACTAAAAACAAGACTTCAAATAGCGGATAGCAATGCGCAACCGCCCTCAGGGTGTCAAGGCGTCTCTGCCGAGGTAACTATCAAAAATTTTGAAATCGTAAAAAATTGTCTTTGCTAGGTATTAAGAAAAAGTCTATTTTTACACATAATAAAGTATGACCGGGGCTGTTAAATAGCATAAGTAAATGTTATTAGGCATGGCAATGTTTTACCTTATACTTGGTCTATAGTTTATATAGCTCTTTCACAGCACGGAAAGGGGTTATTTAGGAGCACCAACAAAGGCGCGACCATTTAGCAGTGGTTGTCGCGCTTGTTGGGTGACAGGATTTAGACGGGCGAGCACAGGGGCAGGCTGAGACACCACTGCCACTGCGCCCGCGCCTGCCGGATAGCAGTCCACGCCACGGACGGCACCTTTTTCTTTTATCGACCTATTTCGAGGTGTCTCTTTGACCATTCAATATCTATTCGAATTCCACGGTGAGCTGTTCCGGTATGCCCAACGGTTCAGGGCCGGCGACATCATTGGCATGGAGACCTCAGCCAGTGGTCAGCCTGACTGCCTTGTGGCGTGCCTGAATGCGGCGTCAAGTGCGGGACTTTGAGCACGTCGAGCTTGGGGGTTCGCCCATGATCAAGGTAAACGAACCCGCCATGGTGATCACGATGGCAGAACTGGAAGAGCTGATGCAGAAGGTGGCCGACCTGGCCGTCGCCAAAGCCCTGAGCAAGGCCCAAGACCAGGACGAGATGTGGGACGCCGCCCGCGTCGGGGCATACCTGGGCGTGTCCGCCTGGACCGTGCGCTACCGCAAAGCCCAGGAGCGCGGATTCCCCAAGGCGATCAAGGTAGGCCGGGCGCCATTGTGGCGGGCGGCGGATGTGCGCAAGTACGTGGACAAGAAGGTAACCTGAGGGTGCTTGTCCCACCAAACACGATCACTTGAATAAGGCAGAGCGGCCTCCTTTGATGAGAGGCCTCGCGGAGACCGCACCAAAGCAGTCGGCGTCTTGCCTGAATACACTGCAGAGGGTGAGAAAGAAAGCGCCGCGTTTGCCATGGCACACTGCTGGGCGGGTTTGCTGAGCTGTCCTGTGGTGCTGGGTTCCTGTCTCCCGGTAACGGGAGACCGTAGCACCAGCGTAGCACAACCCTAAAATGAAAAGGCCTTGCAACGATGCAAGGCCTTGATAAATATGGAGCTGGCGACAAGATTCGAACTCGCGACCGGCTGATTACAAATCAGCTGCTCTACCACCTGAGCTACGCCAGCATCGTCTGTGCTAGACGCATTTTGTCATATGGGTTGGATTTGGGCAATCCACACCATTGCTGGGCCCGTAGGACCATTGACGCTGATGGGTAGAGTCCGGGTCGGGTCTTGCCCGATCCGGCGCAGCGTTGGCTGGAAGGTGTCCCCTTCGGCCCGAACAGGTTTTCGTGCTGGGTGCGTTGGAACCCGCCCTGTATGACGGCCAGCCAGCCAACCATGGCGACCTGATCCACCGGCAGTCCTGAGAGGACCCGCGAGGCCATGGAACTGGCCACGCTTTGACCGATTTTCCACGGGTAAGTGATTGGGGGTTAACCGAGCTGCGCTTCAGGAGAGATCAGTCGCTTTTTTGCGCACGGGCCACCGGTAGACTGGATTATTTTCTAGCCACCAGTTTTTTTTCCCATTCCAGGGAGGTGCGCACGATGATTTCCAGATCGTCGTATTTCGGCTTCCAATCCAGCGTGCGGTGTATCTTGTCGACTGCGGCGACGAGCGAGGGCGGGTCACCGGCACGGCGCGGCTGTTCTTCGACCTTGATCGGGCTGCCGTTGACCTTGTTCACCGTGTCGATCACTTCGCGCACGCTGTAGCCGTGGCCGTAGCCGCAGTTCAGGGTGGTCGAGTCGCCTCCTTGCCGCAAATAGTTCAAGGCCTGGATGTGGGCATCCGCCAAGTCGCTGACATGGATGTAGTCGCGCACGCCGGTGCCGTCCGGGGTGGGGTAGTCGGTGCCGAACACCAGCAGCTTTTCGCGCTTGCCCACGGCGACTTCGGCGGCGACCTTGATCAGCAGGGTGGCATTCCTGGTCGACTGACCGATCTTGCCTTCCGGGTCGGAGCCGGCGACGTTGAAGTACCGCAGGATGACGTGGCGCAGATCCGTAGCGGACGAGAGGTCCCGCAACATCATCTCGCTCATCAGTTTGGACGTGCCGTAGGGATTGATCGGGCTGGTGGGTGTGTCTTCGTGGCAGCGGGTGTCCTGTGGAATCCCGTAGGTCGCGGCGGTGGAGGAAAAGATGAAGTGTTGCACACCCGCCTGCTGGCAAGATTGCAGCAGGTTGCGGGTTTTGCAGGTGTTGTTGCCGTAATACTTGAGCGGATTTTCCACCGATTCCGGCACGATGGTGTGGGCGGCGAAGTGCAGGACCGATACGATGCCGTGTTCCTTCAATATGCGGGCGACGAGTTCAAGATCGCCCGTGTCGCCTTCGACGAATTCGCCATACAAAACCGAATCGCGGAAGCCCGTGGATAGATTGTCTAAAACGACGATGCGCTCACCTTGTTCGCCGAGCTGTTTGACGACATGACTGCCGATGTAGCCGGCGCCGCCGGTGACCAATATGCCGGGTTGGGGCATGGCTTGCTCCTTCAAGATTGGGAAAATGGATGGTGCGGCAGAGCCTGAAACTTACCAGGGCTCTTGCAAAGGTTCGATGAGGACCTCCGCGCCCGGTTCTACGCCAGTACTTTCGGCGGGGAGGACGATCAAGCAGTTGGCCGCGCTGATGCTCAGCAGTTGATGCGAACCTTGGCGCCCCGAAATCGAGACGGTGAGGTCACCTTTGTCGTCGCATTGGAAATAGCCGCGCTGAAATTCCATTCTGCCCGGCGCCTTTTTTAGATGGGATTCGCAAGTGGCTCTGATCCTAACCGGGCGGGGCGTTTGTGTGCCGGCCAAACAGAGCAGAGCGGGGCGGACCAGTTGCCAGAACGTGACGATGGACGCAATCGGGTTGCCGGGCAATCCGAAGAAATAGGCTTTGCCGATTTGTCCGAAGGCCAGCGGCTTGCCGGGTTTGATGGCGAGCTTCCAGAAGCCGACTTGGCCCAGTTCGGCCAGTGCTCCGCTCACGAAATCGGCTTCGCCGACCGAGACCCCGCCGGTACTGACGATGACATCGGCCAGTTCCGAGGCTTCGATCAATGTGCGTTTGACTGCATCAGGATCGTCGCGGACCACACCCAGGTCGAGTGCTTCCAGATAGGGATTTTGCAGCAGAGCGGCGAGCGTGTAGCGGTTGCTGTCGTGTATCTCTCCGTAGCTCAGCGTGCGACCCACGGGACGCAGTTCGTCTCCGGTCGAGAAATAAGCGACGCGCAGCTTGCGGGCGACCAAGATGTCCTCGATGCCGCTCGCGGCGAGCAGGCCCAAGTCGGCTGCGTTCAACCGCTTTCCGCGCTTCAGCAAGGAGGCGCCGGCACGGGCTTCGTCGCCGGCGGGCCGCACGTTTTCGCCGGGTTTGACCTCGGCGTGCAGGACCATGCGGCCGTCGACGATTTCGACCTTTTCCTGCATCACCACGGTATCGGCGCCTTCTGGCAAGGCCGCGCCGGTGAAGATACGGATGCAGGTACCCGGTTTGCACGCGTCGGGATGGGGATGACCGGCAAACGATGCGCCCGACAATTCCAAGCCTGCCGTTTGCGCCTGCTGCACATCCGCATGGTGGAATGCGTAGCCGTCCATGGCGGAGTTGGCGAAGCCCGGAATGTCGAGTTTCGCCACGATCTCCTGAGCCAGAATGCGGCCATGCGCCTGACCCAGAACCACCCTTTCGCGGTCCTGCAGCGGCTCGAGGCTCGCTACTATGCGGTGTAGGGCGGCGTCGAGGGTGAGCAGACGGGCGCCCGCTTCGGCACAGGGGTCGGCAATTTGCGTCATCGGGCGAGGAATGTCTGAATGATGAAGGCGGCTATCGCCTCGGGCTGGTTAAGGTCGAGCTGCGGAATGGGGGGGGCGACCGGCAGTTCAGCATCGCTCGCGATGGCGATGATCGAGTCGTCGTCTGAGAACAGCAAGGGTTTGCTCAATTCGGGGCGATGCAATTCGATCTTGGGAAATTTTTCCTGTTTGTACCCTTCCACCAGTATCAGATCCAGGCCGGTCGAGTCGAAAAAATCGAGTTCTTCGCTCAGGCTACGCTCGCGGATATCGTCGTGCTCGGTGATGATCGCCCGGCGGTGGGACGATGTCAGCATTACCGGCGAGGCCCCCGCCTTACGCAAGACGTAGCTGTCCTTGCCGGGCTGGTCGATCTCGAAGTCGTGGTGGCTTTTCTTGATCAGCCCCACATGCCATCCCTGGCTCTTGAGCAAGGGAATCAGGAGGGCCAGCAAGGTGGTTTTCCCGGTTCCGCTCCACGCAGCGAAGCCGACTACCGGGACAGGCGGGAGATTTTCTTCTGCTCGGTGCGCGGCTGTAATCATGCCTGGCCGAAATACCCTTTATACCAGTCGACGAAACGGGCGATCCCTGATTCGATAGTGGTTTTCGGGGCATAACCGACGTCGCGCATGAGATCGTCCACATCGGCATAGGTGGCTGGAACATCGCCCGGTTGCATGGGCAAAAAGTTCTTTTCGGCCTTCTTCCCCAGGCAATCCTCGAGAACTTCAATGAAGCGCATCAACTCCACCGGTTGATGGTTGCCGATGTTATAAAGCCGGTAGGGTGCCTTGCTGGTGCCGGAGTCCGGCGCGTCGCCGCTCCAATTCGGATTGGGCTCGGCTATTTTGTCCAGGGTGCGGACGACACCTTCAACGATGTCGTCGATGTAGGTGAAGTCACGTTGGTGTTTGCCGTGGTTGAACACATCGATGGGTTTTCCTTCGAGTATGCTCTTGGTGAACAGGAACAAAGCCATATCCGGTCGTCCCCAGGGGCCGTAGACCGTGAAGAACCGTAGACCGGTGGTGGGCAGGCCATACAGATGGCTGTAGGTGTGGGCCATCAATTCGTTGGCTTTTTTCGACGCGGCGTAGAGGCTGACCGGGTGGTCGACATTGTCGTGCACGGAGAAGGGCATGGAGGTGTTGGCGCCGTAGACGGAACTGCTGGAGGCGTACACCAGATGCTCCACGTCGTGATGGCGGCAGGCTTCCAGGATGTTGCAGAATCCCACCAGATTGGCGTCGATATAGGCGTGCGGATTGGTCAGTGAATAACGCACGCCGGCCTGGGCCGCGAGATTGACCACCCGCTGTGGCCGATGTTCCGCAAAGGCCTGGTTGATCGCCTCACGCTCTTCCAGGCCGACGCGTATCTCGGTGAAGCCGGGATGCGGCTTGAGGCGGGCCAGGCGGGCTTCTTTCAGGTTTACATCGTAGTAGTCGTTGACGTTGTCGATGCCGATGACTTCATCTCCGCGCGCCAGGAGCACGTGAGCGAGGTGCGAACCAATAAATCCTGCCGTTCCTGTGACCAGCACTCTCATTCAATGTTCTCCGGATGGTTCATAGGTATTCGTCTACGTCCGTTTTGGGTAAGACGTACTTGACGTCGAAGATGACCGACTCCGGCTTCCCCAGGGCACGTATGTTGGCGGCCCCCAACTCACGGAACTGGTTGTGGCCTACGGCTAGGATGACGGCATCGTAACGGCCGGGCTCGAGTTCAGCGGTGAGTTCTATGCCGTATTCGTGGCGGGTTTCCTCGGGGTCGGCCCAAGGGTCGTAGATGTCGACATTGACGTTGTAGTCTTTGAGCTCTTTGACGATATCGACCACGCGGGTATTGCGAATGTCCGGGCAGTTTTCCTTGAATGTAAGCCCCAAGATCAATATGTTGGATTGGCAAACGTGTATGCGCTTGCGGTTCATCAATTTGACCAAACGCTGGACCACGTACTCGCCCATGCCGTCGTTGACCCGGCGGCCAGCCAATATCATTTCGGGGTGGTGACCGATTTCCTGCGCCTTGTGGGTCAGATAGTACGGATCGACGCCTATGCAATGACCTCCGACCAAGCCGGGGCGGAAAGGCAGGAAGTTCCATTTGGAGCCGGCGGCTTCCAAGACTTCCAGGGTGTTCAGCCCAAGCTTTTGAAACAGGATGGCCAGTTCGTTGATCAGCGCGATATTGACATCCCGCTGGGTGTTTTCGATCACCTTGGCGGCTTCCGCCACCTTGATGCTGCTGGCTAAATGGGTGCCGGCCACGATGATGGTGCGGTAGAGCGCATCTACGTACTCGGCAACTTCAGGGGTGGAGCCTGAGGTGACCTTCTTGATGTTGACGACGCGGTGCTCCTTGTCACCAGGATTGATACGCTCGGGGCTGTAGCCGCAGTAGAAATCGTGGTTGTATTTCAGCCCCGATTGGGCTTCCAGGATGGGTACGCAGACTTCTTCCGTCGCCCCGGGGTAGACCGTCGACTCGTAGATGACGATGTCGCCCTTACTCAATATCTTGCCCACGCTTTCGCTGGCTTTCACCAGCGGAGTGAGATCCGGCCGCTTGTGATCGTCGATGGGCGTAGGTACGGTCACGACATAAACGTTGCATTCCTTGAGATCGTCGCGGTTTGCCGTGTAACTCAGGCGAGGCGCCGATCGCAGCTCTGCTTCGGAGCATTCCAGTGACCGATCTACACCGGCTTTGAGTTCCTCGATGCGCTGAACGTTGATGTCCAGACCTACGGTATCGAAATGCTTGCCGAATTCCACCGCCAGTGGCAAGCCCACATAGCCCAGGCCGATTATGCCAATGCGGGTGTCAGAGAGTGAGGGCATCGGATCTCCTTGATGAAGTTTACGTGATGGGTGTTTAAGTCATTACCGCGCAAGCTTAGACTATGTCTCATATGGATACAGGCGGTAGCACGAGCGTATGAGTGGGGAAACAGAGGGAAAATTCGATTCGGTATTTTACGAGTTGTTAGCGCGCCAAGACTTCGAGGAAGGGCGGTGTTGGCAAAGACGGAGCTATCGGAACAATGAAATCATTCTACGGGAAGGTGGACATAGCGGGAAAGTGTTCCTGGTCCTGGAAGGGGTGACTCGTATCCTGGGCAGTGTGGCGGTGGGGGACGACTATCAAGTCCGGCCCGGCGTGAGGGATCTGGGCCCGGGCTCGGTGTTCGGAGAATTGTCCCTGCTGGATCAGGCACCCCATGCGGCGACGGTGTTGGCGGTCGCGGACTGCACCGTGGCGGAAATCGACGACATTTCTTTGCGGGACTATTTGGACCGCAATCGCGAATTCGGTTTTTGCTTTTACCGGCAACTTGCCTTGTTGTTGGTCGAGCGGCTGCGTAAAACCGACAAACAGCTCTTCGCCACATTGGCCTGGGGACTCAAGGCGCATGGCTACGACAAATACATGAAGCCGGATGCCTAGACTATAATCACCAGCCGATTTGCGCCCTGCCGGCGACGATCAGGCTCGGTTTGAGTGCTCTGTAAGGTCGCGTCACCGCAGACCCGTTTGGAAGCGAATTCAATGATACGAATTTTTCGGCACTATATTTCCAGCGCCTTCCTCATACTTTTTTTCTTGGAAATCGTGGTATTTGCTGCAGCATTTCCGCTTGGCAGCCTGTTGCGCGCGAAAGCCGGCGCCAACCCCGTATTTTTCCCCTGGGATGATTTGCAGGTTCCGTCCCTAGTGTTCACCACCGTCATGCTGCTCAGTTCCACCGGCATGGGCTTATACCAGCGTTCCCACGATATCGGGGATGCGGCGTTGCTGTTGCGTATTATCGCAACGTTCATGATGGGAACCGCGATCATGAGTCTGGTGTTTTACGCCTTTCCGGCCTATTTCGTCGGCCGTGGGGTGTTCGGATACGCGTTGCTGTCGGCATTTACCGGCGTCTTGCTTGGGCGTTTCCTATTTTTGCGCTTCGTTGATGGGCAGAACATAAAGCGCCGTGTTTTGGTACTCGGGGCTGGCTACCGCGCTAACATGATTCGCGATTTCGAGCAGCGGGGTCACTTCGTGCGGTTCAGGGTGATCGGCTATGTTCGCTTGGGTGATGAGCCCTTGCGCGTCGACGCCGACAAACTGATGGAATTGGCGGAGCCGCTCTGCGAAACGGTGACACGCCTGGATATCGACGAAATCGTGGTGGCTCCCGACGACAGGCGGGCCGGGCAGCCGCTCGATCAAATCCTGGATTGCAAAATGGCCGGTGTCGATATCGTGGATTTGTTGAGCTTTTTCGAGCGCGAAGCCGGTTTGTTGCGTGTCGATTGCCTGTATCCGAGTTGGCTGGTTTTTTCCGACGGGTTCAGGGTTAACGGTGCCCGGAATTTCGTCAAGCGGGCATTCGACGTCGTTGCCAGTCTGAGCTTGCTGTTGGTGGTGTGGCCCATCATGGTGCTCACGGCTCTGGCCATTTCTTTGGAAAGCGGCTGGCGGGGCCCCATTTTGTACCGGCAGATTCGGGTTGGTCTTAATTGGAAAACTTTCAAAGTCATCAAATTCCGCAGCATGCGAACCGATGCGGAAAAAGGAGGAGCCCAGTGGGCTCGTGCCAATGACGATAGAGTGACCTGGGTCGGGCGATTTATCCGTAAAACACGTATAGACGAACTGCCCCAGTTGTTTAACGTGTTGAAGGGCGAAATGAGTTTCGTGGGGCCACGGCCCGAGCGTCCTGAGTTCGTCGAACGCTTCGCCGAAACCATCCCTTATTATTCGGAGCGCCATCGCGTCAAGCCCGGGATCACCGGCTGGGCGCAACTCTGTTACCCATATGGTTCGAACTATCAGGACGCCATCGAAAAACTGCAATACGACCTTTATTACGTCAAAAACTACAGCCCTTTTCTCGACTTGCTGATCATGCTGCAGACCGTGGAAGTGGTGCTCTGGGGGAAGGGAGCGCGCTAGAGCGTTTCCTCCTGCCGTCGCTCTAATCGACTTTCGATGTCCATTACCCTGCTGAGCTACCTGGCCGGTTTTGCGGCTTACACGCTGCTGACCATTCTGTTGCTCATCAATTGGCGGGGACAGAGCAAAGGGCGCGGACTGATCGGTGCGTGTGTGGCGACGTCGCTGTGGGCGGGAGTGATCTCCTTACAGGATGTGCTGGGGGTTTTCCCGACCGGACTGGTGTGGACACTGGAAGTCATACACGTCTATTTGTGGTTGACCTTTTTCAGCGCCTTGCTGCATCGCGACCGGGGTAGCGGACTCCTGGGCGATCCCCGTCGTTTTCGCCGTCTGGTTCATGTCTTCTCCCTGGGGCTGATCGCCTACATCTGGCTCTCGCCGCTGGCGGAGAAATTCTACCCCTTCCTTTTCAAGCCGGCCCTGCAATACGCCGGACATATCGGTATGGCGGTCGTCGGGCTGGTCCTGGTGGAGCAGTTTTATCGCAATGCAAGGCTCGATCAGCGCTGGCGCATCAAGTTTCTGTGCCTGGCCATGGGGGGGCTGTTCGCCTACGACTTTTATCTCTATTCCGAGGCCCTGCTGTTCCATCGCATACGCTACGAGCTTTGGGCAGCGCGCGGGGCCGTCGCGGCGATGGTGACGCCGTTTATCGCCGTGTCGGCGGCACGCAACCCCGACTGGTCGGTGGATATATTCGTCTCGCGCCAAGTGGTGTTTCATTCGGCTGCGCTGCTCGGCTCCGGCGTCTATTTGCTGCTGATGGCGACCGTCGGCTATTACATTCGCTACTACGGCGGCGAATGGGGAGCGGTCGCCCAGGTCATCTTTTTGGTCGGCGCATTTCTGGTCTTGGTGCTGGTTCTATTCTCCGGGCAGATACGCGCCCGGGTCCGGATTTTTCTCAATAAGAACTTTTTCAATTATGCCTATGATTATCGCCAGGAATGGCAGAGGTTGATCGCCACCTTGGCCGAGGAGAAAGGCCTCGCGCTGGAGCAAAGGGTCATCTTGGCTTTGGGCCAGGTGGTCGAAAGTCCCAGCGGCGTGCTGTGGGTGCGGGAGAGCACCGGGCGTTTTCTGCCTAGGGCGAGTTATGGCGATCCCGGCATAGAGCCCGATCCGGTCGAAGCCGAGGAGGAGGTCATACAATTCATGTATCGCAAAGCCTGGATCGTCAACCGGTCGGAGATGCTGATCAACCCGGAGATGTATGAAGGACTTTTGTGCCCCGCATGGCTGGAGGCGTATGCCAACGCCTGGTTGCTGGTTCCGTTATGGGGCCAGAACCAGACGATGCTCGGTTTGGTTTTGTTGACCACCCCTCGCACAGCTATACATTGGAATTGGGAGGTCATCGACATGCTCAAGACCACCAGCCGCCTGGCGGCCAGTTATCTGGCACTGGAATATGCGGCGAAGGAATTGGGCGAGGCCCGTCAGTTCGAGGGCTTCAATCGATTGTCTGCCTTCGTGATACATGACCTCAAGAACCTGATCGCCCAACTCAGCCTGGTGGTGCGGAACGCCGACAAGCATCACGATAAACCCGAATTCATGCGCGATGCCATACAAACGGTGGCTCATGCGGTGGGAAAAATGAACGCGCTGATGTCGCAACTGCGCAATTCAGGCCCCGCCGCGTCCGTCGAAGAAGTCGATTTGGCCGAGTTGATCGGTGAGGTCGTCGAAACGCGAAGTAAACAGGCCCCTTTACCGCGCCGCGAAGTGCCAGGGATATCGGTGAAAGTGAGGGCGAATCGCGACCGGTTGGCATCCGCGCTGGAGCATGTTGTCCACAACGCCCAAGACGCGACGGCGAAGACCGGTACCGTTCGGGTGCGCTTGTTTCCCCCGAATGGGAGGCATGCGGTGGTGGAGGTGGCGGACGATGGTTGCGGTATGGATGAGGAATTTGTTCGAAATCGCCTGTTCAGGCCTTTCGATACAACCAAGGGTCTGACCGGTATGGGCATAGGTGCTTACGAGAGCCGTGAATACATGCGCGCTTTGGGGGGGGACTTGACCGTCACGAGTGTTCCCGGCAAAGGCAGCGTATTCCGTTTCGAAATTCCCGTTTCTCAAGAAAAAACAGAAGAGTGTTCAGCGTGAGCGACCAGACCTTGTTGATCGTCGAAGATGACCCTGGCCTGCGCAGCCAGTTGCGTTGGAGTTTTGATCAATACCGGGTGGAGGTGGCGGAAGACAGGGAGTCTGCGATCGCCGCCATGCGTAAATTCGAGCCGGCGGTCGTGACTCTGGATCTCGGGTTGCCCCCCGATCCGGGGGGAACCCGCGAGGGTTTTGCGACGCTACAGGAGATTTTGTCCATTGCGCCGCAGACGAAGGTGATCGTACTGACCGGAAACGACGACACCGTGAATCCGGTCAAGGCGATAGGGCAGGGCGCCTACGATTTTTACCAAAAGCCCATCGAGCCGGATATCCTCAGCTTCGTCGTCGACCGGGCCTTCCGCCTGTACGCCCTGGAAGAGGAAAACCGCAAACTGTCCAGGCTGCACGTCACCAACCCGCTGGAAGGCATTATCGGAGCGAGTCCCGAAATGCACGAGGTTTGCCGGATGGTTGAGCGTTTCGCTCCCACCGACCTCACCGTGCTGATACTGGGCGAGAGTGGCACGGGCAAGGAGGTGATCGCACGGGCGCTCCACGCCCTCAGCCCGCGTGCGAAAAAACCTTTCATCGCGGTGAACGCGGCGGCGATCCCGGAAAATTTGCTGGAAAGCGAATTGTTCGGACATGAAAAAGGCGCGTTTACCGGCGCAAGTCAGCAGGTCAAGGGCAAGTTCGAACTGGCTAATGGCGGTACGTTTTTCCTGGACGAAATCGGCGACATCCCGTCATCGTTACAACCCAAACTACTACGCGTGTTGCAGGAGCGCGTGTTCGAGCGGATAGGCGGGCGTCAGGAAATCAAGGTCGACGTCAGGGTGCTCTGTGCAACCCACCAGAACATGGAGCAGTTGATCGCCGGGAATCGTTTCCGCGAAGACCTTTATTTCCGCATCAATGAAATGGTCATCGACCTGCCTCCGCTGCGGGAACGGACGGGCGATGCCGTGGTTCTGGCCCGCGCATTTCTGGATCGCTATTCGCTCCAGATGCGCCGTAATCTGCTGGGCTTTACCGACGATGCCCTGGCGGCTCTGGAAGCCTATCATTGGCCCGGTAATGTGCGGGAACTGGAGCACAAGATAAAGCGCGCCGTGGTGATGGCCTCGGGTTCCCTGGTGGACGCCAAGGATATTCAGCTGGTGCCCGGCGAGTACCGGCACCGCGTGCTGAGTCTGCGGGAAGCGCGAGAAGCCGCCGAGCGGAAAGCGGTCTGCGCCGCCCTCAGCGAAGCCGGCGAAAACGTATCCAGGGCGGCCGAACTGTTGGAAGTAGCTCGGCCGACCTTGTACACCCTGTTGAGCAAATTCAATCTTAAGGTCTAATCGACCTGCTAGGAGGGGACATGAACAAGTGGGCGAAGAGTCTATCGGGGCTGGGGCTGTTGTGCGGAGTCGCACTGGCCGAAGGTGATGTCACGCTGAACGAGGCTCGCGCCTATCTCGACAAGGGTGAGCCCAAGGCCGCCGTCATACAGCTCAAGAACGTATTGCAGACCAGCCCCGAACATGGCGAGGCACGCCTGTTGCTCGGTGAAACCTATCTAAAGCTGGGCGATGGGGCATCGGCCGTGAAAGAGCTGGAAAAAGCCTCAGAACTCAAACTCCCCAAGGAAAAGTGGGTGGTGCCATTATCGAGAGCCTATCTGTTGCAAGACCAGCCCAAGAAGGTATTAGAGACGGCCAAGGTCGGGGTTGAGGCACCCAAGCCTCTGCGTAGTCAGCTCGGAGCGTTGCAAGGCCTGGCCTATATCGCCCTGAATGACGCCGCAAAAGCAAAAAGCAGTTTCGAGGAAGCACTCCAGTTGGATGCTGACAGCGGTGATGCGCTGTTGGGTCTGGCGATGTTGGAATTGAGTGAGAAACGGTATGGCAAGGTGGAGGAATATGCCAATCGTGCCGTGGCCAAGGATGCGAAAAATGGTTCCGCCTGGACGGTGCTCGGCGAGAGCCGGCGGCTGCAGGGCAACGGCCAGGGCGCGATCGAGGCGTTTGGGAAAGCCATCGAAATTCAGCCTGCCGATGTCCGCGCTCGACTCGGGCGCGCTACGGCTTATCTGGCCTCGGGTAAATTGGAGGATGCAAGCAAAGACGTGAACGAAGTGCGCGCCAAGGCTGGCGAATTGCCCATGGCGCTTTATCTCCAAGCTGTAATCGCCTTCCAAAACAAGAAGGTGCAAGATGCGGAAGACACCCTGGTCAAGGTGTTAAATGCCCTTCCGAATCACCCGCCCTCCTTGCTGCTGATGGGGAGCATTGCGTATCAGCAGGAAAAGCTGCAATCGGCGGAAAACTATCTGTCCAAATACCTCGGCTTCGCGCCCGATCAGCTGCCCGCCTTGAAATTATTGGGCGCCACCCGTTTAAGGCTGGGCCATGCGAAAGACGCGATCGCCGTTTTGCAACCAGCGGCCGACCGCCACTCCGACGATGCACAGCTACTTGCCTTGCTCGGCAGCGCCTATCTTAACGACAAACAATACGACCAGGGAACCGACTATCTCGCTCGAGCCGCCGAACTGGCTCCCGACAACGGATTCGTGCGGGAGCGGCTCGCCTTGGGACGTATTGCGACAGGCAACATGGACCAGGCGGTTGCGGACTTAAAGAGTGCGGTTGAGATCGATCCCAACCTCGTGCAGGCCGACATCACACTGGTATTGGCTTTGCTGCAACAAAAAAAATACGACGAGGCGATTGCGGCGGCTGTCAAGCTTAAGGAGAAAAAGTCCAACGACCCCATGCCCGATAACTTGCTGGGTACGGCTTACATGGCCAAAGGCGAGGGAGGAAAAGCGCGTGAACACTGGCTCCAGGCGCTGTCGATCAAGCAGGATTACAATACGGCGCGGCTGAATCTCGCCCGTTTGGCCCTGACAGAAAAAAAACCGGACGAGGCGCGCCGTGAATTGGTGGCCGTTCTTAAGACCGACCCCAATAACTTGAATGCTCTCTTAGGTTTGGCTCAGCTTGCCGAGTCGCAGGGCGATCAGGCGGAAATGCTCAAGTATCTGCAAGAGGCGAGAGATAAAAATCCACGCTCGTTACCGCCGGCTTTGTTGCTGAGTCGTTACTACCTGGGGCAGAACAAGGCGCTCAATGCTCTGGAAATAGCCCAGGCGGCCGAGCGGGACAATCCGGACAACCCTCAGGCGATATTCAATTTGGCCCAGGTGCAGTTGGTTGCCGGTCAGGACGCCAACGCTGTAGCGACGTTACGCAAGCTGGTCGCAAAGCAGCCGGAGAATCCGGATTTCCGTCACACGCTGGCACAAGCATTGGCCAAGACCGGCGACAAGGCGCAGGCAGCGAATGTGTGGGGCGAGTTGCGTCAAAAGTCTCCTGACTATATCCCGGCCTTGGCCGCGCTCGCTGAGCTAGCTCTGCAAGACAAGGATTATGCCCGGGCCGGCAAACTGGCCAACGAACTCAAAACCAAGGCTCCCAAGGTGCCGGTGGGATTACAGTTGGAAGGCGATGTTCGCTTCGCCCAGAAGCAATATTCTCAAGCGCTCGAGTCTTATCAACAGGCTTACAAGCAAGTCAAGAACCCGGCGCTCGCGCAGCGTTTATTCAAGGCGCGATTGGCCCAGGGCGATTTCAAAGGCGCGGTGGACGGACTGCACGCCTGGCTTGAGGCCGCCGATCAGGATGTTGAATCCTGGCTGCTATTGGCACTGGCGCATCAGGAAAAAAACCACTTGCGTGAAGCGGCGGAAGCCTATGAAAAGGTCGAAACGCTACGTCCCGGCAACTCCGTCGTACTCAATAATCTGGCCTGGGTTTATCAGGAGCAGGGCGACAAACGAGCGCTTGAAATCGCCGAAAAGATTCAGCTCGGCTCGGACAGCAATCCCGAGTTGGTCGATACGATAGGCTGGATCTATCTGTTGAACGGTAAGCCCGACAAAGGGCTATTGCTGCTTCAGCAAGCCGCAGTTCAAGCGCCTCATCTGATCCCCATTCGCCTGCATTTGGCCGAAGCGCTGATCAAGAACGGCAAGCCCGAAGAAGGCAAGAAAGAGCTTCAGCGCCTGCTTAAGGAAAAAAAGGACTTCCCTGAAAAAGCCAAAGCGGAGTCTTTATTGAAGGGCTTACCTTAAATGGCCGGCGTAACCTCCCCGCCAACCATAATTTTCACACATTCATCAAAGAGGGTGTTGCCATGGGCGGAAAATCCGGTATAATTCTCTTCGTTGACGCGGGGTGGAGCAGTCTGGTAGCTCGTCGGGCTCATAACCCGAAGGTCGTAGGTTCAAATCCTGCCCCCGCTACCAGTAATTATTGATCCACACCAAATTTTGCGGGAATAGCTCAGTTGGTAGAGCACAACCTTGCCAAGGTTGGGGTCGCGAGTTCGAGTCTCGTTTCCCGCTCCAAATTCCGAAAAGCCGCGAACTCGATCGCGGCTTTTTAGTTTATAAGAGTTCACTCAAAGGGCTGAGTGGCAGAGTGGTCATGCAGCGGCCTGCAAAGCCGTGGACGCCGGTTCGATTCCGACCTCAGCCTCCAAAATTCTAAGCATATTAAATACTTGAAAGGCACATGACCTAAAGTCATGTGCCTTTTTTATTACCATAGCGTACTGAAAACGGGTAAAAATTAGGAAAAATTTCGATGGGATGTGGCAAAAACCACACATCAACGGCTCAAATGAACCGCCCCGGTTTCCGTGGAGGCTGGTTGGTTTAAGTCAGGCCGGAATGGCGGGTTGCCGGCAGTAGTTTGCCTCAGCTTCTGCTGGACGGAATATGCCCGGCGGGTCCGAGTAGCCTGGAGTGGTTGAACCAAAACACCCATCGAGCGTGGCCAGTTCGACGGCTTCCCGGGTTCGCCAGGGTGCCCGCCAGTGGATCAGCTCGGCTCGGCCAGCGCGTTGTCATGGCGGCCGCCCTTACTGCCCATAGAGGGTTCGATACCGGCCTCGGCCAGGCGTTCGCTGTCGCGGATGCTGACGTACTACGAGCCTCTGTCCGATGATGGATCAGTGCGCCGTCTCGTTCGGGCCGTCGCACAGACAGCACTTGTTCCAGCGCGAAGCCGGGCGATGCGCCGGACAAACAGGTCGGTGACGAACGCCACGTACGGCTCAATTGATTTATTGGTGGGCGGTGTAGGGTTCGAACCTACGACCCCTGCCGTGTGAAGGCAGTGCTCTCCCGCTGAGCTAACCGCCCGGTACTGGATACTACGGAGAGGCACTTATCATAACAAAGAATGTCCCCCAGACTAAAGTTGTCGTTCAGTACCTGAAGCTGGCAAAGTCCCCTTGAGGGCGACACAATCAATGAAAGTCTTGATGAAGCTGATGCGCTCACGACTCTGGTTAGCAAGCTGGCTTACTTTTCAACTCGGAGATTGGGGCCTGCGGCATCCTTGTCTTTAAAGCTTGGATTAGCGCAAAGGGGGGGTGAACCAGAATTTGGTTGCGAGGAGATGCCGCGGGAAATAGTCATGGGCATTTCTTGTCGCGGCGGATCGTTTATGGTCCGGGCTTGGGTGGCTTAAACCAACAATGGGGTTGTGCACTGTCACCGTTTTCACACTTGGTCGTGAAGGGAGCATGGATAGTCGTGGGCCTGTTCATCCTATGCTGGGTGCCCGGGACACAGGCAGAGTCTTGGGAGGGCTATGGTCGCAGCTTTCCCAGTCCGCGCTACGAGTTGGACGAAGGCGCTCGCGCCGACTATCGGTTCGGCGTCAGCAAAGCCTTTAAGCCTTACCAGGACCCGCCGCTGGCCGAAGCCAGGTCGTTGCCAAACCCACTGCTCGAATCCCGCTTCGACAGCTATAACCTGATCGTCATCGTCAACAAGCAGACTGACCCGTTCTGGGGGCGCGCCCAAACTCTGAGGGTCTACCAACGAGGGAGGGGGCTGCGTTATTACTGGCTGATTTCGACCGGTGCCCGGGGCTTGGAAACGCCTTCAGGGTATTATCGCCCACAGGGTTTTTCTTCCAGGCATTGGTCCCGCCCCTATGATGCGCCGATGCTTTGGGCCGTGTTCTTCAATTCAGGCATCTCACTGCATTCCTCCCTGGACCGGGACGCACTGCGTGACATGGGGAGGGCGGCCGCTTCTCACGGCTGCGTTCGCATTGAGGATCATCGCGCCGAGGAGCTCTATCACCTGATCGGCCATAGCGGATTCGGACCGGTCGATCAGCTTGACCGCCATACCGGCGTCTCGCTGATGAAACGCGGGCAGCCCCGCCGGGTCGAAAGTTATAAGACCTTGATTATCGTCTCCCCAACCGCGCGCTGGACGGAAACCTCGCCGTCACGGCAGGACACGGCACCCGGAACGGCGGTTAAGGCCACCTCCATACCCGCCGAAAAATCCGGAAAGTCAGATCAAACCGGGCCAGTCCAAACTCCATCCCCAGCGCCGAAGACCGGCGCGAATAGAGCAGGTCCGCGCGGCGCAAAGCCCGAGCGCCCGGCACTGGAGGATCTGTTTTAACGCTTCAGTATGCGCGCGCAAGCATCGCTGGGCTGGCGGCCGGCTCGCCACCTTGAGGGCTCAGCGGGTCGAACGATGTACACTTGGCTGTTCCGTGGCGTTCCGCCTCACCTTATCTCCGGCAGTCTGGCCTTGCCGCTGCCGCACACCAAACGACAGGGGTCTTCCCGTGTTGAAAATTGCGATCATTGTCGCCAGTCTGGTCCTGCTGGCTTCCTGCTCGACAACTTCTCAAATTGCCGCTTCCGGGCGTTCGGGTCTTGCACCCAGCGGCAAGCTGCGCGTCGGTATCAACATCGGCAACATGCTGCTCACTGCGAAGGATCCGGTCAGCGGGCAATATGGCGGTATCGCGTTCGATCTGGCGCGGGAACTCGGTCGGTGGGCGGGCGTGCCGATCGAGATTGTGACGTTCGATTCCGCGGGCAAGTTGGCAGATGGCGTGAGAGCCGGTGCCTGGGATGTGGCCTTCCTCGGCATCGAACCCGAGCGCGCGGAAGGCATCAGCTTCAGTCCTGCCTATGCGGAAATCGAATCCACTTATCTGGTACCGGCCGGATCCCCTTTGCACACTGTCACGGACGTGGACCGCGACGGCGTGCGTATCGCGATCTCCGCCAGGAGCGCATACGACCTGGTATTGAGCCGTACCCTGAGGCGCGCGCGATTGGAGCGGGTACCCGGCGTCGAGGGCGTGCCTGGCACCGAAGGCGCATATAGGCTATTCATCGAGGAACATCTGGATGCGCTGGCTGGGCTCAAGCCGGTGCTGATGGCGTTTGCCGACAAGCTGCCGGGCTCGCGCATACTCGACGGCCACATCAGTACCGTGCAGCAGGCCATAGGTGTGCCCAAGGATCGTGCAGCCAGCGTGCAACTCCTGAGGGAGTTCGTCGAGGACATCAAGGCTAACGGGCTGGTGGCCAGGGCGATAGAAAAGAATGGGGTTCGCGGCGTTTCGGTCGCCCCCAGGACCACACTTCAATGAGCATCCGGCCCGCGCATGCTTGGTCATGCAAGCCGGTAGGCGATCGGTGCAGGATGGTGGTGCGAACGGATATCTGGGAGGAGGGAAGGCGATGTATCAACATATCGTCAGCATAGGTCCGGGCGCTGCCCTGGCTGCGGCGTTTTTGTTCGGTCTTTCCGTGCCTGCCGCGAAATGGCTGTTGGCGGATGTGGGACCATGGGGTCTCGCAGGCTGGCTCTACGCCGGTTCCGGCCTCGGGCTTACGTTTTATCGCTGGGCCCGGCGCTTGCCGGCGACCTTTCCCGAAGGACGCGAATGGCTTAGCCTGGGCGCCTCCACGGTGCTGGGGGGCATGGTGGCCCCCGTGCTGCTGATGGTCGGCTTGAGCGGGCAGGGTGCCGCATCCGCTTCGTTATTGCTCAACGCCGAAGGCGTATTCACCACCCTGCTGGCCTGGTTCTGGTTCCGCGAGAATTTTGACACGCGTATCGCCATTGGGATGGTCGCCATCGTGGCGGGAGCCGCCGTGTTGGGGGTGCGAGAAGGCGGGGAACTGGCCTTGAGCAGCGGGGCCGCCGCCGTGTTGGGGGCCTGTCTGTGCTGGGCCGTGGATAACAATGTGACACGGAAGGTTGCGCATCTGGATGCCGTGTGGCTGGCCTCGGTCAAAGGGCTCGTCGCGGGTGCGGCCAATCTGGGGCTCTCGGCTTATCTCGGCGAGGGCTGGCCGGCGTGGGTCCCTGCAATGGAGGCCTTGCTGCTGGGATGGCTGAGCTATGGGGTGAGTCTAACCCTGTTCGTCGTGGGTCTGAGGCATTTGGGCACCGCCCGTACCAGTGCGTATTTTTCGCAGGCTCCGCTGTTCGGCGCGTTGTGCTCCGTGTTGCTGCTGGGGGAGCCGGTCGACTCCCGCTTGATCGCCGCCGCCGCGCTCATGGGGCTGGGGGTATGGCTGCATTTGACCGAGCGGCACAGCCATGAGCACACGCACGATGCGATCGAACACGATCATGTCCATGTGCACGACGAGCATCATCAGCACGAGCATGACGAACCGGCGCCGCCGGGAACCCGACACCGCCATCGCCACCGCCATGAGCCGCTGAGGCATAGCCATCCTCATTTTCCCGACATCCATCATCGGCATGGTCACCGACGATAAGGTGGTGCTGTATCGGATGAGCTACGGCTGATCGGGGCTTTCCACGCACTACGTCGTGATTTGCCTCAGCAGGGCGCAATCCGATGCGCTTGGTTGCGTGTAAGGTTTTGAAAAACCGTGGCTTTGTTCGTGGCGCGAGTTCTGCTAAGTAGTTACCGGTGTATCTTCCCTTTAACCGGCGACCGGGCTGTTCGCAGAAGGTTTGGAAATCTCCTCATCAAGTCGCCCGGCCATGCGATGCGCGCTTTAAAGCCGCCCGGTCGCCGGTCTTTTTTTATCCGTTTAACCGGATCATCTTTTCCCGATAGCCCCTATTTCAGCAACTGCTCGGCCTGGTTTATCGCTTCCGGGGCCAGATTGAAGCGCTCTGCGCCAGTCAATCGTTGCGGCAATTGGGTCAGCGGGTCGCGCACATGAAGCTCGAATAATCGACGCACGCGTTCCAGTTGGCGTTTTTTCAAGTCGGCTTCGGCCTTGTGCAGGTACCGTCCCAGGGCACTCTCGGCCAGCAGGCTGGTGAGCGACAGTATGGCCGGGGCCAGTATGAAGTCGTGTATACCCAGCCCGCCGGTGTGCAAAGCGACGGCCAGGGCGGCGGCGTCGGTGGTTACGCGCGTGGCGCGCAGGCTGTTCAGTATGGCCGGGTGCCGGCTCAAACGCTCATAGAGTTCGCGCGCGGTCGATTCGATTTCCGGACGAAAGGCGAGGCGGTAGGCGGCGATCTCCCGTTCGGCCTGTACTACGCCCCGGGAACGCGTTTCGCGCAACAGCTTGCCCAGTTCCCGCCACCAGTTTTCCAGGGCGTGTGTATCGGTGCTCCGGTCCAAGGCGCCGTCACCCAGCCGGATATACAGATGCTCGACGACATGGAGCAGGATGTCGGCTTCCTTGTCCGTTTCGTTCTTGCGTGAGGAGCCGAGGCGGGTCAGTTGGCGGACCGGCCAGGTCACCAACTTTCGGGCGTTCAACAATATGCCGGCCAGACCGGGGATTTCCAGCAGAACCAGGAGTTCCGCCATCGCCCGTTGGAAGGTTTCGTAATGGCGGGGTTGATCCAGATAGTCCCTTGTGTAGAGGGCCAGGGCTTCGTTCAGCGCTTCGGCTATCAGTGATCGCCATTCTTCGTGCGCCCGCTGTTCCGCACGCACCGGTGCCAGCCATTGCTCCCAATGTTGGCGCAGCAACTGCAAGGCCAGTTTTTCCGGATCGGTTCGTTTCACGGCGCGGGCCGCCCGGGCAACTTCGGTGCGCAGACGCGCCGTCCCCAGCTCCATTTCCCGCAGCGTGGCGGCATTCTCGGGATCGAGGTAGGGCAGGGCGACCACCTGCGGCACCGGGTCTTGTCGGACCACCTGCCATTTCTCCGCGAGCGAGCGCGCGAGGGTGGCGCCGACTTCGGAGGGTGTCTTGTTAAGACAAAATACCGTTTGTTGTGCCAGAGGCGCGAGCAGGGATACGGTCTCCCACACGGTCTGGTCGGCATATTTGTCCTTGCTGACCACCACCAGCAACACGTCGGCCAGGGCCGCGGCCCGTAGTACGCCGGCCTGATAATCGGCGGCGTCCACCGAGTCGAAATCCGGCGTGTCCCATACGACGCAGGCGGGCAATGCGGAGTCCGGTTGATGGACGCTCGAGGCCAGGCCATAGGCATCGTAACTCGCTTCCGGCAACTGGTCCGGCCGACAGCGTCGATACGTTCTGAAAAAATCGTCCAGCCAGCCCCAGTCACTGTCGTCCAGGTTGAGCGGGAAGCCCTGGGGATGCACGGTATAGCCGGCGAGCGGGCTGACCACGGCCTGGTCTTCGCCCAACAGCAAATTGACCACCGTGCTCTTGCCGGCCTGGGTAGGGCCGATGGCGGCGATTTGCAGCGGACGGTCGGGCGGGGCCTTGAGACTTTCCAGATAGGCCTGAGCCAGCGCGAGCGAGCCGAGCTGGGCCGACAAGGCGCGGGCGCGGCTTTCGTCGTGGCATTTGCCGAGCACTTCGCGGTAGCGGCGTTGCAGGGGGGCAACGGCGGCGAGCAGGGTGTCTAGTCGGTTCAAAGCGGGGGGCGGGGCTCGAAAAGCAGGATTGTACACGATGGCGTTGCGCATATTTTGCTCGTCTCGAATGCCTGGCAGCGCGGCGGATTTATGCGCAAAATAAACCAACCGCTGCCGGAAGGCAGCCACTCCCGGTTCGCGCGGGATAGCGAGCATCTTTTCGGCCAGCCCACATATCGCTTGGAGGTTATCGTCATGTCGCCCATACATCACGCACTGGTTTTGAACCTGCACCAGCCTCCGGGCAATTTCGATCTGCTGTTTGCGAACAACGACTGGGAAGCCAAGGAAATACTCTACGCCTACGACCGCATCGCCCGTTCGCTGTGGGGTTACGAGGATGTCGGGCGGGTGCATCTGTCGGTGTCCGGCTCCTTGCTGGAGGTCTTGTCGGACCCCGGCTTTCAACAGCGGGTGTACGGGATCGTCGATTGCGGCACCCTGCTTTGGCACTGGCAGAATCGCAACATCATCGATATCCTCGGCACCGGCTATTACCACCCGGTATTGCCGCTGATACCGGCCGAGGATCGCGAGGAACACCTGGTTCGCTGGCGCGGCATCGCCCGCCATTTGTTCTGGCGTGAGCATTTCGACGGCTTCTGGCCGCCCGAGATGGGTTTTTCGATGGAGCTGATCCCACTCCTGGCGGCCCAGGGCTACCGCTACGTCATCGTCGACAGTGAACATGTGGAGCCGATCGATGCGATCAGTTGGCAGGAGTTGCGCTATCGCCCGCATATCGCCCGACACGGTGGAGCCGAAATAATCGTCATCGTGCGCGACCGGGAGCTGTCCGATGCGCAGGAGGCGGGCATGGAGTATTCCTGGTTCGAGCACGAGGTCAAGCACCGCACGCATTGGTGCAATTTCGAGCCGCTGGTGACCACCTGCACGGACGGCGAGAACGGCGGCTGGTTCCGCAATGTCACCAAAGGCAGCAATTTTTGGACCTGCTTCTATCGCGAGCTCATGGACAATGCCCGCGACGAAGGCCCCATCCGCCCCACCTTCATTCACGATTATCTGGACCGCCATGGTGCCCACGGCGAGGTTCGGGTCAAGCAGGGCGCATGGAACACCGGCTGGCATCATGGCCGCGATTTCCTGCAATGGACCGGGTCGCAAACCCAGAAAGACGCGCTGGCTCGTGTTCGGGAAGTCAGCTCGGCATTCCATGCAGTTCGCGATCACGCCATCAGCGCCGAACTGCACGACCCGGCGCTCTGGCACGCCTTGGCGGAGGCCCAGTGGCGGCTGCTGCGCGCTGAGACCAGTTGCAACTTTTATTGGGGCGAGGACTGGGTGCCGCGCAGTCACGTCGATCTGGACGCAGCGCGCGCCGCACTCGACCAGATTGCCGTCGGTAAACCTCCGGCGTCCGCTTGATCCTCTCGTCTCGGAAATTCCGATATTGCTGGAACGCCTAGGTCATCCAGAAGATCACGCGCGTGTCGCCCAGGACGTGATGGACAGGCTGAGCCAGCCTTGGCGTCAATCCGGGGTTTCGTTGCCGCCGACTCCACGCGCACTGGCAGCACTAGGGGCGGATGACCAGGTTGGTTTCCAGCGTTCCAGCAGGCCCACGAACAGATAGGCCAACACGGCGAAAACCAGGGAGACCAGGTAAGGCGTGCTCAGCCCGAAGGCCTTGTCGGCCAGCAGCCAGCCCAGGATGCCCAGGAGCAGGGCGGCATAGGCGCTATGGTGCGCGCCATGGGAGGTGTACAGGCCGAACAGGATGACCACGAACACGCCCGCGCCGCCGAAGGCCGAGGCCTGCTCGACCAGGTCGTGGACGCCCTCCGATTGCAAGGCCAGGAGATAGGCGATCAAACCGTAGATGACCACCGCGACGCGGGCTACGCGGACCTTGGCGACCTCGCTGACCTGGCCGGCCATGGGCAGGATCAGGTTGTGCGAGGTGAGCGCCGCCGCGGCCAGCAGGGCGCTGTCGACCGTGGACAAGATGGCGGAAATCAGTGCGCCGGCGAACAGGATGTAGACGAATTCGGACAGATGCTGTTGGGCGAGTTTCGGCAGTATCTGTTCCGGGTCGTCCAAACCCGGCATGAGCCGCATGCCGGCCAGTCCGATCAGTACCGGCAGCAGGCCGACCGCGAGATAGATGCCTCCGCCCCAGAGGCAGGCGCCGCGCGCTACCGCGGACGAGCGGCTGGCCAGCACGCGGGATACCAGCTCCTGGGCGAACAGCGAGCCGGTCACAGGGATGGCCCAGGCTTCCAGCCGTTCCAGCGGCGGTTTGTCGCCGCCGAAGATATTCAGCCGGGCGGGATCGATGGCGTTCACGGTGGCGGCCAATCCGCCGTTGGCGTCCATGATGACGTAATACAGCATCCCTAAGCCCACGATCAGGGCGATGCCTTGCACGAAGTCGGTATACACGTCAGCCAGCAAGCCGCCATAGACCGTGTAGACGATCACCACGCCGGCGGCCAGGGTGATCGCCAGGTCCACCTCGAAACTCGAGGACGCCGAGATGACCTGGCCGAACGCCCGGATCTGCGCAGCGGCCCAGATCACCGAGGTGGGCGCCAGCATGAGGACGACCAGCTTTTCCACGCCCGGCGAATAACGCTGGCGGAACAGGTCGGCCAGGGTCGTCAATCGCATGCGCCACAGCGTACCCGCGAACAGCAGGCCCATCAGCAGCAGGCAGGCGGCATAGCCGAAGGGGTCCGCCGAGCCGCCCGACAGTCCGGATTTATAGACGGAGCCGGCTGCGCCGACGCAGGTTTCCGCGCCGAACCAGGTGGCGAAAACGGTAAAGGAACCGAAGCCCAGCCCCAGGCTGCGTCCGGCCAGGAGGTAGTCGCTCTCGTCGCGGATGCGCTTGGAAAGCACGATCCCGATGAATAATTGCACGAGTATGTAGGCGAAAATTCCGAGCAGTATGCCGTTCATGGGTCCGGAGCAAGGGCCGCGTGAGTGGGAGGAAGGAATGTGTTAGTCCGCGAGGGCGTCGTCGGCCGGTTTCAGACTCAAATGCTCGGGGACCGCTGCGATGCCGAAATGTCGAGCCAGGGCGATCAGATAGATGTCCATCGCTCCGTGATAGGACAGGAAGTAGCGCGTGAAGAAGCGCAAGAGGGGGTGGTGAATCTTGTCCCGCCCGGTGATGGTCAACACGGTGCCGCCGCAATCTTCGCGCGCCAGGTCGTAGTCCCAGGCCCCACTCAAGGGCAGCTCGTCCGCAACGAGCCGTGTGCGCAGGTGATGCGGTGGCTGCCAAGCCGTCACCCGGAACTGTACGCGGAGATCGCGGGTACAGAATTCGTACCAGGAAGGCAGGCCGTCCAGCTCCGGTCCGGATTCGACCCTGTCCAGGCCGGGGCGCCACAGCGGGTAGGCCTCGAAGTCGGTGATGACCGCAAATACCCGTTCGGGCGGCACGGGCAGCCGTATGCGGCTCGCCGCGGCGTGGGTCTTGGGCAGGCGCATCCCGATGAGGATGGCGGTCAGGAATAGAGCCAGCACGATGGCCAGGATGCTCATCAGTCTTGCGTATCGCGATCCGACGAGGGATTGGCGTGCCAATCCTTGTAGGGAGTTTTGGACAGGCTCGTGTTGTAATAGCGTATGTCGTCCGTTACTTCTTCGCCTACCCAGTCCGGGCGCTCGTAGCTTGCGTCGGGATGGTCGAGTTCGATTTCGGCCACGATCAAGCCGGCATTGTCGCCCGCGAATTCGTCGATTTCCCACAGATGGCCGGCAAAGTCGACGAAATGCCGCACTTTCTCGATCAGGGGTTTGCGCGCCAGACTGTCCAGCAAGTCCTCGCCGTCGGCGAGGGGAATTTCATATTCGTATTCGAGGCGCCGGGCGCCTATCGTGACGCTCTTGATGTTCAGCCAGGCCTGGTCGCCGGCCGTGCGCACGCGTATCGAACAGCCGACCTCGTCGTTGAGATAGCCCTGCCGCATCGGCAGCTTTTCGCGGGCCAGTGCTCGCCAGTCGTCGTTTTTCAAGAGGAATTTGCGTTCGACCTCGACGGCCATGATATTTCTTCCCTAATGTTGGAGCCTAAGGCTGGGCGCGTCAGTCCTGCTGGGGCATGGCCCATTCCTCCCAGGAAGGCATGGGCTGGAAGCGGCCGTGCAGGAAGTCCACGAAGGTGCGCACCTTGGCGGATAGATGCTTGCGGTGAGGATAGACCGCGTGGATTTCGAGCGGCGCGGGGATGTAGTCCGTGAGCACGGCCTTCAGGCGGTGCTTGCTCAAGTCCTGTCCCACCATATAGGTGGGCAGCAGGGCCAGTCCCAGCCCGCAAACGGCGGCGAGCCGCAAAGCGTCGGCCACGTTGGCTTCCAGGGTACCACTCACCTTGACGATCGTCTGTTTGCCGCTTTCGGGCTCGCTGAACAACCATTGATCGCGCGGCGGCATGCTGGTGTTGACCAGGCAGTTGTGCTTTTTCAGGTCGTTGGGCGTCAAGGGAATGCCGCGTTTTTCGAAATAGCCCGGGGCGCCGCAGACCACTCGTTGCGAGCTCCCCAGCTTGCGGGCGATCAGGCTGGAATCGTGCAAGTCTTCTAGCTGTATGGCCAGATCGAAACCTTCCTCGATGAGGTCGACCTGCCCGGCCTGCAACACCAATTCGACGTTCACGTCGGGATAGAGTTCGTTGTAGGCCGCGATGGCCGGGGCCAAGTGGTAGGCGCCGAAGAAAGGCGTGGCGTTCAATTTGAGCGTGCCGCGCGGTTCGGTCTGCAGGCGAGTGACCGCCAACTCGGTTTCCTCGATGTCACCCAGGATCTGCTGGCAGCGTTCGAGGTAGACCAGTCCGACCTCGGTCAGATTCAGGTTGCGCGTCGTCCGATTGAGCAGCCGTATGCCCAGGCTGTTTTCCAATTGCATGACATGCTTGGTCGCCATCGCCCGCGACAAATTCAATTCTTTGGCCGCCGCTGCGAAACTGCCCGCTTTGGCGACCTTGGTGAAGACGATCATGCTGGTGAGTTTGTCCATGCCATGCCATTTAGTTATCTTGATTGCCGAAACAATCAATAAAAAATTTGTTTATTGTACACCCAGAAATGCAGTTTTTCGTCAAAGTGTCATAAAAGCTGGGATGGCGGCGCGCGGCGTATTTTTGTCCGGTTGGCGGTTCGCCGCAAGCCGAACCCGCGCAGTCCCTGTTGGCAGGCGAACACCAAATTCAGGGTAGCGGGGTTCGGCTCGCTTATGTGGACGAAAGGCCGTCTTCCTTCAGGCGGCTGACGTCCCAATGCCTGATCGCCCAATCCAGGAGCGCTTCCTTGGGCGCTTCCGACAAATCGGCCGGGGGATTCTGCCGCAACATCGTCAGTAGTCGGTACAGCGTGGCGGACGGCCGGGCGAGCGGAACGGCCGCGGCGCCGGTCTGTTTGCTGAGCTTGACGCCGGTCCGGTCGGTGACCACGGGTATGTGCAGATAGTCGGGGGTGGGCAGGCCCAGTTCCTGCTGCAGGATGATCTGGCACGGCGTGGCGGCCAGCAGATCCGATCCGCGGAGCACCTCGCTTATTCCGGATCGTGCGTCGTCGACGACGGTGGCCAGGTGATAGGCGTAGACGTCGTCGCGTCGGCGCACGATGAAATCCCCGATTTCGCGGCTGAAATCCTGTTGATAGCGTCCCTGCAGTTTGTCATTGAAAGCGACGATGCGTCCCCCGGCGCGCAACCGCAAGGCATGCGCCTGCTCGGGATGGCGTGTCGCGTCCCGGCAATGGCCGAGGTAGATACCGGTCTCCCCATCGTCACCCGGGTTCATCCGCAACTGCTTGCGGGAGCAAGTGCAGCGGTAGGTCAGGCCCCGGTCGACGAGTTGGCCCAATGCCTGGCGATAGTCGTCGAGATGGGTACTCTGCGAAGTGACGGGGCCGTCCCAGGTCAAGCCGAAGTATTCGAGGGTCTGCCGTATCCTGTCGGCCGCGCCGGGCACGACGCGGGGCCGGTCGATGTCGTCTATGCGCAGCAGCCAAATCCCGCCTCGCGCGCGCGCCTGTAGAAAGCTCGCCAGAGCGGTGTAAAGGGAGCCGAGATGCAGGGGACCGGTCGGCGATGGTGCGAACCGGCCCCGGTAAGGCGGCGGAGATGTCGTACTTCCCGTGTCGGCGGTGTCGAGCAAGCCGCACTCAGCCGATTTGTTTTTCGCGGATCTCGTCCAGCGTTTTGCAGTCGATGCATTGCGTCGCCGTCGGTCTGGCTTCGAGACGCCGAATGCCGATTTCCACGCCGCAGGTTTCGCAATAGCCGTAGTCGCCCCTTTCGAGGTTCTCCAGCGATTCCTCGATTTTCTTGATCAGCTTGCGCTCGCGATCACGGGTCCGCAATTCCAGGCTGAATTCGGATTCCTGCGTCGCACGATCGTTGGGGTCGGGGAAGTTGGCCGCTTCATCCTGCATGTGATGCACGGTCCGATCCACTTCCTGCATGAGTTCCGATTTCCAGCTCTGCAGGATGCGGCGGAAGTGCTCCAACTGCCCTTCGCTCATGTACTCTTCGCCTTCGCTGGGCTGGTAGGGGGGGAAGCTGAAAGGCGTGATTTGAGCTTCAGTTGCTTTGGCGCTGGACATCCATTAACTCCTAAACCGGTATCATGAAAACCTGCAATAGATATCAGAAAGCCGGGATACTGGCAACTGGCCGGGTCGGCGATACCGCGGTGCGGTTTCTTCCCGGTAGCGGCGCCATTTTCGGTTTCGAAGCGTGCATTATAGGTCACGTCTCGGTGGGACGGGAACGAAAGAAATGCCCGTCTGGCCTGAGTTAGGATTCGATGAGGAACGGATTAATTTTGCATGATGGCCTCACAATGATGCGAAACTAGTGCCGCCCCGTAGGACTCCAGCCCGAACCTGATGACCCTGCCTACCCTCATTTCCCGATTCTCCATGCTGAGAGTCCGCTTGGCTCTGGTCCTGGGGCTCACGCTGGCATTCGTGGTGTTCCTGGTGCTGGTGCTGTTCCGCGGGACGGACCGGGTTGCGGTTTATTTCCATCGTACCCAGACAGCTTACGAGGTATTCGACCGTTACCAGGATTTGTCCCACGAGGCCTACCGGCACTTCAAACAGCGCATGGATTTGCATCTGCTGGACGGTCCCAACAGCCGATCGGACGTGGACTTGTCGCGCCAGCGCGTGTCCGCGGCGATCGAGCGCTTGCGCGACACAGTGGCGGGTAGCCGGAACGAGGAGGTGCCCAGCGGCGCGGCGGCTCAGCCCACCTCGCTGGAATACGTCGCGAAGTTGACCGCTTTCCTGGAGTCCGCCATGTATCGTTTCGACGAGGCGGAAACGTTGCGGCGCAGCGGCAAGCGCCAGGAGTCGCTGGCCCTGCTGTCCAGTATCCTGGACGAGGATATCGACCACAATTTCCAACCCTTGATCGATGCAGCCATCGCCGCCGAACGCGAACAGGCGCTGATTTCCCGGGAGCGCCTGGTGGCCCTGGTGGACAAGCTGCAATGGGCGGGTACGCTGGCGGCGAGCTTCGCGGCCGTTTTCAGCATCACCGCCGGGACCTTGCTGTTCCGCAGCATCCGTCGCCCCATCGAGGCCTTGATGCGCGGTACCGACGAAATCGCCGCCGGCAACATGGATTATCGGATAGCCCTCGAAACGCGGGACGAATTCGGCTATCTGGCCCGGCATTTCGACCAGATGGCGGAAGGTTTGCAGCGGCAGCAGGAAAATCTGCAGGAAGCGAGCAACGTGCTGGAGCAGAAGGTCGACGAACGGACCCGGCAGCTGCACCGGGCGATCGAGGAGCAGCGCCGCATGGACGATGCCCGGCGTCAGTTCTTCGCCGATATCAGCCACGAGCTGCGCACGCCGCTCACCGTCATTCGGGGGGAGGCCGAGGTCACCCTGCGCGGCCGCGATCGCGACGCCGAGGAGTACAAGGAAACCTTGTACCGCGTTCAGGAATTGGCCGTGCAGTTGAGCAAACTGGTCAACGATTTACTGTTTCTGGCCCGAGCGGAGACGGCCACGCTCCAGTTCGAGCGGGAGCGGGTTGATCTGAACGGATTAGTGGCCAATGTAGCGGAAGATATCGAGGTTCTGGCTTACGATAAGTCCATCGCCGTCGAACTGGACAATGTGCCGGCGCCGGTCTGGGTGTGGGGCGATAAGCAGCGCTTGCGCCAAGTACTGTTCGTCCTGGGTGACAACGCCTGCCGTTATTCCCGCCCCAACGGTCGTATCGCCATCACCTTGCGCACCGATGGCCGTGTGGCAACCTTGACCGTCAACGACCAGGGCATAGGCATAGCACCGCACGAGTTGGAACTGATCTTCGACCGTTATTACCGCAGCACCAACGCCCGCCGCTCGGCGGAAGACGGCACCGGTCTGGGACTGCCGGTGGCCAAGACCATCGTCAAGGCCCATGGCGGCGAGATTTCCGCCTCCTCGGCGGAAGGGGCCGGAACCACCTTCATCGTGAAACTGCCGCAAGTTCAAGAAAGCGAGACATAAAACAGCATTCCATGGCAAGCATATTGTTGGTCGAGGACGACGAGCGCATCGTCGAGTTTTTGCGGCGGGGGCTCGCCGCCGAAGGCTACCGGGTGGAAGTCGCCCGCACCGGGAGGGAGGCCATAGGCTTGGCGACGGGCGGGGATTTTCAGCTCGTCGTGCTGGACCTCATGCTGCCGGACATGAACGGCCGCCAGATTTGCGAGCATCTGAGATCGGAGCGTGTGGACACTCCCATCCTCATGTTGACGGCCATGGATACCGTACAGGACAAGGTGGCGGGCTTGCGTGCCGGTGCCGACGATTACTTGACCAAACCGTTCGCGTTCGAGGAGCTATTGGCACGCATCGAAGTGTTGCTGCGTCGCAGGGGAGGGGAGGTGCCTACGGTCACGACGACGCTGCAGGTCGGCGATCTGATCTTGAGCCGGGAGACGCACGAAGTACGCCGCGGCGAGCGCCCCATCGAATTGACGCCCAAGGAGTTCGCTCTGCTGGAATGCTTCATGAGCGCGCCCGGCAAGGTCTTGAGCCGCACGCGCATCCTCGAACAGGTGTGGGGTTACAGCGCGGATCCGCTGACCAACGTGGTCGATGTCTACGTGCGCCAACTGCGCCGCAAGATCGACGACGACCACGAGCTCAAGCTGTTCAAAACGGTGCGCGGCTATGGCTACAAACTGGATACCGCCTGAAGGTATTCATGGGTAGGGTCAGGTGACCGTCAGTACCACCAGGGTCACGTCGTCCTCGCAAGGTATTTCGCCGCAGTAGGCGCAGAGTTCGGCCAGCAGCTTGTCGACCACCGCTTGCGGGTTGTCGTCGCGAAACGAAACGAACAGTTCGCTGAGTTGTTCGAGGCCGAAAAACTCGCCCTGCCGATTGCGCGCGTCGGTAATCCCGTCGGTGTACATCAACAAACGGTCACCGGGGCGCAGCGTGACGGATTTTTCCTCGAATTGGATTTGCCGGTCGACACCTAGGATCAGGCCTTCGGCGTCCAGCGACTCGCATTCGGCCGTTCCCGCGCGCAACAGCAGGGCGGGCGGGTGACCGGCGTTGGCATAGCGCAGTTCCCGGGTCACGGGTAGAAACCTGAGAATAAACAGGCTGATGAAAAGGTCGGATCCGTTCAGGTCGTCGAACAGCAATGAGTTGAGATCGCAGAGGACGGACCCCGGCCCGCGGCCGCTCGTATTCCGGTGACGGGTTTCAGCGCGCAGGCAGCTGCGCGCTTCCGCCATGATGAGCGCAGCGCCCATGCTATGCCCCGAGACATCGGCGATGACTACGTCCAGCGCCTCGCCGGCCGGGTAATAGTCGAAATAGTCGCCGCCCACATGATTGGCCGTGGCGCAGGTGCCGGCCACCCAAAGGTCCAGATAGCGCAGGGGCGCTTTGGGCAGCAAAGACGTCTGTATTTGCCTGGCGATCTCCAATTCACGGCGCTCCGCTTCGGCTTGCCGGCGTACGGTGACGTCGTCGAGTATGCCGATGAAATGAGTGACCTCGCCGTTTTCGTCGCGTACCGGGGAAATTTGCAGTTCGTTCCAGAAGGGTTCGCCGTTCCTGCGATAGTTTTTGATCACCAGCTGGCAGCTTTCGCCTTGGGTAAGCGCTTCGTGGATTTGCGCCAGCTCTTTTTCCCCGGTATCGCGGCCCTGCAACAGGCTCATGTTGTGATTGATCAATTCCTCGCTGCTGTAGCCGGTGATGCGGCTGACCGCCGGATTGACATATAAGTTGGGCGCGCCGGGCTTGCGCGCGTCGCCGATCACGATGCCCACACTGGCGGCTTCGATGGCTCGGTCGCGTAGCTTCAACGCATCTTCATAGGCTTTCCGGCGGGTGATGTCATGGTCTACGCCCAGCCATTTGACCAGTCTCCCCGCGTCGTCGAATACCGGCGAGCCGGTCGATTCGGTGTAAACGACATGACCGTCATGGTGCCGGTAGCGGTTGACCAGATGGTGGAACGCCTGATGACTTTGGATAGGTTCGACCATTTCTCGCTCACGCTGGGCGAGGTCTTCGGTGCGGGTGAATTCGAGGTAGCTGTGCCCGATGAGTTCTTCGGGGCGGTAGCCCAAAATCGCGGTTACGGCTGCGCTGCAATAGGTGTAACGCCCGTCGGCGTCCTGTTCCCACAGCCATTCGCCGCTCATCTCCGCGACTTGGCGGAAGCGCGACTCACTTTCCGCGAGGGCCTGCCGGCTGTTTTTTTCCTGGGTGATGTCCTGCCGGATGACCAGATAGTGAGTGATGGTCCCGTCCGGGTCGCTGATCGGCGTGATGCTCTCGCGTGCCCAGTAGGCTTGGCCGTCTTTCTTGTGATCGAGAATTTCCCCGCGCCACACACGGCCTTCGCGCAAGGTGCTCCACAGGCCGCGATATCGCCCGGTCAAGCTGGAGTCCGGGCCGAACCAATGGGTGTATCCGCCGACGACTTCGTCGGCTTGGTAACCGCTGAGCTGGGTAAAGCTGGGATTGACGTATTCGATGATCCCATCGGCCCGCGCGATGATCAGCGCATGGGGGCTTTGTTGTATGGCGCGCGAGAAGAGGTAGAAGAGTTCCTCGCGTTTTTCGCGGGCGGCACCCGATAAGTTGACGCCCGCCTTGGGGTGCTTGCTCACGGCCTCATTCAGTTAGTCGGCTTGAATATAGGGCCGTATTGCGTGTCGCTGGAGAAATCCTGCCAAACGAATTGAGGTCGCGTGATGGGTTGGGTCGGGATGGGCGCAGTCAACAGGTCGGCCGTACCGGTCATCACGCGTCCGACCATGTGCGCGACCCCTTTGACCAGGCCCCCAGTGGCGCCGAACAACAGGTTCACCTGGTTGGAGGTGTTGATCACATTTTTGGGTAATTCCACCCAGCAGAGTGCGATATTGCTGATTCCGGACAAGGCTTTGTTGCCGACGGTCGTGCCGTAGTCTTCGGTTTGCGCGTACGCCTGCGGTCCGACAAGCAGGGCGGCGGAAATGGCAAGAGTAGCGAATAGCTTGGTCATGATGCGCCTCGGGGGTTGAGATATCGGCCGGGTGAGTTTCGGGCAAGGGTAGGCAAGCCGGCGGTTTTTATCAAATGTTCACCAGGGCAGTTCCTCGCCCTTGAAATTCAAGAAACGTCCGCTGTCCTCCGGGCGAAAATTTTCGATTATCCGGATCATGCCGGCGATGCTTTCTTCCGGTTCGGTGGGAGCCTGGCTGCCCCCCATGTCGGTCTTGACCCAGCCGGGGTGCAGGATCAGAACCCCGATGCCGCGCGGTCGCAAATCGATGGCCAGGCTTTTCATCGCCGAATTGAGTGCGGCCTTGCTGGATCGATAAAGGATGGAGCCGCCGCCCCGGTTGTCGCCCATGCTGCCCATCAGGCTGGTGATGGGCACGATGAGTTTGCGCCGGCTGCGTTCCACATGGGGCAGAAAAGCCTCGGCGAATTTGACCGGAGCCAGGGTGTTGATGGTCAGCGTTTCCGTCCAGCGCCGATAATCCAGCGCGCCGAAGCCTGTTTCTGCACTGTCTCCGTAGACGGCGGCATTGAGCAACAATACGTCGATGGTTTCGTCGGCCAGCCGCTGGGCAAGATCGTCGATATGTGCGAAGTCGCTTACGTCCAGGGCGTGTACGGCCAGGCCGGGATAGCGCGCCGCCAGGGCGTTCAGTTCGCGCGCGTCGGCCGGCTTGCGGCAACAGGCATGGACACGCCAGCCGGCGTCGGCGTATTGCCGGC
Organism: Methylococcus sp. EFPC2; assembly: GCF_016925495.1. NCBI lineage: Bacteria > Pseudomonadati > Pseudomonadota > Gammaproteobacteria > Methylococcales > Methylococcaceae > Methylococcus > Methylococcus sp. EFPC2. Next base: position 2,004,279 of record NZ_CP070491.1, on the reverse strand, counting down.
TGAATTCGAGCCCCAGTCCGCGATTGGCGCCGGTGATCAAGATGGTAGTCATCAAGTGCCCCATTTGCTGTTTATGCTTGGGATTATGCCATGGGACGTGCAAATGAGCGCGTGCGGCGGGCCGTGCTGACGGTTGCCGGCTTTCTATAATCCATTAAGCTTGTAGAACCAAAAACGAGTTCAATGGAGTTGCTCATGTCCGCTATCGATGTCGAAGCTCTGCTGACCATAGTCCGGAATCACGGCAACCGACCGACGCAACTGCTCCAGATTTTGCGCGAAGTGCAGGACCGCTTTCGTCATGTGCCGCACTGGGCGATCGAGCAGATCTCCGAGGTCATGGGGGTGCCGCGCACCCAGATTCAGGGTGTGGCGGAGTTTTACAGCTTTCTGTCGCTGGAGCCGCAGGGCCGGTTCCACATCTTGCTGAGCGATTCCATCAGCGATCACTTGCTCGGTAGCCGCGAATTGGGCGCCTATCTTTGCGAACGCCTGCGCGTTCAGCCGAATGAAACCCGCAACGACGGGCGGGTCAGTTTCGCCTACACCTCCTGTACGGGGTTGTGCGATCAGGGGCCCGCCGGCTTGGTGAATGGGCAATGGCTGGCGCAACTGGATCGGGCCAAGGTCGACCGTATCGTCGAGTTGGTGGAGACCGACGTCCCGCTGAGCTCGTGGCCGGCCGAGTTGTTCGGCGTCGCGGACAACGTTCGCCGGACCGGGCTGCTGCTGGACAACCCGGTCGTACCGGGTAGCGCCTTGCGCGCATCGCTGCAGCGAGGGCTGGAGGCGACCTTCGCCGAATTGGAAAAGTCCGGGCTGCGCGGGCGTGGCGGAGCCGGATTCCAGACGGCCTGGAAGTGGAAATTCTGTTTCGAGGGGCCGGAGGAGTTGGCCGTTTGCCCGACGGACAAGGGACAGCAAACCGTCGAACGCTACGTGGTCTGCAATGCGGATGAGGGCGAACCGGGCACTTTCAAGGACCGCATGTTGCTGCACAGCCACGCCCATCAGGTATTCGAAGGTATGACCCTGTGCGCGGACATCGTCGGCGCCCGGCAGGGCTTCCTATATCTACGCGGTGAATATCTCGCGCTGCGTCCTACGCTCGAAGCTGTACTGGCGGAGCGTCGAACCGCCGGTTTGTTGGGAAACGGTATCCTGGGAAGGCCGGACTTCGATTTCGACATCGAAATACACATGGGCGCTGGAGCTTATATCTGCGGCGAGGAGTCCGCCTTGATCGAGTCGCTGGAAGGCAAGCGCGGCGTGCCGAGGAATCGTCCGCCGTACCCCGTCACCCACGGCTATCTGGGCCGGCCCACCGTGGTGAACAACGTGGAGACATTCGCAGCCGCCGCCGCCATTGGCTTGAAAGGCGGCGACTGGTTCGCCGCCCACGGGACGGAAAAAGCCAAGGGCAGCAAGCTGTTGAGCATCTGTGGCGATTGCGAGCGTCCGGGCATATACGAATATGATTTCGGTGTCAGCCTCGCCGAAATCCTGCGCGACTGCGGAGCGCGCGATCCTCTGGGCATACAGGTCGGCGGGCCTTCAGGGGTTTTTGTCTCCGCCAGAGAATTCGACCGCAAGCTGGCGTTCGAAGACTTGGCGACCGGCGGCTCCTTCATGATCTTCGATCAAAGTCGCGACATACTGGCGATCGCCCGCAACTTCACCCAGTTCTTCGCACACGAAAGCTGCGGATTCTGCACACCTTGCCGGGTGGGTACCTCGTTGCTGAGCAACACGCTGGACAAGATATGCGACGGTCACGGCACGCCACACGACTTGGTCGAACTCACAAAGCTAGGAAAGCTGGTCAAGGGCGCCAGCCATTGCGGTCTGGGGCAAACGGCGGCCAACCCGGTACTCAGCACCTTGGAGCGTTTCCCCGAGCTCTACGAGTCCCGCCTCAAGACGATCAGCTTCGAGCCGGGATTCGATTTGGACGGGGCTTTGGCCACGGCACGCCGACTGAGCGGGCGCGATGACGCCTTGGCCCATCTGGAACAGGAGGGATTATGAGCATCCATACCATAAGCATCGATGGACAGACCGTTCCTTTCGAGGACGGCGATACCGTGATGAGTGCCGCCACGCGTGCCGGCATCTACATCCCTCATCTATGCCATAACCCGGAATTCACGCCTCATGGCAGTTGCAAACTCTGCACAGTGAAGGTGAACGGGCGCAACTGCACGGCTTGCACCTTCCCGGCCGACGAAGACCAGACCGTGTTGAACAATACGCCGGAATTGACCGAGCTGCGGCGGACCATCACCCAGATGCTGTTCGTGGAAGGCAACCATTTCTGCCCTTCCTGCGAAAAAAGCGGCAATTGCCAGCTTCAGGCGGTGGGTTATCACCTCAATATGTTGGATGGCCACTTTCCTCATTTCTATCCGAGCCGCGAGGTCGATGCATCGCACCCCGACATCCTGCTCGATCGCGACCGATGCATATACTGCGAATTATGCGTTCGTGCTAGCCGGGAGGCGGACGGCAAGAACGTATTCGCCATCGCCGGGCGCGGCGTGCTCAATCATCTGGTCGTGAATTCCGCGAGCGGCCTGCTCAAAGACAGCGACTTGCAGGCGAGTGACAAGGCCGCCGACGTTTGTCCGGTCGGCGCCATTCTCGTCAAGCGGCATGGCTTCGAAGCACCGATAGGGGCGCGTATCTACGATAGGCAAACTTTGGCTGAAGCCAGCCTGGCGCGGGAAATGCGCCCGGAGGGAGCGGAAAATGAGTAATAAAATCAAAGTGGCGACGACTTCTCTCGCCGGGTGCTTCGGCTGTCACATGTCTTTTCTGGACATCGACGAGCGCATTTTGGATTTGGCCGAGGTGGCCGAATTCGACCGCTCACCGATTACGGATATCAAGCATTGCAGCGATAAGGTGGATATCGGCTTGATCGAAGGCGGTTTGTGTAACGCGGAGAATGTGCACACCCTGCGGGAATTTCGTGAGCATTGCAAAATCCTGGTTGCGGTAGGAGCCTGCGCCATCAACGGCGGCATACCCGCCATGCGCAATCATATTCCCTTGGAAGAGTGCCTGGAAGAAGCCTACTTGCACGGCGTAGGGGTGGAGAATCCGCGCATTCCGGACGATCCTGAATTGCCGCTGCTGTTAAACAAGGTTCATCCCATCCACGAAGTCGTCAAGGTGGACTACGTGCTACCCGGCTGCCCACCTTCAGCGGATGTGTTTTGGAAGTTTCTCACCGATCTGGCGTCCGGCCGCGAGCCATCCTTGCCCTACGAACTCGTGCATTACGACTGAGCCTGTCCTCCCTGGGCGAGCGACCGGCGTTTCGTTTTTGCGAGCGAGGTCACGTCTAGCCCGAGCCAATTCATTTACCCTTTAGCCACGCCCAGAACTTGCCTGACGCGCGCCATCAGGTCTTCACTTCGGGAGAAGCAGTCATGGTTACTCAGGAATCCAAAGTCGTCTCGTTCGAATCTCTCCAAGCCAAACAGCGTGATGCCGTCAGACGATCGGATTCGAACCGACTGATTGCCGAGTGCCGCTCGATTTTTAAAGAGCGGACGGAGGATCTCCTGCAGTCGCTGTTCGCACAGGCCGATGACGAACTGTTCAAGCTTTCGGACAAAGCCGAAAACGCAAACCTGCAGACCGTCTATTTCGACTCGATGCGCTATGTCAGGCGCGAGCGGGAGTCGATAGAGCAGAACTACACGAAATCTTTGTTGGAACGGTACGACGAGTTCTGGCGTCACCGTGCGGCTCCATTCGGGGTCATAAAAAAAGCCGAGCCGCAGCCTCGGGACGAAGATGATTTTGAACTGATGGAAAACGCCAATCTTGAGGAAAATCTGGCGATCAATACCCTGGTTCAGAAGGGCAATAACCTTTTTCATCTCGAACTATTCGGGCTCAACAAGCGGTTCGGCGCCTTGCTAAACCGCGATGAGATCGCCTTGGAAAACAATCCGCTAGCGCCCGCCGCGCTGTGCCATACGTTCGAAAGCGTCGTCAAACCTCATGACATTGACCTAAAGGTCAAGTTGTTGATTTATAAGCTGTTTGATAGAGCGGTCGTGAGTGCTTACGGAACGGTCTACCACGAGATCAACAGCTACTTGATCGGCGAAGGCGTCTTGCCTTCGATCGCCCGCACCATCAAGCGTCATCCTGGCGGCACTTCGCCCGAACCGGGTCAAACCGCGCAAAGAATCACGCGCGCCTTGGAAGAAGCGGAGTCGGGCGACAGCTCCGCCTATCTGGAAGCTTTTCAGGCCATGCAGTCCTTGCTTGATGGCTGGCGTACTCAGCTAGGCATACCGTCGTATGCCAGTGCCGCCCCCGACGGGGTCGTCGTCGAGCCGGGCGAAGTCCTCAATGCGCTCAGCGTCTTGCAGCAACCGGCGCCTTGGCCGGGTGGCGAGCGCATGGCCGGCGGCGAAGGGCTGAAGCTTTTTGTCGCCAATCAGCTCGGTAAGTTGCAGGCGGATGATCAGAAGCGCCCGCTGGGTAGACTGGAAGAAGACATCATCGACATGGTGGCGATGATCTTCGATTTCATCCTGGAAGACCGGAATCTTCCCGACCCGGTTAAAGCCTTGATCGCCCGGCTGCAGATTCCGGTGGTCAAGGTCGCGATCCTCGAAAAATCGTTCTTTGCCCGCAAGAATCATCCCGCCCGGGTCTTACTCAACAGCCTGGCGCAAGCCGGTTTAGGTCTGGATATAATCGACAGCACCAGCAACAACCCGGTTTTCAAGAAGATCGAGGAAGTGGTGGGCCGTATATTGGCCGAATTCGATCAGAACGTGGAATTGTTCGCCGAGTTGCTCGCCGACATTTCTCAGTTCTTGGAACGGGACGAGCAGCGCAGTCAGATCGCCGAGGAGCGGACGCGGCAGACGACGCAAAGCCGGGAGCAGCTGCTGCTCGCCAAGAAGCAAGTGGCTTATGAGATCGCCCAGAAGGTGCATGGCAAAAACTTGCCCGAAGTCGCACTCTCTTTCCTGTACAACGCCTGGAAGGATGTCCTGGTCTTGGCTTGGTTGCGGCGGGATAAAGAGCCCGAGCAGTGGCTGCGATCCTTGGATCTGGTGGAAACCCTGATCAAGACGGCCACGGTTCCCGTCGATACCGCAACGAGGCAGGAACTCGTGCAATCCATTCCTCTCTTGCTTAAAAATATCAAGGAAGGTCTGGAAAGCATCTCGTACGATCCCGCACAAACGACTCAGGTGCTCAGGGATCTGCAAACCATGCATGTGCACTGCCTGCGAGCTCAACCGGGGGCGGAGACGCTGCGTAAAGCGGCTTCCGTCACGATCCGGGATCCCGAGCTGGCCGAAGCGATACAGGTAATCAAGGCGAATCTGCCCGATATCGACGACATAGACATGGAGGAGGCCAGTGGCCACATACCGGCTGGCCTGCCGGATCAGGAAAAATCACCGGCCGATGAATTCGACCAGCGTGCGGAAGCGCTTCCTATCGGCGAATGGCTGGAGTTCAGCGATGTGGGACCCGCGACCTTGCGCGCCAAGCTCTCATGGAAAAGCCATGTGACCTCGCTCTACGTTTTCGTTAGCCGCAAGGGGGTCAAGGTGGCTGAAATGAGCATGGAGGACTTGGCAATGCACCTGCGCGCGGGAACCGCCAAAATCATCGAAGGAAGCGGGGTACCGCTGATGGATCGCGCCCTATCTGCGCTGATGCAAACGCTGAAGAGCCCGGCGCTAAAATCCGAGGCGACCGACCTGCTTGCCTGAGGTCGATCGCCGGTTAATGGCCGTTCCTGCTCGGGAACCGTTCAGGTCTCCAGGGGCTTCAGCTTGCGCGGCGGCTCGCGTTTCAGTTCGTCCAGGCGTTTGCGCAGGTTTTCCATCTCCTGTTGCAGTTGTGGCAGTACTTCCTCTTTGAGCGATTCTTCCGCGCTGCTCTGCGCTTTCTTGATTTCTTCCATCAGTTTGAGCCATTCGGACCGCAGATCTTTGGCCTGCTCCGACTTCGGCAGTGCATCCATTTCCCGGCTGAACTGTTCGACTTGGTCTCGCAGGCCGCGCAAGATGCCACCGAACTCTTTGATGATGTCGTTGAGGGGAAACCAGTCGCGGAGCCGGCTGCTCGAACCCTGCACCACCGAGCCTTCGGGTATGGGTTTGCCGCCGGGGCGCGTCTGGACGATCTCGATACGTTTCCCCGGGGGATGGGCAGGATCATCCTCGACATAAAAACGCGAGTCTTCCGTAACCGTGGCCACCTGAGGCCGTTCGACCGAAACGCTGACCAAGATCCCTCCGTCGGCGGCCGGCTCGATCCGGATGACTTCTCCCACCACCTGATTTTGCATCACCAGCGGCGCCCCCGCCACCAAGCCATCGGCCCTTTCGAAGTGGATTTTGAAGTTCAAATCCCGACTGCAGCCGGACAATATCGCCAGCAGGAGTACGACAAATATCGATAGTCTGAACATTTGGGCTCTCCCGTCGGTTGGGGTAGGGGAAAATCTAATGGCTCGGTCAACTCATCCCATGAATTATTGAGCCGTAAGCTTTAGATATTTTGCGTACAGGCCGGCCTGATTTTCGGCATGGTCGGGGTCCTTTTCGATACAGTCCACCGGACAGACTTCGATGCATTGGGGCTTGTCGAAATGGCCCACGCACTCCGTGCACAGGGCCGGGTTGATCTCATAAATTTCCTCGCCCTGGGAGATGGCTCCGTTTGGGCATTCGGGCTCGCAAACATCGCAGTTGATGCATTCGTCGTGAATGATGAGTGCCATGGTCTTATCGGGTTTGTGCTGAAAATTTGCTGATTAAGGCGTTGTGTACATGCTCAGGGACGAAGCCTGATGCGTCGCCTCCCAGTTTGGCGATTTCACGGATGACCGTCGAGGAGATGAACGCATATTTTTCCGAAGGCGTCAGGAACAAGGTTTCCAGTTCCTTGCATAGGTGCCGGTTCATGCCGGCAAGTTGGAATTCGAACTCGAAATCGGACACGGCCCGCAGTCCTCGTAGGATGACTCCGGCGCCGTGCTTTTTTGCGCATTCCACCAGCAAGGTATTGAAATCGACGACTTCGGCTTGCGGTATGTCGATCACCGCCTGACGGGTCATGTCCACCCGCTCTGCGAGCGTGAACAAGGGGGTCTTGTTCTTGTTTTCGGCGACCGCGATGATGACGCGCTCGAATATACGCGCGGCGCGTATCACCAGGTCCACATGGCCGTTGGTAATGGGGTCGAAAGTGCCAGGATAGATTGCAATACGATTCGAAATCATGACTTGAGTAAGATGGAATCCGGTTCCGGCGTGTTGCGCCGGTAGAGATGATAGCCCACGGCGCCGGCCAGCTTGGTTCGTAAACCGTCCCAATTGCGAGGGAGTCCTTCGAGTGCCAGACCGGCTTCGGCTTCGATGTAGATGCGTGCGTCAGCGGCCAGCCATCCGTTGGCCTCCAATGCCAGGCAGCAAGGCAGTACTAGTCCCTGGTGAAAGGGCGGATCCAGGAATACGACGTCGTAGGCCAGCGCCGCTTCTCCCAGAAATTGCGCCACATCGCGCCGTCGGACTTGTATCGTGTGGCCGTCCAGCAAGGCGCAGTTCCTTTCCAGCGCCGCGCAAACGTCGGCGTTGCTGTCCACTTGAACGACGCTTTTTGCGCCTCGTGACGCGGCTTCGAAGCCCAGCGCGCCGCTGCCGGCATAGAGGTCCAGACAGGTCAATCCGGTTAGATCCTGGTGCAGCCAGTTGAAAACGGTTTCCCGCACGCGGTCGGGGGTAGGCCTGAGGCCCGGCGCGGCGGGAAAGCGAAGTTTCCGGCCGCGCCAGCTTCCGCCTATGATGCGGACCTCATTTTTCACGCGACTGACCGGCGCCCACCAAGATGGTTTGCAGCCGGTCGGGATTGATGCGGCTCTGAAATGCACGCTGGATGTCGTGTGCCGTGACCGCTTCCACCTTGCCGATGAAGGTGTCGAGATAGTCCAGCGGCAAGCCGTAGGAAGCGATCGCAGCGACCTGTTCGGCGAGTTTCTGGTTGCTGTCCAGCCGTAACGCGAAGCCGCCGATGATGTTCTTCTTCGACGCTTCCAACTCCTTCGCGGTGGGACCGTGGGCGATAAATTCGCGCAGGGTGTCCAGCAGCACTTGCAGGGCTTGATCGGCCTGATCGTTGCGGGTCTGCAGGCCCAGCATGAAGGGGCCCTCCACCCGGAAGGGATAGAAATAGCTGTAGGCGCTGTAGGACAGGCCGCGTTTTTCCCGCACTTCTTCCGAGATACGGGAAACCAGGCCGCTGCCGCCTAGGATGTGGTTGCCCACATAAAGCGGGAAATAGTCCGGGTCTGCCACGCGCACGCTCGGCAAGCCGGAGTAGATGTGAGTCTGCTCGGAGGGGAAGGTCTTGCGGAGGGTCTGCGCCGATTGCGGTTGGCTGACCGTCGGCAAGTTCGGTGGAACTTCGCCCTTGGGCAGATCGGAGAGCAGGCGGTCGGCAATGCTTTCGGCCTGAGTTTTGTCGACTTCGCCGACGATGACCACCAAGGCGTTGTTCGCCACGTAATAACGCTGGTAGAACTTGCGCAGGTCATCACGGGTGAGTTTATCCACGGTCGCGATGTCCCCGTCCTTGGGGTGGGCATAGGGGTGATCGCCGTACAGGGCCTGGAAGAATGCGATGCCGGCCAGATCTCCGGGCGACTCTTCGCGTTGCTTCAGGGCCAGCAGGAGGTTCTTCTTTTCACGCTCGAAGTCGGTTTCGCTGAAGGTCGGTTTGGCCAGGATTTCCCGCGCCGTCGACAGCGCGGTGTCGAGCAGTTTGGTGTCGGTCAGCGTGCGCAGGGAAAGCCAGGCGGAGTCGCGGGAAACGCCGGTGCTTAGGCGTGCGCCCACGCCTTCCAGGCGCTGGGCGATGGCATCGGCGTTCCACTCGCCGGCGCCGGTATCCAGCAGACCGGACGTCAGCGTGGCCAAACCATATTGGGCGCCGTCACGGGCGCTGCCGGCATCGAAAACGACGCGCACGTCCACCAAGGGCAGGCCTTCCGTCGGCACGTAATAAACCCGGCTGCCGTTCGGCGTGGTCCACGTCTGTATCTTCGGGCCCGCATGGGCCCACGCGGTCCATAGGCTGAGAAAAACGGCAAGAAAAATGATGCGGGTATTAACGTACATGCTGGCCTCCTTGGGGCGCACGGTCTTCCGGGGCGGTCTGTCCTTCCGGTATGGGGAGCGGGTCCAGGTGGCCTATGCTGAGGCGATCCTCGACCAAATATTTTTTGGCGACCTTCTGGACCTGCTCGGGAGTCACCGAATTGATCTTGTCGACGTATTCGCCGACGGTTTTCCAGCCCAGCCCGACCGTCTCGGTCATGCCTAGTTGCATCGCCTGGTAGAAGATGGAGTCGCGCTCGTAGACTTTGCTCGCCAATACTTGCGCCTTGACGCGTTCGAGTTCGTCGGCCGCCGCCGGCTGATCCTGCAGTTGGCGAATTTCGGCTAGGATGGCTTTTTCCAGATCCTCGACGCTCTTGCCTTGTGCCGGCGTACCGCGTACCGAGAACAAGGCCGGCAAGCGGGAGTTTAAGTCGTAGCCCGCCCCTATCGAAGCGGCGATCTGCTGGCCGCGTACCAAACGGCTTTCGAGGCGGGCGCTGCTTCCACCGTCCAGCACGCCGGCCAGCACTTCCAGGGCGTAGGGCTCCCACGCCTCCGCGGCTCCTTTCAGGACGGGGGTTTTGTAACCCATCGTCAGAAATGGCAATTTGGCCGGGAGCTTGACGGTGATGCGGCGTATACCCAGTTGTTCCACTTCGCCGCGCGGCTTGGGGGCGGGGAGGGTGCTGGGCTTGAGCGGGCCGAAATACTTTTGCGCCAGCTTGCGCACGTTTTCCGGGTCCACGTCGCCCACGACCACCAGCGTGGCGTTGTTGGGGGCGTACCACTGGCGGTACCATGCTGACAGATCGTCCACCGTCAGATGGGACACGTCGTCGGGCCAGCCGATCACCGGATTCTTGTAAGGGCTGTTGGAATAGGCCAATGCGTCGAAATGCTCGTCGAGCTTGGCATGCGGTTCGTCTTCGGTGCGCATGCGGCGCTCTTCGAGGACGACTTGCTGCTCCTTGGTAAACTCGTCCGGTAACAGCCGCAGATTGCGCATTCTGTCCGCTTCCAGTTCGAAGCTCACCGGCAGCCTCGATTGCTCCAGGGTCTGGAAATAGGCGGTGTAGTCCTGGCCGGTAAATGCGTTTTCACTCCCCCCGTTTGCTGAGATAATGCGGGAGAATTCACCGGGCGGATGTTTTTTCGTGCCCTTGAACATCATGTGTTCGAGCATGTGGGAGACGCCGGTAATACCGTCGTGCTCGTAGCTAGCGCCCACTTTGTACCAGACCTGCGATACGGCGACCGGTGCCCGGTGATCTTCCTGTACCAGCACCTTGAGGCCGTTGTTTAGGGTGAATTCGCTGATTTTGGGTGGGGCCGCATGGAGGGCTAAGGGTGCTGCGAGGATAAATAATCCGAAACTGCGTTGTAATGCCATATTGATACTTCCTGCTCCTTAGGTATGAGACCGACTTCTATCGGCCTACTCACAAGATTCTATCGTAAAAGAGCCTGTACCCGAACGATGACCGACAAGACCTCCGGAGCCACTCCTCGCCCACTGAGCTGGAAGACCTATTTGGGACTTTGCAAGCTGAATGTGGTCGGCCATATCGTGTTTACGGCCATCATCGGCATGTTTCTGGCGGTGCCGGGCCTGCCGCCCCTGGATGTCGTGGTTTGGGCGTCCTTGGGTATAGGCTTGGCGGCTTCGTCCGCGGCGGCGTTGAATCATTTCCTCGATCGCAAGGCCGATGCGGAGATGGCGCGCACCCAAGGGCGGCCTCTGCCGAAGGGCGAGATCGAGCCGGCTCAGGTGGTGGGATTCGCACTGGTCTTGGGTGCGCTCTCCATGCTCATTTTGTTGGTTTTCGTCAACGCATTGACCGCGTTCCTGACGTTTTTATCCCTGATCGGATATGCCTTCATCTACACCGTCTACCTCAAGCGGGCGACGCCGCAGAACATCGTCATCGGAGGTGCGGCCGGTGCGGCACCTCCGGTGTTGGGCTGGTGCGCGATCACGGGGTCGGTGCATCCTTATTCGCTGCTGCTGTTCCTGCTGATCTTCGTGTGGACGCCGCCGCATTTTTGGGCGCTCGCCATTGCCCGATGCGATGACTACGCCAAGGTCAACATTCCGATGTTGCCGGTCACCCATGGAATACCGGTGACCCAGTTGCATGTTCTGCTTTATACGGTCTTGTTGTTTCTGGTCAGCCTGCTGCCCTATCTGACCCATATGAGCGGGCTGGTCTATCTGGCCGGAGCCATCGGATTCGGCGCCGCATTCCTGTATTACGCCTGGCGGTTGAAGCGGGAGGCCAGCAATGCAGCGGCTATGAAGACTTTCCGTTATTCCCTGATTTATCTGGTGGGGATATTTTCGTCCCTGCTGATCGACCACTACGTGTCGTGGTGAAGCCCGGGGAATAATCCCGGGCTTTTATCAGGAGCCGAAGCGGCAGGGACGAGCCGCCGCGTACTTCAGGCATAGTGTTTAGTCCGCTTCCAGCAAGGCTTTTCTGATCTTCTTCATCGCGCTGCTTTCGAGTTGGCGGACGCGTTCGGCGGAAACCCGGTAACGGTCGGCCAGATCGTGCAGCGTAAGCTTTTCGGCGTTGAGCCAGCGGTTGGCCAGGATGTCGCGGCTGCGCTCGTCGAGTTGGGCGATGGCTTCCGCCAGGCGGGTATGCCGGATCTGTTCCCACTCGGATTCGGCCAAGGCTATGGCGGGGTCGCCGTCTGCCTGCTGCAGATAGTGGGAGGGTGATGACAGGTCGCGCTCGTCTTCTTCATCCGGATGCGTGTCGAAGGCGACGTCCTGGCCGCTCAACCGGCTTTCCATTTCATAGACGCTGCTCACGTCAACCCCCAGTTCATCGGCCACCGCGCGGGCTTCTTCCGGGCTGAACCAGCCCAGGCGGTTCTTGAACTTGCGCAGGTTGAAAAACAGCTTTCTTTGCGCCTTGGTGGTGGCGATTTTGACGATGCGCCAGTTCTGGATGACGAATTCATGGATTTCGGCGCGTATCCAATGCACCGCGAACGACACCAGGCGCACCCCCACTTCGGGATCGTAGCGCTTCACCGCCTTCATCAGGCCGATATTGCCTTCCTGTATCAGGTCCGGAAGTGGCAGCCCATAGCCCATGTAGCCCCGCGCGATATGAACCACGTAACGCAAGTTGGATAGCACCAACAGGCGAGCGGCTTCCAGGTCGTTCTCCTCGTGAAAGCGCCGCGCCAAAGCCCGTTCTTCGTCGGCGTCGAAGCGCGTCAGCAGGTTGACTTCGCGGATGTAATCGTCGATGGAACCTAAGGAAAGATTCGCGGGTAAGGTCAGTGCATGAGTCATGATTTCCACCTGTAAAGTGAAGACTGCGGCAGATATTAGCACTCTGCGAATTGGAGTGCTAATGCGGCGCGCAGGTTCCGGGGCCAGTGGGTTTCAGCGGCTACTCAGGAGGCCCGGGCGATCGCCCACACATCCACCACGGTGGCGCCCGCCGCGCGTATCGTCTTGGCCAACTCGTTCACCGTACTGCCCGTGGTGACGACGTCGTCCAACAGGGCGACGTGGTCCGCATCGAGCTTGTCGACGACCTCAAACGCGCCTCTCAGGTTGCGCCGGCGCTCGGCGGCAGAAAGCTCGGCTTGCGGACGGGTGCTGCGGATTCGTCTGCAGGTATCGAGTCCGAGCGGTATGCGTAAGCGTCGCGCCACGATCCGGGCGATCTCGGCGGCTTGATTGTAACCGCGCTCCCGGTAGCGCGCCGGGTGCAGGGGCACGGGTATCAGGCACTGAGGGCGCCGGTCCAGTTCGAGCAGCGCATCGGCAAGCAAGTTTCCGAGCAGGCGGGCGCCGGTCGTCCGGCCGCGAAACTTCAGATCGTGTATCAGGTAGCGGATCGGTTCTTCATAGCGAAACGGTACGATCGCCGAGTGGAATGCGGGCGGGCGTTTTTGGCAGCGCCCGCAGGACACGCCAGGCGGGCTCCGGGCAGGGAGCGGAAGGCCGCAGGTCGGGCAGGCGGGACGATTGAAGGGCAGGGCATCCATACAGCCCCGGCACAAATCGAGCCCGCCGGCGCCGTCGTCCCCGCAAAGCAGGCAGGTGGGCGGGTATAGCCATTCCTGTATAATACGCGGCCAGTTGTTCACTTCCATGGCGTTCCCAGGTTAACTCTTGGGGGCTATCCACCGCGATTCCGGAGTATTCCCGCATGCGAGCAGAGTCCTGTCTTAATCTAGCCGATAAACACCGAGCCGAGGATGGCCTGCGCCATGATTGGCGATTGGACGAAATCCAGGCTTTGTTCGCACTGCCGTTCAACGATCTGGTGTTTCGCGCGCAGTCCGTGCATCGCGCTTATTTCGACCCCAACGAGGTGCAAGTCAGCAGCCTGCTGAGCATCAAGACCGGAGCCTGTTCCGAAGACTGCGCCTATTGTCCGCAAAGTGCCCGCTACGACACCGGGCTCAAGCGCGAAGAACTGATGCCGGTGGATGAAGTCTTGCAGGCTGCGGCTCAGGCCAAGCAGCAGGGTGCCTCCCGCTTCTGCATGGGCGCGGCCTGGCGCAGTCCCAAGGACAGGGATATCGAGAAGGTCGCCGCCATGATAGCGGGCGTTCGTGCGCTGGGCATGGAAACCTGCGTGACCCTGGGTATGTTGACGGACGAGCAGACCCGGCGACTCAAGGAGGCGGGGTTGGATTATTACAACCACAACCTCGATACCTCGGAGGAATACTATTCCGAGATCATATCCACCCGTACCTATCAAGACCGGCTGGACACCCTCGAGCGCGTACGCGAAGCCGGCATCCATGTCTGCTGCGGCGGCATCGTCGGGATGGGTGAGAGCGACGACGATCGTGCCAAGCTGCTGCAGGAGTTGGTCAACCTGCCTCAGCACCCGGATAGCGTGCCCATCAACATGCTGGTGCGGGTGGAGGGCACGCCGCTGGCCGACAACGAAAAACTCGATCCCCTGGTTTTCGTGCGCACCATCGCGGTCGCCCGCATACTCATGCCGCGTTCCCGCGTACGGCTGTCGGCCGGTCGCACCGAGATGAGCGATGAAATGCAGGCCTTGTGCTTTCTGGCGGGAGCCAATTCGATTTTCTACGGTGAAAAGCTGCTCACGACCGGTAACCCGATCGCGGAGGGCGACCGCCAATTGCTTGGCCGCTTGGGCATTCGTATGGCGGGCTTGACGGCGCAACTGCTCAACGGATGAAGCCGCAGGAGCTGTCGGCGCGATTGCGCGAGATCGAAGACCAGGGGTTATATCGACGGCGCCGCGTGCTGGACCGGTTGAGCGGTGTCGAAGTTGCGCATGAAGGGCGGCGGCTGCTGAATTTTTGCAGCAACGACTATCTCGGATTGGCCGACCATCCTTCCGTCGTGGCCGCTTTTCGGGGCGCGGCGCCCGGGGTGGGAAGCGGCGCCTCTCATCTGGTTTCCGGCCACAGCAGCGCTCATCACGCATTGGAAGAAGAGCTGGCCGAATTCACCGGCCGCGAGCGCGCCGTGCTGTTTTCCACCGGCTATATGGCCAACCTGGGCGTTATATCCGCCTTGGCCGGACGTGGCGACTGGATCTTCGAAGACCGGCTCAATCACGCCTCCTTGCTGGATGGCGCGGCTTTGGCGGGCGCCCGGCTCAAGCGTTATCGACATGGCGACGTGGAAAGTCTGGGCGGCTCGCTCGCGGAGTGTTCCGCCGAGGGACGCCTGGTGGTCACCGACGGCGTTTTCAGCATGGACGGCGACCTCGCGCCTCTCCCCGAACTCGTTCGCGCGAGCCGCAACGCTAACGCCTGGCTGATGGTCGACGATGCGCACGGACTCGGGGTGATAGGCGCGGGCGGCCGGGGTGTGCTGGAGCATTACGCACTCGGCCAGGAGGATGTGCCCATACTGGTCGGCACACTGGGCAAAGCCTTCGGGACGTTCGGCGCCTTCGTGGCCGGCAGTCGGGATCTGATCGAGTTTCTCATCCAGCGCGCCCGTACTTATATCTACACTACGGCCCTTCCGCCTGCGGTGGCCGAAGCGACCCGCGCCAGCTTGCGTATCATCCGGCAAGAGCCTTGGCGGCGCGACCAGTTGCGCGGCTTGATAGCTCGCTTCCGCACGGGAGCGTCCCAGTTAGGGCTGCGCCTGATGGATTCCGACACGCCCATCCAGCCCATCGTGATCGGCAGCAACGAGGCGGCGACGGCGGCAAGCGGCGCCCTGATGGAAGCGGGCCTGTTGGTGAGCGCTATCCGCCCCCCGACCGTTCCGGCCGGCACGGCGCGGTTGCGCGTCACGTTTTCGGCCGCCCACACCGAAGGGCAGCTCGATCGGTTGCTCGAAGTGCTCGACACCCTCAAGCTGAATGCGTCATGAGGCATGCCGTGGACACGCTGTATACCGAGACCCACGGTGCCGGTCCCGATGTGGTGTTCGTGCATGGTTGGGGCATGCACTCGGGCGTATGGCGCGATTTCGCTCTCGTCTTGGCGCGCGATTTTCGGGTCACTTTGATCGATCTGCCCGGCCACGGGCGCAGCGCTACGATCTCAGACTTCGGTCTTCCCGGGCTCGCGCGGGCCTTGTCGGACGTGGCCCCTGAGCGGGCGCATTGGGTGGGCTGGTCTTTGGGCGCAGAGATTGCCCTCTATTTGGCGGATCGATACCCTGAGCGAGTCAGTAGCCTCGCCATGGTCGCGGGCAATGCGCGCTTCGCAAGCTCTCCCGACTGGCCGCATGCCATGGATGCCGAACTGCTCGAACGCTTCGCCACCGAGATGATGGAGGACCATCACGCGACCCTCATGAAATTCCTCAGTCTGCAGACCATGGGGCTGGAAAACGCCCGCGCTGCGCTCAAGATGCTGCGCGAGCGCGTCGAGGAGTGCGATGAGCCCGCCGAAGACGCCCTGCGTGCCGGCTTGGACATACTCCGTTCCGCCGACCTCCGTCCGCACCTGGCCCGCCTGAGACGGCCCTTGCTCTTGTTGATGGGCGCGCGGGACCGCTTGGTTCCTCCGGCGGCGGGAAGCGACATGCTGGCGCTCGCCCAATCAGCCGACCTGCATATCCTGGAAGGCGCGGCGCACGTGCCCTTCCTGACCCATGAGGAAGAATGCGTAAATCGGCTCGCGGAATTCTGGCGGCGGCATGATCGATAGTCCGGGTTTGCGGCAGACCTTGGGCGAGCTCGACAAGCGACAAGTTGGCCGCTCGTTTTCGCGCGCCGCGCGGGGTTACGACAACGCGGCGGAGCTGCAGCGGCGAGTAGGGGACGGACTCATCTGCGGTTTGTCGGGTAGCCGCGATCTGTCCGTCGTGGTCGATATCGGGGCGGGCACCGGATATTGCACCGCGCACTTGCATGAATTATTTCCCGGTGTACGGCTGATCGCGCTGGATATTGCCGAGGGCATGCTGCGCAAGGCGCTGGAACATCCGCAACTGAAGGAAGGGTGCACCCCCTTGTGCGCGGATGCCGAATATTTGCCGCTGCGCGATGCCAGCGCCGATCTGGTCATTTCCAATCTCGCCCTGCAGTGGTGTTCCAATCTGACGGGAGTACTCAAGGAGTTCCACCGAGTTCTCAAGCCCGGTGGCCGCCTGAGGTTCACGACTTTCGGGGCGCAGACCTTGCAGGAATTGAGGGCCGCGTGGGCCAGTGTGGATGCCTACAGTCATGTCAACGAATTCCGCTCGCGTGCCGAGGTCGAGCGCTGCTTGCTGGATGCGGGATTTTCGGGCGCCGTCGTTTCCTCGGAAGGCCGCCGCGTCGAATACGCGGGGGTCGGGCATCTCATGCGCGAGTTGAAAGAACTCGGCGCGCACAACCTGACCGCGAACCGCCCGCGGCGACTGACCGGCAAGCAGCGCTTCCAGGGCATGGTAGAAGCCTACGAGACGTTAACAGGTTGTCAACGAATTTGGGCGACCTTCGAGATCGTCATGGCTGATACAATGCGGACCGCGCCGAAGGAGTGACGGATGGGCGGCTTATTCATAACCGGGACGGATACGGGGGTGGGCAAGACCGAAGTCACGGTCGCGCTCATGCGGTGGGCGAGTCGGCAAGGTCTGAATGTCACAGGAATGAAGCCGGTGGCCTGTGGCTGCGTGCCGACCGACGAGGGTTTGCGTAACGATGACGCACTCAGACTGCTGAAAGCTTCGCCGATCCTGCTCACCTACGATGAGGTGAATCCGTATGCCTACGAGTCGCCGATTTCTCCCCACCTCGCCGCTCGAATGGCGATGCGTCCGATCGACCTGGCCGACGTGGCGGGCCGTTGCCGAGACCTCGAGCGCAGATCGGACGGCATACTGGTCGAGGGGATCGGGGGTTGGGAAGTGCCCTTGGGGGAAGGCATCCGCGTCAGCCATCTGGCGCGTAGTTTGGGCTTGCCGGTCATATTGGTGGTCGCCATGCGCTTGGGGTGTCTCAATCACGCGCTGCTGACGCACGAAGCGATCCTGTTGTCCGGATTGGAGTGCGCTGGCTGGATCGCGAATGACATGACGGGATGCATGGCTAATCTGGAAGCAAACATCGAGACCCTGAAATCCGAACTATCGACCCCTTGTTTGGGCGTGCTGGCGCACCGGAACGGCGATGTGCCGGCGTCGGGGGAAGGTGGGCAAAGTTCCCGATTTTATTGGCTTTCGGACGATGAAATCTTGCGAAGACTGAGGGGATAAGTTACAGTCCGCGGCAAACTCGGGGCCTGGACAGGCCATAACTTGAGCGAGAATTCACCTGATTTTTGTAGGTGTATTTTTGTGCGTCGATTCGTTTTCTGAAAACGGATGGGGAGTTTTGTGAGCCGGCGATTTTTTGATCGACGAGGTTAGGGCGTGGTTGTCACGGCGCTCGATGAGCAGACCGGGGAGCGCAGGATAGTGCTTCGTCCGAATGCTTCCCTAAGCCGAAATCAGACGTGGATATTGATTTCGATGATGGCCCTCGTGATGGGCTCCATAGCAATCGTGTTTGCTCAAATCGGCGCGTGGCTGGTGCTGCCTTTTTCCGGGGCCGAATGGTTGCTGTTCGTTTATTGTCTGCGATCGAGTGTGAAGAGCAGCTCGGTTTGCGAGGTGATCACCATCACCGACAGTCTGGTCCGGGTCGAAAAAGGCAGAAACAAGCCTGAACAATCTTGGCGCTTCCAGCGCGCGTGGGTGGCCTTGGATTTGATTCGGTCCGCCCGGCGCGGCCACCCTAGCAGCCTGCAGCTCAGGCTCCACGGTAAGTGCGTGGAAATCGGCGGATTTCTGGTCGAGGATGAGCGCAAAACCTTGGCGCGGGAGTTGAGGAATTGGCTGGATACCCGATGACGAAGATTTGGTTATGCATATTTTAGAGATTGAAGAGAGGGCTCCGTGAAAAAAACAAAGCAACTGCTCGCTGGCTTGGCGCTGATGATATGGGGTGAAGCGCAGGCCGATTATGCGGTCAACATGCCGGTTGGCGTGACCGAAACCAGTCGCGACATTCATGACCTGCACATGTTGATCCTGTGGATCTGCGTGGCGATCGGCGTAATCGTCTACGGCCTGATGGTTTATTCCATCGTTCACCATCGCAAATCCAAGGGAGCCGTGCCCGCCAAGTTTCACGAGAACACCCGGCTGGAAATCGTCTGGACCCTCATTCCTTTCCTGATCCTGTTTGCCATGGCCGTGCCGGCGACTCAGGTCATGATCAAGGCGTACGACACCGGTGCCGCCGATATGACGATCAAGGTCACCGGTTATCAATGGAAGTGGCGCTATACCTACCTGGATGAAGGCATCGACTTCTTCAGCACCCTGGACACCAAGAGCAACGAAGCGCGCCAACTGGGATCCAGGATCGATCCGACCACCGTCGATAACTACCTCCTCAATGTCGACGATCCTCTGGTGATTCCCGTCGGCAAGAAAATCCGCATTCTGCTGACCGCCGCAGACGTGTTGCACGCCTGGTGGGTGCCCGAGTTCGGCTGGAAGAAGGACGCCATTCCCGGCTTCATCACCGATGGCTGGATCAAGGTGGAGAAACCCGGCACCTACCGCGGACAGTGCGCCGAATTGTGCGGTCGCGACCACGGCTTCATGCCCATCGTGGTCATCGCCAAGACGGACGAGGAATACAAGCAGTGGGTGGCCGAGCATAAGTCGAAGCAGGAGTCCGAGCAGGCCGAATCCGGCAAGACCTTCACGCTCGACGAACTCGTGGCCAAGGGCGAGCAGGTCTACTCCACCAACTGTGCCGCTTGCCACCTGCCCAACGGTGAAGGCATCCCCGGAACCTTCCCCGCGATCAAGGGCAGTCCGGTGGCGCTCGGGCCCATCGCGGAGCATGTCAGCGTGGTCGTGAAAGGCAAGAAGTCCATGCCTGCCTTCGAAGATCAGCTGAGTGCCGCCGATCTGGCCGCCGTGATCACCTATCAGCGCAACGCCTTCGGCAACAAAAAGGGCGATCTTGTGCAGCCGTCTGAAATTCAGGCCCAGAAATAATCTTTCACTTATTCAAGAATGAGGTAAATGGCTATGACCGCTGCAACTCATGACGCTCACCACGAGCATCACGACCATGGTCCCGCCAAGGGGTTCATGCGGTGGGTGACGACCACCAACCACAAAGACATCGGCACGCTCTACCTGGTGACCGCGCTGATCATGTTCTTCGTCGGCGGCGCGATGGCGCTGATCATCCGGCTGGAACTGTTCGAACCCGGCATGCAATGGGTCGATCCCCTGTTCTTCAATCAGATGACTACGCTGCATGCGCTGATCATGGTGTTCGGCGCGGTCATGCCGGCATTCGTGGGCTTGGCCAACTGGATGATCCCGATGATGATCGGCGCTCCGGACATGGCATTACCGCGCATGAACAACTGGAGCTTCTGGATCCTGCCCTTCGCCTTCGCGTTGCTGGCCAGCACCCTGTTCATGGAAGGCGGCGCTCCGGCGGCCGGCTGGACCCTGTACCCGCCGTTGGTGTTGCAGGGCGGCAATCACCTGCCGTTCGCGATCTTCTCAGTGCATTTGCTGGGCATGTCCTCGATCATGGGGGCGATCAACATCATCGTGACCGTGTTCAACATGCGCGCACCGGGCATGACGCTGATGAAACTGCCCATGTTCGTGTGGACCTGGGTCATCACCGCCTTCCTGCTGATCGCGGTCATGCCGGTATTCGCCGGCGCGGTCACCATGTTGCTCACCGACAAATATTTCGGTACCAGCTTCTTCAATGCGGCCGGCGGCGGCGACCCGGTTCTGTATCAGCACTTGTTCTGGTTCTTCGGGCATCCCGAGGTTTACATCATGATCCTGCCGTCCTTCGGCGTGATCTCCCAGATCATCCCCACCTTCGCCCGCAAGCCCTTGTTCGGCTACAGCTCCATGGTGTATGCGACGGCTTCCATCGGCCTGCTGTCCTTCATCGTATGGGCCCACCATCAGTACACCGTAGGCATGCCTTTGGCCGGTGAGTTGTATTTCACCTACGCCACCATGCTCATCGCGGTTCCGACCGGCGTGAAGGTGTTCAACTGGATCTCCACCATGTGGAAAGGGGCGATGACCTTCGAAACGCCCATGCTGTTCGCCATCGCTTTCGTGGTGCTGTTCACCATGGGTGGTTTCACCGGCCTGATGATGTCGATCTCGCCGGCCGACCTTCAGTACCACGACACCTATTTCATCGTCGCCCACTTCCACTACGTGCTGGTCCCGGGTGCCGTGTTCGCCCTGTTCGCCGGCACTTACTACTGGCTGCCGAAGTGGACCGGCCATAAATACGACGAGCGCCTGGGTCAGCTGCATTTCTGGCTGTCCACGATATCGGTGAACGTGTTGTTCTTCCCGCAGCACTTCGTGGGCTTGGCCGGCATGCCCCGCCGTATTCCGGACTACGCCGTTCAATTCGCCGAGTTCAATGCGATGTCCAGCGCGGGAGCCTTCGTCTTCGGATTCTCCCAGCTGATCTTCGTGTACGTGGTCATCAAGGCAATCAAGGGTGGCGAAAAAGCCAGCAGCGAAGTCTGGGAAGGCGCGGAAAACCACGGCCTGGAATGGCATCTGCCTTCCCCTCCGCCCTACCATACCTGGACCGAAGCGCCGGCTCCGGAACTCATCCTGGACAAGCATTAATCGGCTGGTGAGTTGGGTTCCCGCCCTCCCTACGGGTGGCGGGACCGACAAATGAAATTCATGGATACTCGCAGAAAAAACATCATCCTGGCATCGGCGATCGCGCTGTTCGCGGTGGCACTCTATGCCTACGCGATTTTCAGAGTCGCTACGTCGACTTCGGCACCGTGAATCAATTCGACAAGCAGAAGGCGAATGCTCGCCTGGTCCGGCGCATGGTATTGATCGCCGTGGCGATGTTCGGGTTCGGCTTCGCCTTGGTCCCCTTTTACGATGTGTTTTGCGATCTCACCGGATTGAACGGTAAGGTCAAGAGCGAGGCAAGCGCGGACGGCGGCTATCAGGTCGATGCGAACCGGGAGGTAAACCTCGAGTTCGTGACTTCGGTCAACGGCGACACTCCCCTGAAATTCCGAGCCGAGCAGGCGAAGATCAAGATCCATCCGGGGCAGTTTTATACCGTCAAGTTTTATGCCGAAAACACCTCCGACCGTGGTCTGATTGGTCAGGCGATACCCAGCGTGGCTCCGGGGACCGCTTCGCCTTTGCTCAAGAAGGCCCAGTGTTTTTGTTTCACGGCGCAGAAATTCGAGCCGCACCAGGAGAGGGAAATGCCGGTCCGATTCGTCGTGGATCCGTCACTGCCGGCCGATGTTAAGGACATGACCCTCTCGTATACCTTTTTCGATATCACCGACAAGAAGCAAGATCAAATCCAAGTTAAGTAGGGGAGCAAGATGGCAACCAAAGACGCATATTACGTACCGCACACCGCAAAATGGCCGATCGTCGGATCGATCGGGCTGACCACCTTACTCGCGGGTTTCGCCAATCATCTGAATGGCTCCAGCATCGGATCGACCCTGATGATCATCGGCGCCATCGTGCTGGTCGTCATGTTGTTCGGCTGGTTCGGTACGGTGGTGGCCGAGAGCGAAAGCGGAACCTACAACCACCAGGTGGACATCTCTTTCCGCATGGGCATGATCTGGTTCATCTTTTCCGAAGTCATGTTCTTCAGCGCATTCTTCGGCGCGCTTTATTACGCGCGGGTACTTTCGGTGCCGTGGTTGGGCAGTGAAGGAACGGGTGGATTCGCCGAAACCAAGCTGATTTGGGATTCGTTCACTGCGGTTTGGCCGACCAACGGTCCGGGCGCGGTGGGCGGTATCGACGGCCATTTCGAGCCCATGGGGGCCTGGGGCGTTCCGGCCATCAATACCCTGATCCTGCTCACTTCGGGCGGCACCGTGACCTGGGCGCACTGGGGGTTGCTGGCCAACAACCGTCAGCAATTGATCAAGGGTCTGATCGCCACCGTCGCCCTGGGTTTTTCTTTCGTACTGTTCCAGGGTTACGAATATCACGAGGCTTATACGGAAATGGGCTTGACCCTGGGCACCGGCATCTACGGCTCGACGTTCTTCATGTTGACCGGTTTCCACGGCCTGCATGTCACCATCGGCGCCATCATGTTGACTGTGACCTTGTTCCGCAGCCTGAAAGGACATTTCAACGCCGAGCACCATTTCGCGTTCGAAGCCGCGGCCTGGTATTGGCACTTCGTCGACGTGGTCTGGTTGGGCTTGTTTATCTTCGTTTACTGGCTGTAAGGCGAGTAACTACGGTCAAAAAAGGCGCTGCCGCGGCAGCGCCTTTTTTGTTGCGGGGCGTTTAGCGCCCCGAGCCTTTTTCCATCAGCCAGCGGCGTTTTTCGAGGATGCGGTCGACGTCGCGGTCCAGGGCCTGCAGGGCCTGGTCTTCGCTCATTTCCCCTCTGACCGCCTTTTCGGCGTATTCCGCGAGTTTGTTGGCGACGTGTTCCCATTCCGGAATTTGCGGCAGGGTAGCGGTGCGTTCGATTTGCGCTCGAAATGCCCGGACCTTCGCGTCTTCGGCCAGGATGGGATGGTCCCAGGCGGAACGACGGGCCGGCAGATTACCCGTTAGGCGGTAGAAAGCGACCTGCTGAGGAGGTGCTGCGAGGTACTCGATGAGCTTCCAGGCGGCGTCCTTGTGCCTGGACTTGCTGGATAGCCCCAAGCTGGCCCCGCCGGCCAGCGACAATCCGGGGAACGTCCCCTCCGGAGCCGGGAGCGGCGCGGTTGCCCAACGATCCTGGAGCGTAGCGGGGAGGCGGCGGCGGAATTCGCCGAGGTTCCAGGGGCCGGTGATGTAAAAGGCGACGTAGCCGGCGGCGAACTCCTGATACAGATTGGCGATCTGCGCTTCCGCTACCGCCGGCGCCAGTCCGCGACGGAATATATCCAGGTAAAACGAGAAGGCGCGGCGGAAGTCCGCATTGCGGAAATCGCCGTATCGTCCCCCTTCCCGCAGGAGGGACGCACCGGCCTGCAGGCCCAGAATGGCGGGAATCTGCCATTCGTTCATGGGCAGCAGCATGGCATAACGCGTGCCGCCGCCCAGTTTGCATATGCGCTCCATGGCTACGATCCAGGTTCGCCAATCCGCTGGCGGCTCGGGGTATCCGGCCTCCGCCAAGATGTCCTTGCGGTAAAACAACACGCGCGTGTCGACATACCAGGGGACAGAACGCGTGATCTCGTCGATCCGGTTGGCGGCATAGATGCCGGCGAAAAAGTCCTCGCGGTTCAGGTCGCGAGTCCGGGCGAGCCGCGCGTCCAGGGCTTCCAAGGCATGCAGGGCGGCGAATTCCGGTATCCAGGTGTTGCCAAGCTGGAATACATCGGGCATGGCTTCGCCTGCGTAAGCGGTCAGCAGCTTTTCATGCGCGGCGCTCCAGGGGATTTGCTGCACCTTCACGCGGATTTCCGGATGACGTCGCTCGAATTCGGACAGCAAGGCCTTCACCCGTTCGCCTTCTTGGCCCATGGCCCAGAATTCCACCTCGGTAAGGCCGGGCTCGTTCGATCGGCAGGCCACCTGCAACGTGGCGGTGAGCAGGATGCAGAGAGCACTTGCGAGTTTGCTGAGGGCAGGTGTTAACATACGAAGCATGCAGGGGGCGGCGTTGGTGGTTTGGAATGGCCGGGGGAGCCAGGATCGTTTTGGGCAGTGTCTTTACTCGCCGGCTTGAGGCTCCGTTTGACTTCGCCAGAGGCATGTCGTTCTCGCGCCGGCCCTGAAACCGATAAGAAATTGAACTCGCGTATTCCTTATGACTCACCGTATCTTGAAGCTATTGCCGCTCACGGCGGCCGTGCTGATCGGCGCCTGCGCCCATCATGACGCTGCATACCACCCTAGGACAACCGGCCATGAGGGAGCCGTCGTCGAAAAGCCCGCTCAAAACACCGTGATTCTGCCTCCGCCACTGAGCGAGCCCGGCCAACGTAGCGTAGCCGACGTGCTGCGGGATTTCGGCCCCTATGCGGTCGAACAACTCCAGCCCTATTTCGTACGCGCCGGGGTGGCCTATCCGCCTGCCGAGGTGACCCTGGTGGGCTTGAAGGCCGAGAAGAAGTTGGAGCTGTGGGCGCGCGACGAGGGGCGCGAATACCGCTTTATCCGCGATTACGACATCCTGGCGGCCAGCGGCACGGCCGGACCGAAACTGCGGCAGGGAGATGGCCAGGTGCCGGAAGGCATCTACCGGATCGTCGGCCTGAATCCCAACAGCAATTTCCATCTGTCCATGAAGCTCGATTATCCCAACGAATACGATCGCGCGCATGCGGCGGCGGAAGGCCGCCGGGACCCGGGCTCGGACATCTTTATCCACGGCAGGGCCGTGTCCATCGGCTGTCTGGCCATGGGCGACGCGGCCATAGACGAATTGTTCGTGCTGGTCGCTCAGGTCGGCAAGGAGCGTGTGAAAGTCGTGATTGCCCCTCACGATCCCCGTTCGCGCACGCTCGAACCGGTGCCGGGCGTCATGCCGGCCTGGGTCGGCGAGCTATACGGGATGATCACCGATCAAATCGTCAGCTTGTCCCACCCGTTGGCGGTCTCGAATGCCGTCGGGATGGAGCGTTTCCAGCCCGCACGTCCACGGTAGGCGTCCCTGGCCTGATGGCCCGTTCACCGTTTGGAAACGGTCAAGCGCAAGCCGCCTCGAGGGCGTAGCGTCACCTCGATTTCCGGGTCGACCGACTGGCCGGGCGCAAGATCGAAACGGTGATGCCGGGCCATCATGGCCAAGAGCAGCACGCTTTCGGTGAGGGCGAACGCGTTCCCGATGCAGACCCTGTGGCCGGCGCCGAACGGCATATAGGCCAAGCGGTGTGCGGGTTTGGCGGCGTCTGCCAGGAAGCGCTCCGGGCTGAAGGCGTCGGGCATCTCCCAAAAGCCGGGATGGCGATGAATGTTGGCGACATTGACGATGACCAGCCCGTCCTTCCGGATGCGGTAGCCTCCCAGCGAGGTTTCGCCGGTATTCTTGCGGATCAGGACCGCCGCCGGTGGGTAAAGCCTCATGGCTTCGTCGACGACGGCGCGGGTCCAGATCAACCGGGGAATGTCGTCCAACGTGGGTTCACGGTTTCCCAGCACTTCGTCCACTTCCGCCTCGAGACGCGCCGCCACCTGCGGGTGAGCCGCGAGCAGGTAGCAGACCCAGGTCAGGGTCACGGCGGTGGTTTCGTGGCCGGCGGCGAATATGGTCAGCACTTCGTCGCGGATCTGTTCGTCACTCATCGGCTCGCCGGTTTCCTCGTCGCGCGCCCGCATCAATCGGTCCAACAGGTCGTCCCGCGGAGTTCCTGCCCGTCGCCGTTCCTCGATCAGCTCATAAACCAGTCCGTCGAGAACCCCCATCGCATACCGGAAAGCCCGGTTCCGCGGAGTGGGTAGCCATTGCGGTATGCGCAGGGGCAGACGCACGTCGTCGGCCGCGTATTGCAAAACGGTGGAAAAAGCCGGGGCGAGCCGTTCTAGGTGGTCCTGCACGCTGGCGTTGAACATCGTCCGGGTGATGACTTCCAGCGTGGTGCTCATCATCTCCGCCCCGATGTCCAGCGATGCCGCAGGCGCCAGGGCCTGCCATCGTTGCAACAGGACGCGCCCGGCGGCGACGATTTCATCGGCATATTCCGTCACGCGGCTACGTACGAACAAGGGCTGGATCAGCCGGCGCTGGCGTTTCCAAAGCGCGCCGGTACTGGTGACTAGTCCCTGACCCAGCACCAGTGCCAGCCCTCTGGGTTGTGCCGGCGTATACATTTTGACGAATTGTTCCGGCCGCGCGATCAGGATTTCTTCGACCAGGTCGGGGTGGCTCGCCAGATAGAAACTGCGCGGCCCCAAGCGGAAATGGACCAAGTCACCGTGCCGCTTGTGCCAATTTTGCATGGCCTGATAGGCGCCGGCGCGAAATTCGAGCAGGTTGCCGAGCAGCGGCAAGCCGGGCGGAACGGGGGCGGGTAACGAGGGCATGCGGTCGGGTCTGGGTTGTGGATGGTGCGGCATTCTAACCCAGTGCCGGTCATCGGCTGGTTCAGAGGACGCGGCCGGAGGGCCGACGGGTTCACCTTGGCTCGGCCCGCGAGCCCCTTGGTGTTCTGCTTCGTCGGACACTTGGGCGAGGCTCGCCTTATCGAGTACGAACTAGGCGCCGGGCAGGATGAGCGAACGCATGGAAATCGAGCCCAAGGTCACTTTCTCGGTGTAGAAGCCGATTTTTTCGTGCTCGTCCTGCAGGGCCAGGATGTAGAGCAACGGCAGAAAGTGCTCGTTCGTCGGCACCGACTTGCGCGCCGTGTCTCCCAGTCGCTGGTAATGGACGATGGCGTCGTGGTCTCCCGTCACGATCAGACCTCGAATATGTTCGTCGAAAGCGAGCGCCCAATCGTGGGCGACGTCCTTCCAAACCAGCGTGCCCAGGTTGTGGACGATGTTCCCGCTGCCGATGATCAATACGCCGCGGGTTCGCAAGGCCCGCAAGGCTCTCCCCAGTTGGTAATGGAAGGCGGGAGGTTGAGTGCGGTCCAGGCTGAGTTGCACCACCGGAATGTCGGCCTCGGGAAATAATCGGCACAAAACCGACCAGGCGCCGTGATCCAATCCCCAGTCGAAGTCGTCTGCGATCCGCGTGCAGTCCACGTGCCCGGTGATCCACCGGGCCAAGTCGGGGTTGCCGGCCGCGGGGTATTGAACCTCGTACAGCGGCTTGGGAAATCCGTAGAAATCATGGATGGTCCTGGGACCATCCATGGCCGTGATCCGCGTGCCGTCGGTTTCCCAGTGCGCGGAGATGCAGAGTATCGCCTCGGGTCTGGGAAGCGAGCGTCCGATCTCGGCCCAGGTGCGGCTGAATTCGGTATCCTCGATCGCATTCATCGGACTGCCGTGCCCGATGAACAATGCCGGCATTTTTCCGGACGGAGCGGAAAAGTCGGTGCTGACAAGCGGGTAGGTCATCGGCGGGGTCCTCGAGTTGTCGCAAGACAGGCTTCAGGCGATTCTGTCTTCCCATCGGCTGATGTCACGGTATTTCGTGATTTCATGATATCTCATGGTCACTTGGGCGGGCCCGATTCGGTTTTAGTCTCTTTGTATATCTCAAGACAATGATTTAATTGAAATTTAATTCAATCAAATGATTGGCACGGAGATCGCTTTCTATCGAATAACGTGATGAATCCTGGCCTCTCCGTTGAGCCCATCGGCTTACCCGGAGCGTCCAACGAATCATACGTTGATCGCGTCGCAAGACTTATCCGTATCCTACCGAGGACATTTTGATGAAGCCGTATCATGTATTTACCGCCTTGCTGGTCTCTTCTTTCTTTTCCGCCAGCGTTGCGCAGGCTGCGGGTGCTCCCATGAGCATCGATTTTTCGCAGATCAAGGCGCATTCGGAAAAAGCGGTCGCTGACGGCAAACAGGGCAATGCCGCGGCCTTTGAACAGGGCGCCGAGGAAGCCTTGAAGCAGGCGAAGGAACAGAACGACAAGCGGTCTTCTCCTGCCATGCAGCGTATCGTGGGCAAATTGAGAACCGCGGTCAACGAAGCCAAGGCCGGAAAGATTGCCGAAGGCACGCAAGCCGTGGAGGAAGCGATCGCGGAAATGAAGCAGCCGGCGGCGCCCAAGTTCGGCGGCGGTTCATAAGGCGCTCGATCGATAGCGCGCCTGCCGCGCTATCGTATCCAGAAGGGTAGGGAGGGCTCCCCGGCGAGCGTCGGGGAGCCCTCCTTTGGGTTTTCAGATTACGCCTCGGTCCGGGACGGGTGTTCGGTCATCCTGTCCTGACCTCCCATGCTCCGGCAGCGAAGGTGCCGGATCCCCCGAGTCTCATGAAATCGTCGTGATTTGTTCGATATATACCCAGGTCCGGGTACCGGCAGGAATGACACCCGACCGGCTGTTGCAGTCGGTAAGCAGAACTACGTCGTAGGTATATTCGCCGACGCGATTGGTAATGCCGACGATCTCGGCCTTGCAGATTCCGTGGTTGAAGGTGGTGTTGATGGTGACCCCGATTTTGTACTGAGGGCCGACGTGGGGTGGCGGAATGTCCGCGATGTCGCCGATGCTGAGCATGCTTCCCCCTTACGAAAGTCGTTTCGTTGACCGAGAGGTATTTCCACTGCAGCTGCATTTTCTATCGCCTAGCCCGGATTTTTCAACCCGCTCCCCCCTCATGTTACTCTTGGCGCCCTTTTAAACTCCGCCATCGATCCACGTGATGCGTCTATTCAATCTGCTCGCCAATCTGTTCCCTTTCTGGGTGCTGACCTGTAGCGGTCTTGCCTTGGTTTATCCCCATTGGTTCACCTGGTTCAGCGGAACCATGATCGTGTGGGGGCTCGCCGCCATCATGATAGGCATGGGCATCACCCTGAGCTTCCAGGATTTCCGCCGGGTCGCCCGCATGCCTCGGCAGGTCTTGATCGGCGTCATCGCGCATTTTTCCATCATGCCCCTGCTGGGTTGGTCGATCGCCCAGGGCCTGGCACTCGAACCGCAGTTGGCCGTCGGTCTCATCCTCGTGGCCTGCTGCCCGTGCGGCACCGCTTCCAACGTGGTGAGTTACATCGCGCGCGCCGACGTTGCGCTTTCGGTGCTGATGACTCTTTGCTCGACTTTCGCGGCGGTGGTGATGACTCCGCTACTGACCAAATGGCTGGCGGGCGCCTATGTGACGGTCGATGCCTGGAGCCTGTTCGTCAATACGCTGCAGGTGGTGGCCTTGCCGGTCCTGCTGGGCATGCTGCTGAACCGCTACACTCCGCGTCTGGTCAGCGCGGTGACGCCGGTCGCGCCCTTCGTCTCGGTGATCTTCATCGCGTTGATCTGCGCCAGTGTGATCGGAGCCAATGCGGATACGGTGAGGACCTCCGCGCTGAAATTGCTCAGCGCCGTCGCGCTTCTGCACCTGGGCGGATTTGCCTTGGGCTACGCCATGGCGCGTATGCTGAAGTTGCAGGAAAGGACTTGCCGCACGATCTCCATCGAAGTCGGCATGCAGAATTCCGGTCTGGGTGCCGTCCTGGCCCGCGCCAGTTTTCCGCAAATGGCGCTGGCGCCGGTCCCCTCGGCGATCTCGGCGAGCTTCCATTCCATCATCGGCAGCCTGCTCGCCGCGTGGTGGCGTCTGCGACCGGCGGACTCAGACGCCCGTGAGCTTGCGATCGAGGCCGCGGTCGAGTCCGATGCGGCCTGACCCGATCAATGCCGGCCTGAGTGCCGGAATATTCCGTGTCGGGCGGCTTGCGTGCGCGGTCAGCAAAGCACGACCAGGAGTATCAGGCCGGGGATGATGCCGAGTATCAGCCCGATCACGATCGCGATGGTCTCGCCGGACGAATAGCTGCAACCGTGGCTGCCGACCTTGGCATGGATCAGCCGGTCATCGTCCAGGCCCGCTACCGTCATCCCGGCAAACTCGTCGGCGACCCGGCGCGGGGTTGCGGCGGCGTTGATGCGCGAGCGCTGTTCTTCGAGCCGAGTTTGAGCCTGCTGCAGATCCTCGCTCAGCGGCATCACGTAGCGCGCCCTGCTTACGGCCTGCAGCGCGGCGTCGGTGGGCGCCAGCGCCAGGGTCCGCGCTTCGTCCACGCTGGCGGCATGGGCGATGTCGTCGCGCAGACGAGTGACCTCCATCGGTATGTTTTGGCCGGCAGGGCATGAGGCTTGATTGAGCGCGATATCCAGCGAGGTTGCAGGGAGGCCCGCGACCCCCACCGCCGGATAAATTTGGGCGCCGACGACCAGGGCCGTGGCGGTCATCGCGGCGTTTAGCGTTTTCTTTGCGGACATTTTTACTCCGTGCTCAAGTTGTTAAGCTCATGTTGGATCATAGCGCTGCGGTGACGGCTTGGCCAAAGCGGGGCTACACGCCGGCCTAGGGGCCACTGAGCGGGCCGGTTCGCCGGCCGTCGCCACAAGGGAGCCCGGCGCAAACCCCTGCTGCGTTAGCCGCGGGACGAGAATTAAGCGATAGGCCAGCCGACCGCGCGTTCAAGCCGAATTCCAATTCACTATGCCCGATGCAGATTCCCTCATAGGCACGATCAGCGAAGTCCACGGCCCCGTGGTCATGGTGTCGTGCGAACGGCTGCCACCGCTTCATCGGGCGCTGTGCGCCTATGTGAAGCAGGAACGCTATCTGTTCGAAGTCCATCAACACCTGGATCAGAATCACCTGCGCGCGGTTACCCTCAATTACACCTCCGGCTTGCGGCGCGGCATGCCGGTCTACGATACCGGAGGTCCGTTGCGGGTGCCGGTGGGGTCGGACTGTCTCGGCCGCCTGCTGGACATATTCGGCGCGCCGCTGGATGGCGGCGCGCCACTCGCGGTGGAAGAATGGCGTCCGATCCAGAGCAGGCCGCCGCCCCTGGCGGACAGCACCACGCTGGACGGCGTGCTGGCGACCGGGGTCAAAGTCATGGATTTGCTGTGTCCCTTCGTGCGGGGCGGCAAGACCGGCTTGTTCGGCGGAGCGGGAGTGGGCAAGACTGTGCTGGTGATGGAGTTCATGCATGCCGTCGCGGCCCTGCACAGCGGGGTTTCCGTGTTCGCCGGCGTGGGCGAGCGCATCCGCGAGGGCCACGAACTCTGGCACGAAATGCAGGCCGCCGGGGTGATGCCGCAGACCCTGATGATATTCGGCCAGATGGACGAGTCGCCCGGTGTGCGTTTCCGGGTCGGCCTGTCGGCGCTGACCTACGCCGAATATCTGCGCGACACGCTGGGCAAGGAGATCCTGTTCATCATGGACAACGTGTTTCGCTTCATCCAGGCCGGCAGCGAGATTTCCAGCCTGCTGGGCCGCATGCCGGCGACCGTGGGCTATCAGCCCACTCTGGCGACGGAAGTGGCCGAGCTGGAAGACCGCATCCTGTCCACCCGCACCGGCGCCATCACCTCGGTCCAGGCCGTCTACGTGCCTGCCGACGACATGACGGACCCGGCGGTGAGCGCCATCCTCGGTCATCTGGATACCACCGTCATCCTGTCGCGCAGCCAGGCCGCCAAAGGCATTTATCCCGCCGTCGATCCGCTGGCTTCCAGCAGCAAGCTCATGGATCGCCATATCCTGGGCGAGC
Source organism: Methylococcus sp. EFPC2 (assembly GCF_016925495.1). Lineage (NCBI taxonomy): Bacteria > Pseudomonadati > Pseudomonadota > Gammaproteobacteria > Methylococcales > Methylococcaceae > Methylococcus > Methylococcus sp. EFPC2. The sequence continues at coordinate 1,972,541 of NZ_CP070491.1, read as the reverse complement.
GCCATTACGCGATAGCGGCCGGCGTGCGCGAACATCTGGCCCGTTACCAGGAGCTGGAAGACATCATCGCGATGCTGGGCCTGGAAGAATTGTCCGAAACCGACCGTCGCATCGTCCTGCGCGCCCGCAAATTGCAACGCTATCTGACCCAACCCTTCTATGTGGCCGCGCAGCACAGCGGCATACCCGGCGTTGCGGTCAGTCTGGAAGACACGCTGGACGATTGCGATGCGTTTTTGACCGGCCGATATGACGAATTATCGGAAGACCGTTGTTACATGCGCGGAAGCATGAAGTCCGGCAAACCCTGAGCCACGTCCAGTCCGGCGGGGTGGCGTCGGCCCTGCGGTTTATCCTGGCCACCATTCCTGATATTGTCCGCATCCCTCAAACCCGCTGGGTTCACCCGCAGTTTCAACCGGCTGGCGAGCGTTCCCGGATTTCTAAAGACTTCACCCCATGCAAGCCCAAAAACAGGTCGAACAGCTCTTCGCCGGACTGATAGGCGAACACTACGAATTGCTCAAAATCATTTGTCCAAGCGCGCCGGACATCAGCTTGCGCGTGGGCGCACGCGTCGCCGAACTTCCGCCGCGGCCCGATCCCATCGAGGTGTTGGAGATCGGCTGCGGCACCGGCATCACCAGCATCGCCTTGTTGAGCGGCCGAGACGACATCCGGTTGCTGGCGATGGATAGCGAGCCCACCATGCTCAACCAGGCCAGGCGCAATCTCTCGCGGTGGCTGGATCAGGGCCGTCTGACCCTGCTGGAGCAGGACGCCTTGACGACCCTGCGGTCGCAGCCGGATGCCCGCTTCGATGCGGTGGCCAGCGCCTATGTGCTGCACAATTTTTTCGCGACCTATCGCCTCGAGGTGTTGCAGGAAATCTTCCGCGTGCTCAAGCCCGGCGGCTTGTTCGTCAACGGCGATCGCTATGCCTTGGATGACGTGCGCGAGCAATGCCGCCTGACCCAAGAGGAAGTTCGCGGTTATTTTCGCGAACTGACCCGCATGCAACGCCTCGACGTGCTGGAGCAGTGGATCCTGCATTTGTTCAGCGACGAATCGCCCGATCACATCATGCGTCTGGCCCCCGCACTCGAATCGCTGCGCTCGCTGGGCTGCGTCGATGTCGCCGTGGAATACCGGCACGGGGTCAATGCCGTGGTGACCGCCCGGAAGCCGGCCTGAGCCGGATCGATTTCTCCTGCGAGATAGGGAGCGCCACGAGGATAATCCGGTCTAATGCCGTGTCTCACTCACTCGGAAAACAGTCAATGTTCGTTCCCGCACGAAAAACGCTGCGTGTCGCGGTGGCTTCGGCGCTCATGGCTTTAACCCTGGTGTTGGCGGGCTGCGGCACCACGGGTGTCTCCTACGGAGTCGGTATCAGGGCGGTTATCCTTACCGCTACACCTATCCGTACAGCTACGGTCCAGGTTACGGCTACGGCTATCGCTATGGTCCGGGCTATTACGGTCCGGGCTATTATGGCTACGGGTATCCCAGCTGGCAGTACCGGGAATATCGACCCCGCTCTCCTTACTATCGTCCTTACCGGCCTTTTGCCCCCCGCCCGCCCGGCTTGCGCCCGCATTTTCATGGGGGCCACCGCTAGTCCTGCGCTTCCGTGTGGCCGGTCCGCTATCGGGCCAACCCCTGCGGCCTAGGCATGGCTCTCCGCAAGCCCGTTTTTGCGGGCCCGTGACCCAACCGCCGGTTCTCTCTTCCTTACGGTCAAGCCCAGCTCTTTCTTCGAAGTCCGCACATCGTCTACCCCAGCCTGCCGTTCAGGCCGCCGATCGTAGATAATGCGGGCGCGAGGAGGTCGTCATGAAACGGCAATCTTGCTATGGGCCCGACCACGGTGGAGGGAGTAGGCGCCGGTCGGTGTTCCCGCCGCGCCGGGACAACAACAAGAAGAGGGCAACATGCTGAACATTCCCATAAACGAGCAAGGGTGGGGCTTGATCGTCGAGCTGATGCGGGATTTCGCCCGTTCGGAAGTCGGTGGCAGGGCAATCCGCTGGTTCGTGATGCTGATCACCCTGCTGCTGGGCATCAACGGCCTCAACATCGTCAACAGCTATGTCGGCCGGGATTTCATGACCGCCATCGCGGGGCGGGACATGTCGGCCTATTTGCATCAGGCGCTGCTTTATGTCGGGGTCTTCGCCGTTTCGACCGGCGTGGCGGTATGGCTGCGCTATACCGAAGAGCGCCTCGGCCTCTTATGGCGGGACTGGATGACCCGGCGCTTGCTGGAGCTTTATCTGCAATACCCCACCTATTACCGGATCAACGACCCGCTCATCAAGAGCAGCGGGTTCGAAAATCCCGATCAGCGCATTGCCGACGACGTGCGCACCTTCACGACCACCACGCTGTCCTTCGCCCTCATGGGGCTCAACGGGGTCTTCACCGTGGCCGCATTTTCAGGGGTGCTGTGGTCCATCAGCCCCGGCCTGTTCGTGGTCGCGGTGGCTTACGCCTTGCTGGGTTCGTATTTGACGGTGGTGCTCGGTCGTCCTTTGGTGGGGCTCAATTACCAGCAACTGGACAAGGAGGCCGATTTTCGCTCGGGCCTGATCCATGTGCGGGAACGCGCGGAGTCGATCGCCCAATTGCACCAGGAGCACCGTCTGCTGAGCCGGCTCGGCTCGCGCTTCGACAGCGTGGTCGGCAATTTTCGCAAGATCATCGTGGTCAACCGGAATCTGGGCTATTTCACTACCGGCTACAACTATCTGGTGCAGCTCATTCCCATCCTGATTGTGGCCCCGCTGTTCATCCAGGGCGATGCCGAGTTCGGTGTCATCACCCAATCGGTGATGGCGTTTTCGATGCTGATCGGCGCCTTTTCTCTCATCATCACCCAGTTCCAGTCCATTTCCTCCTACGCCGCGGTGATCGAGCGCCTGATCAATCTCTGGTACGAAATTCAACTGGCCCAGGCGGAAACGTCGTCGGGCACGACTTATGTGGAAGACAACGACAAGGTCGCCTACGAGCATTTGACGATCATGTCGCCGACCGGCGGTCATCAGGATCTGATTCGCGATCTGACGGTAACGATCCCGCACGGCACGCGGGTCTTGATCACCGGGACCGACGAGCGGGCCCAGTACGCACTGTTCAAGGCCACCTTAGGCATATTGGATACCGGCACCGGCAAGGTGATACGTCCGCGGCTGGACCGCATCCTGTTCCTGCCCGAGCGGCCTTATCTCCCACCCGGCACGTTGCGCGAAGCGCTGGACGGCGGCCCCGGAAAGGGCGCGACATCCGACGAACACATCCTGGAGATCCTTCGCTCCCTGGGACTGGAGTCCATGCTGGCGCGTGTAGGATGGCTGGATGTGGAGCGCAACTGGGACAGCGTCTTGTCGATAGACGAGCAGAGAGCCGTGTCTTTCGCGCGCGTTCTGCTCGCCGCGCCCCGCTTCGTGGTGTTGGAGCATCCGAGCACCGAGGCGGATCCGGCGACGACGCGCCAGCTCATGCAGATGTTCACCGACCGGGCGATCACCTATCTGACCATAGGCCGGGCAGGTCTGCGCGGGGAAGACGAACGCATCGAGAACCACGATGCCTTGTTGCGGCTGCTGCCGGAAGGACGCTGGGAATGGGAAATCATCGCCGCCAGACCGGCCGCGCGGCAGTCAGCCCAGTCGTGAAGTCTTTGCGGTCCTATTTGCCGAGATCGAGCTCGACGATGCGCGCCGATACCGATCCGCCGGCAAGGATCAATTCGCCCACGGCGACCGGGAGCTTGAAACGCCGGGGGCCCGAACTGCCCGGATTGACGTAAAGTACGCCGTTTTTCTCCGCGATGCGGGGCACGTGCGAGTGCCCCGACACGACCACGGATACCCCGGCGGAGCCGGGGTCGATGTCCAGTTCCCGCAGGTCGTGGATGACGTAGACATATACGCCGCCGATCTCCAGAAACTCGGTTTCCGGCAAGCCCTGCGCCCAGTCGCCCCGGTCGTTGTTGCCGCGCACCGGGGCCAGGGGCGCCAGCGTCCGCAATTCTTCGAGGATGCCGACGTGCCCGATGTCGCCGGCGTGGATGATGTGCTCGCAGCCGCGCAAAAACGCGAGCGCCTCGGGACGCAGCAGCCCGTGCGTATCGGAGATGAGGCCCACGCGCAGCACGGCGCCGCTCAACGTCCCGGTAACGCCACTTCCACGGTTTTGCCGCCGTAGCCGTATTGTTGATCCCGCGCCTGCACGCGCACGGCGCGTATGCCGGCCGGTATGTCGACGTCGTACAGATCGCGGGTGAAGGGCTGTTCGGTGGCGTGATCGTGCAGCAGCTTGCGCTCGCCGTAATTCCGGCCGTCCGTGCCGCTGACGCGGAAGCCGTCGGCGTAGCGCTGCGGCGTGTCATAGGGCGAGGAGATCGTGACGTCGAAATCGAAGCGATTTGCTCCGTTCGCTCTCACCTCGACGCTCAAGACATCCGGGTGTTTTTGCAGGTCCTCGGCCGAGCAATACGGGGCATGGGCTAAACCCAGGAGCAGGGCGGAGGCAGCAAGCAGTCGGTTCATGGCGATCTCACGGTTAGAAGTAGGGTTGCCTGGCAGCCGGTCAGGGTCCACACCGCTCGACGTCCGAATAAGGCCGCCAGGGAAGCCGCACCGGCTCGATCGAGGATGAAATCACAGCGCCGCCTTCATTTTACGGCCGCCCGTGACGGAAAATCCCTCACGCTCATAAAAAGCCAATGCAGGCTCGAATTGCGGGAGCGGCGGAGTCGTGACCTCCAGGCGCGTCCAGCCGCGCGCACGGCCGCAAGCTTTGGCCCGCTCCAGCAGGCCTCGCCCCATGCCCAGCGAGCGGAACGGAGGACGGACATAGAACTCCGCGATGGTGCCGAAAGCCCCGCCGGCATACAGGGCATGGCTTTCGTAGAGCGCCACGAATCCCGCGGCTTCTCCATCCCCGTCGAGGGCCAGGAAAACGAAATATATTTCCCGGTCGAGAAAGTCCTTGAGCCTGGCAACGCTCTCGTCGAGATTGAAATCAAAAACCCGGGCTCCCATGGCTTGTGTGATTTCGTCCAGCAAGGCGCCGGTCATGGCCGCGATTTCGCCGGCATCGTCCGGGCTTGCGCTTCGTATCGTCAGCTTCTTCGTCATCGCTTTTCTACGCAAGCATCGTAAGAGGACCGGTAGCGGACAGGCAAATCTAGTCTGGGCATGATATAAGGGCCGCCGTTTTTCGTCTCCCAGCGCGAGACGACGGTTCACATTCTCGGTGTTCGAATTCATGAGTGCAGCCTATAGTCCGGGAGAGCGGGACGCCGTTTACCGCGTCATCCGCGAGCGGCGCGACATGCGCCATTTCACGCGCGACCCGGTCGACCCCGCCGTGCTGCGCCGCTTGCTGGAGGCCGCGCATCAGGGCCCTTCGGTGGGATACATGCAACCCTGGCGCTTCATCCGCATCGCCGATCGCGAACTGCGTCTGGCCATCCACGCCCTGGCTGAGCGGGAGCATAAGGCCACCGCCGAGGCCTGCGTAAGCCGGACCGATGAAGTCTTGCGTTTGAAATTGGATGGCATACGCGAATGCGGGGAACTGCTGGTCGCGGCCTTGTGCGAGGGGCGGGAACGCTACGTGCTGGGCCGGCGCACCCTGCCCGAGATGGATTTATGCTCGGTGGCCTGCGCCATCCAGAATCTTTGGCTGGCGGCCCGCGCCGAAGGTTTGGGCCTGGGCTGGGTGTCGCTGTTCGAGCCGGACGAACTGGCGCGTTTGCTGGATTTTCCGGAAGGCGCGCGGCCCATGGCGGTCTTGTGTCTGGGCCATGTCGAGGCTTTTTATCCCGAGCCCATGCTGGAAACGGCAGGCTGGGACCACAGGCGTAACCTGGACGAACTGGTGTTCGAGAACCGCTGGGGGAGGGCCGTTCCATGAGCGGCTGTCCGGCACTGCTGATCTCGGCACCGGCCTCGGGCCAGGGCAAGACCACGGTCACCGCGGCCCTGGCCCGCTTCCACCGCAATCGCGGGCGACGGATGCGGGTGTTCAAGACCGGGCCGGACTTTCTCGACCCCATGATACTGGAGCGCGCCAGCGGCGCTTCGGTGTACAACCTCGATCTCTGGATGGGCGGGGAAGTCCACTGCCGGGAGTTGCTGAGCGCCGCGGCCGGCGAGGCCGACTTGATCCTGGTCGAAGGCGTGATGGGCTTGTACGACGGCACGCCCTCCAGCGCCGATCTGGCTGCGCTGTTCGGCATACCGGTGCTGGCGGTGATCGAGGCTTCCGCCATGGCGCAGACTTTCGGCGCCCTCGCCCATGGATTGGCGACTTTTCGTCCCGGTCTCCCGTTCGCCGGCGTGCTGGCCAACCGGGTCGGCAGCGAGAGCCATGCGGCGATGCTGCGGGAGAGTCTGCCTCCGGGTCTTCGATTCTTCGGTACCCTGCCGCGATCCGCCGAACTGGCCCTGCCCGAGCGTCATCTGGGGCTGGTGCAGTCGCAGGAGATCGCCGACCTGGACGCTCGGCTCGACCATGCCGCGGCCGCGCTGGATGCCGCTTGGGCGGACGCTTTGCCCGAGCCGGTGGATTTTCACGCCACCGAAACCGAGCCGCTTCCGCGATTGCTGGATGGTGTGCGCATCGCGGTGGCCCGCGACGCCGCTTTCGCCTTCCTTTATCCGGCCAACCTGGATGTCTTGCGCGCGCTCGGTGCCGAACTGCTTTTCTTCTCGCCGCTGGCCGGCGACACCCTGCCTGAGGCCGACGCGGTCTGGCTGCCCGGCGGTTATCCGGAACTGCACTTGTCCGCGCTGGCGGAAAACCGCCGGCTCAAGGACTCGTTGCGCGCCCATTGCAGGGCCGGCAAGCCGCTGTGGGCGGAATGCGGCGGCCTGCTTTATCTGCTCGAATCGCTCGCCGATGCGAGCGGCCGGACCGGCGAGATGGCGGGGCTGCTGCCGGGGCAGGGCGCGCTGCAGAACGGGCTGGTCAATCTGGGCTTGCAGGCGCTCGATCTGCCCGAGGGCGAGTTGCGCGGCCACAGCTTTCACCATGCGCGAGCCGATGTGGCGCTGGAGCCGGCGATGCATACGCGGGCCGCTCGGCATCACGGCAGGCCGGAAGCCGTTTGGCGGGTCGGCCGGCTGACCGCTTCGTTTTTCCATGCTTATTTCCCCTCCAACCCGCAAGCCGTGGCGGCCTTGTTCCGGCCATGACGGTCGCCGCTGCCGCCATCATCGCGGTGCTGCTGGACCGCTTGCTGGGCGAGCCGCGCCGGTTTCACCCGCTGGTGGGATTCGGTCGGCTGGCGTCTGATCTGGAAGGCCGCCTGAATCGGGGCCGGAAAGCCGGGCGCCTGCGCGGCTGCCTGGCCGTCGTCCTGCTCACGGCGCCGCCCGTAGGGTTGGCGGCCTGGCTGGCCCGGTCGCCGGGCTTGAGCGCTATCGTCGAGGTTATGGCTCTGTATTTCGCGTTGGGGCTGCAGAGCCTGGGCGAACATGCCGAGGCCGTCCGCACGGCGCTTGCGGCGAACGACAGGATCGAGGCCCGGCGTCGGGTCGCTTGCCTGGTGAGCCGGGATACCGGCGACATGAGCTCGGACGAGGTCGCCCGGGCAACCGTCGAGTCGGTGCTGGAGAACGGCAACGACGCGGTGTTCGGCGCGCTGTTCTGGTTCGGCGTGGCCGGGGCGCCGGGCGTCGTGCTGTACCGTCTGGCCAACACCCTGGACGCGATGTGGGGCTATAAGAGCGAGCGGTTTATACACTTCGGCTGGGCCGCCGCGCGTCTGGACGATGTGTTGAACTATCTGCCGGCCCGCCTGACGGCCTTGACCTATGCCTCGCTAGGGCATTTCCGTGTGGCCTTGCGCTGCTGGCGCACTCAGGCCGGTCGCTGGGAAAGCCCGAACGCCGGGCCGGTCATGACATCCGGCGCGGGGGCTTTGGGTTTGCGCCTGGGAGGGGCGGCGACTTACCGGGGCGTGAGGCATGAGCGCCCCGGCATAGGTCAGGGGCGCCCGGCCACGGCCGGCGACATAACGAGGGCCATGGAACTGGTGCGATTCGGTACGGGTCTGTGGCTGGCGCTGTGCCTGGCGGCGGAAGTCGTCAGACGGGCGACTGCGACAATTTGAGCGCGATATTGGCCTGCTGGGTGAGCTGGCGGAAACCGTCGAATTGTTCGCGCGTCATGGGCGTGTGGCTGAGGGCTCGATCGACATAGAACAAACCGAGCGTCTTGTTATGCAAGCCTATCGGGGCGACGAAGCATTCATGGCTTCCGATGCGCGACTTGAAGGTCTGGGTATACAGCGAGGCCAGCGGCGAGCGTGCGTCAGGCACGGCCCAGACGGTCTGGTTGCGTTCCAGCACGAATGAAAACAGGTTGTGCGGCGTGGTGGTGGCGGGCAGGGTGATGGGCTCGCGGCCGTCGATCGCCGGCCAGCCCAGGGCGGTTTTCTCCCGTATGGTGAGGCGGTCCGGTGTCAGCAGGGCGAACAATACCCGCTCCATGTGCAGGACCCGGTAAAGTCCTTCGATGATGCTTTCCAGCACCAGATTCAGGTCGAATTGGCCCAGTATCAACTTGCTGATGTCGTCGACGATCAACTGCTGTACGGCCCGGGCCGGATGCTCGTCGATTTCCTCGGCGGGTTGTTTCGACTCGGCGAGCTCGGCGGCGGCGGCCGACGTCTTGGATGGCGCCGGAATGTAAGGAGCGGCTTCCGATGCCCCGAAGTGCCCGGCCAGGCGTATGGCGATCGTGGCGTTGTCCTGCGCGCGCGCGAGCATTTCCTGAGCGGGCCGGCCCGACCACTGGGCCAGTTTTTCCAGATAGGCTGCCAGTTGCGGAGCGTTCCAGCCGGCCTCGGCCAGCCGGGCCATTTCGCAGCCGAGCCGGATCGCCTCCATGCGGCGGGTCGGCGGCGAGCCGGAGAACGATTCTTCGGTCAGGCCGCCCAATTTCCAGTTGCGCGCCAGAGATGCACCCAGTTGCCGGAGCCGGAAGCCCAGGACTTGTTTCTCGGCCTTGTCCTCCGGTTCGCCGTTTTCGACCAGGGCCAGGATTTCCTCCCCCTTGTTCTGCTCGAAGCCCCAGAATGCGATATGGCCGATGTTCTGCATCAGGGCCGCGATGAACACTTCTTCCGGCTCACGCTCGCCGACCAGCGATGCGAGCGCCTTGGCCTGCACGGCCGAATGCAGGGCGCGGGCGATTTCCTTCAGCACCTTGGGCTTGCTGCGCCCCTTGATGACGGTTTCGATGAAGGCGCAGGCTACCGCCAGATCGTGGATGACGTTCAGGCCTATCATCACGATGGCGCGGCTGATGGTGGACAACGGTTGCCTACGCGGGTTGTAGTAGGCGGTGTTGCCCAGCTTCAACAGCTTGGCGGTCAGCGACGGGTCTTCCAGCACGATGCGCGCGACCGTCAATACGCTCGACCGCCCGTCTTCCATCGCGCCCTGCAGGCGTTGGACGGTGCGCGAAAAGATCGGCATTTCCCGCTCCTGCAATCGTTCGCACCAGCCTTCCAGGGTGGTGGGCAGCGAAGACGTATCGCGCTTTTCGGCCGCGTGGTCGGGAATGTTCATGGGGCGGGAGCCGGCCTCGCGCGGTTCACAACGCGCCGATCCGTACCGCCTGATCCTTCAGTTGCTGGAGGCTGGCGCGCAGTTCCGCCAGCTTGGCCTGTTCCTTTTCGACGACCTGGGGTGGTGCCTTGCCGATGAAGGCGGGATCGCTCAGCTTGCCTTCGATGCGCGGCAGATCTTTTTCGATGCGCTGGATTTCTTTGTTGAGGCGGGCCAGTTCGGCATCCTTGTCGATCAGCCCGCGCATGGGAATGAGGATACGCAGTTCGCCCAGCAGGGCGATGGCCGATTCCGGTGCCGGTTCGCCCGCGTCCAGCCAGCGGATCTCCTCCACACGGGCCAGATCGAGGATGAGGCTGCGGTTGTCGTCCAGCCACTGGCGCTCCTGAGCGCCGCCGTTTTCCAGCAGGACCGGGATGCGCTTGCTCGGGGCGATATTCATCTCGCCGCGTATGCGCCTCACCCCCAGGATGAAATTCATCACCCAGGCGATCTCGGTTTCCGCCGCTTCGTCGATCAGGCTCTCGTCGGTTTGCGGATAGGCTTGCAGCATGAGGGAAGGTCCGGTGGCGCCGGCCAGGGGCGCGACGCGCTGCCAGATTTCCTCGGTGATGTAGGGCATCAGCGGATGGGTCAGGCGCAACAGGGATTCCAACACCCGCACCAGAGTTTGCCGCGTGCCGCGCCGGCCGGCTTCGTCGCCCTGATTCAGCACCACCTTGGCCAGTTCCAGGTACCAGTCGCAGTATTCGTTCCAGGTGAATTCGTAGATGGCCTGGGCGGCCAGATCGAAGCGGTAGCCCTCGAAGGCCTCGGCGACCGAACGGGCGGTGAGCTGCAAGCGGCTCAATATCCAGCGGTCCGGTAGACTTAATCCCCTCTCCCCTTGGGAGAGGGGTTGGGGTGAGGGTAGTTGCCCGCAGTCGTGTCCCTCGGTGTTCATCAGCACATAGCGGGCGGCGTTCCACAGCTTGTTGCAGAAGTTGCGGTAGCCTTCGACGCGCCCCATGTCGAACTTGATGTCGCGGCCGGTGGCGGCCAGGGAGGCGAAGGTGAAGCGCAGGGCGTCGGTGCCGTAGGCGGCGATGCCGTCCGGGAACTCCTTGCGGGTGCGCTTGCCGATCTTCTCCGCCATCTGCGGCTGCATCAGCCCACTGGTGCGCTTGGCCACCAGGTCGTCCAGGCTGATGCCGTCGATCAGATCCAGCGGGTCCAGCACGTTGCCCTTGGACTTGGACATCTTCTGGCCTTCCCCGTCGCGCACCAGGCCGTGCACGTAGACCACCTTGAAAGGCACTTGCGGTGTGCCGTCCGGGTGTTTCATGAAGTGCATCGTCATCATGACCATGCGCGCCACCCAGAAGAAGATGATGTCGAAGCCGGTGACCAGTACGTTGGTCGGGTGGAAGGTCTGGAGTTCCGGTGTCTGATCCGGCCAACCCAGGGTGGAGAAGGTCCACAGCGCCGAGGAGAACCAGGTGTCCAGCACGTCCTCGTCCTGGCGCAGGGCGAAATCACCGTTCAGGCTGTATTTCTCGCGCACTTCGGCCTCGTTGCGGCCGACGTAGACCTTGCCCTGTTCGTCGTACCAGGCCGGGATGCGGTGGCCCCACCAGAGCTGGCGCGAGATGCACCAGTCCTGGATGTCGCGCATCCAGGCGAAATAAAGGTTCTCGTACTGCTGCGGCACGAAACGGATGTCGCCCTTCTCCACGGCTTCGATGGCCGGCTTGGCCAGTTCGCGGGCGTTGACGTACCACTGGTCGGTCAGCCAGGGTTCGACCACCACGCCGGAGCGGTCGCCGCGCGGCACTTTCAGCGTGTGCGGATCGATCTTCTCCAGCAATTCGAGCGATTCGAGTTCGGCCACGATGAGTTTGCGCGCCTCGAAGCGGTCGAGGCCGGCATAGCGTTCGGGCGCCTTCTCGCCATGGGTGCCGGCGTAGTTCTCGAAGGTCAGCACGGTGAATTCGTGCAGGATGCGGGCGTCGCGGTCGAATACGTTGATCAGCGGTAGGTTGTGGCGCTTGCCGACCTCGTAGTCGTTGAAGTCGTGGGCCGGGGTGATCTTCACGCAGCCGGTGCCGAATTCGGGGTCGACGTAATCGTCGGCGACGATGGGAATCTCGCGCTCCGTGATGGGCAGCTTCACCGTCTTGCCGATCAGGTGCTTATAGCGCTCGTCCTCCGGGTGCACGGCGACGGCCGTGTCGCCCAGCATGGTTTCGGGACGGGTGGTGGCGACCACCAGATGGCCCGAGCCGTCGGCCAGGGGATAGCGGAAATGCCACAGGCTGCCCTGCTCCTCCTCGCTGACCACTTCCAGGTCGGAGATGGCGGTGTGCAGCTTGGGGTCCCAGTTCACCAGACGCTTGCCGCGGTAGATCAGGCCGTCGTCGTAGAGGCGCACGAAAGCTTCCTGCACGGCGCGCGACAGGCCTTCGTCCATGGTGAAGCGCTCGCGGCTCCAGTCGACCGAGGAGCCCAGGCGGCGCAGCTGGCGGGTGATGGTGCCGCCGGATTCGGCTTTCCAGTCCCACACCTTTTCCAGAAACTTTTCCCGCCCCAAGTCCAATCGGGTGAGGTTCTGCGCTGCCAGTTGCCGCTCGACCACCATCTGGGTGGCGATGCCGGCATGGTCGGTGCCCACCTGCCACAAGGTGTTGTCGCCCAGCATGCGGTGATAGCGGATCAGCGCGTCCATGATGGTGTTATTGAAGCCGTGCCCCATGTGCAGGCTGCCCGTCACGTTGGGCGGCGGGATCATGATGCTGTAGGGCTTACCTTCCCCGCGCGGGGCGAAATAGCCCTGGTTTTCCCAGTTCTGGTAGAGGCGCTGCTCGATGGCGTGCGGATCGTAGGTTTTATCCATGCGTACGAAATTGGCTTGGTTCGGAGTATTCGGATGGGCGCGGATTATACGTGAGAACACACCCGCCCGCCTCGCCCGAAGCCGCCTGCCGCGGGGATGGTGTTAAGATCGCGGGCCCAACACGAGAGCTCATCGCATGGATCAGTTTTTCCTGTCCACCGGCGTCTGGGGCTTGTTCCTCAGCGCCTTCATCTCCTCGACCATCGCGCCGGGCGGTTCCGAGGCCGTGCTGGCCTATCTGCTGCTCCAGGGCGAGCAGCCGCAGGCTTGGCTGCTGGCGGTCGCCACCGTGGGCAACAGCCTGGGCGCGGTGACGACCTGGTGGCTGGGGGCCTGGACGGCACGCCGTTATCCGCTGGAACAACTGAACGATCCGCGCCGGCGCAAGGCCGTGGAGACCGTGCGCCGCCACGGTTTGCCCATCTTGCTGTTGTCTTGGCTGCCGGTGGTGGGGGACGGCTTCTGTTTCGCTGCCGGCTGGCTGAAGTTTTCTTTCCCGGCCGGCCTGGCGGCCATCGCATTGGGCAAGCTGGGCCGTTATGCCGTGATCGCCTATGGATTGACCTGAGCTTGCGCCCGATCTCTGTGCGGGCGCGCGAGGTTTGTTCGCGTCATCGCAGGTCCAGTGCCCGTTCCAGGCTAGTCGCTTTTGCGTCGCGCGTGCCCAGGGGCGTCAGATTCCAGCGGTTTTCGATCAGCTTGAGGATGGAGGTCGTGTCGTAGACGGTGTGGTCGACCTGTCCCTTTTTGGCGTAAGGCGAGATGACGATGGCGGGGATGCGGCTGCCGGGACCGAAGCGGTCGCCCTTGGGCGGAGTGACGTGGTCCCAGAAGCCGCCGTATTCGTCATAGGTGACCACGATGACGGTGTCTTTCCATTGCGGGCTGTGTTCTATCCGGGCGATCAGGTCCGCGATGTGCTGTTCGCCCGACACGACGTCGGCATAACCCGGATGTTCGTTGAGCGCACCTATCGGCTTGTAGAAGGACACTGCCGGCAGATTGCCCTGGGCGATGGCGGCCTCTAAATCCGTCAGATCTTTCAGGTGCTCGCGGCGTTCCGCCGTGCCCGGCGCATAACGCTGGTAATAGACGAAGGGCTGGTGGTGGAACTGGAAGTGTCCGGCCGGCTTGCCGGCTTCCGCGTCGTTCCAGCCGCCGGCATACCAGGCCCAGGAAATGCCTTTTTCCGACAGCCGATCGCCTATGGTGGGCGCGGTCTGCGGCGGCAATCGCTTGTCCGGCGCACTGGACTCGGGGTAGGGCGGTTGGGCCGGATAGATCGAGTTCACCGCATAGCCGTCCGGCGTCAGTTCGCCGTCTTTTTCCAGTTCGCCGCCTTTGCCGAGCCGTGCCTTCATGCCGTCCGGTGCCTTGGGGAAAAACGGCGAGCAGGCGCACACCAGCCATTGATGATTGAGAAAGGAACCACCGTAGGCCGCCTGGAAGAAATGGTCGGCCAGGGTATAGCGCAAGGCGTATTGCCATAGGGGCAGCTTGCTGCCGTCGTAATGTCCCATGGTCAGGCCGCCGGCGTCGGATACCTGGGCAAAGCGGTTCAGCTTGCCGCCATTGATCTGCGCCTGATGATGGTAGAAGCGATGGGTCAGATCGCCGGTCTTTTCCGCCGGTTTCACGTAGAGACCGAGGTCGAAGGAGCCGTTGGGCAGATCGGCGGGGAAGCGGGGATCCCGCGCCAGCGGTTTTTTCGAGGTGTTCAACACCGGCGGCAGCGTGGCGTAGGGATTGCCGCGTTCATCGATCTGCACGGTGTTGAGGGGCTTGGCGTCATCCAGTCCGTCGGCGCCGGGAAAGCGGCCGTACAAATGATCGAAGCTGCGGTTTTCCAGGTAGATGACGACGATGTGGCCGATCTTGTCGAGCTTGCCGGCCGCGGACGAACCGGTGGAAAGCGATAGAGCGAGCGCGAGCGCGAGGGCCAGCGGGCGGCATACGAATTTCATGGCATAAATCCTTTTGGTTACGGGTTGGTCAGCAGCGGGATGGGTCGGAGCGAATCAGCTTAGGCCATCAGCGTTCGGCGCGGGTAAGAAACGGCAGCAGCACGCCGAAGCCCAGAACCAGCGCGCAGCCGACGAGCGCGCGTGGGTCGGGTATACGGTCGAAGAACACGATGCCCCAGGCCAGGCTCAACACCGGCGCCGCATAACCCACCGCACTGACCAGCGCGGCAGGGGCCGTTTGATAGGCGCGAGTCATGAAGTGTTGGGCACCGCTCGCGGCCAGCCCGCCGAGCAGCATCAGTGCCCAAATCTCCGGGAGCGTGGGGATCGAATAGCCCGCCCAGGCGAACCAGGCCACGTGCAGGGTAATGGCGACCAAGCAGAAATAGAAAATCACCGATTCCGGCGAGTTGCTGCGCCCCGCCCTGGCCACCATCAAATAGGCCAGGGCGGATAGCAGGCCGCCGAGCAAGGCCATGGCCCGGCCGGGAAAATCGTCGCCGTCCCAGCGCGGTTCGAAGAGCAGGAATATGCCGGCAAAGGCGCCCAGTACGGCCAGCCAGGTCGCCCGGCTATTGCGTTGCGATAAAAGCCAGGGTCCCAGGAGGACAACGAACAGTCCGCTGCTTGCGTTGAGAAAGGAGCTTTCGCCCGGCCCGATGCGTTGGATGGCGGTGAATGACAACATCAGGGCTACCGCGCCGAACAGGCCCCGCAGCCACAGCGAGGCACGGCCGTCGCCGAACAGCGAGGCGGGCCGACCGGCCGCCAGCGCCGGGATGACTAGTATCACGAGGTTGACGGACACGCGCACGAAGCTGACCGTCATCGCCGACAATTCGGGCTGGTATATCGCCACCGCGTAGACGCAGACGTTCATGACCGAAAACAGCAGGCTGGCCATGACCATATAGGCCAGACCGCGCGTACGGCTGCGGTGAAGTGCGATTTTGCGTTTGAGAGGTTCCGCGACGCCTTTAGGTCGAGGCTCGTTCGGCATGAGAGTTCCGGGGCCGGGCTTCCTAGCGGCGAGATGGCGCGTCGTCAGACGATGTTTTCCAATCCCCAGCTACCGTCCTTGTGCCAACAGAGGACTTGTCCGTCGGGATTCCATTCGGCCAATACAAAACGCCGGGCGGGCTGGCCATCCAGTTCGAAGCGATGGAGTGCCGGCCTGTGGGTGTGACCGTGTATCAGCGTCCTCACCCCGTGATGTTGCAGGACGGCCTCTACGGTCTGGGGATTGGCGTCCATGATTTCCTGCGTTTTTTTGCTCTTGTCCAGCCCACTCTTGAAGCGGTACCAGCGCGCATAGACTTGCCGCAACCACAGGGGTTTGGACAACGCATCGGACTTCCATTGCTCGCTGCGCACCCGTAGCCGGGCCTCCTGGTAAGGAATGTCGTCGGTGCATAACAGGTCGCCGTGGGTGACCAGGGCCGGCACACCGTAAAGGTCGATGACCGCGTAATCGCCCAGCAGGGTCGCTCCGGTTTCCCGGCAGAAATCTTCGCCGAGGAGGAAGTCACGGTTTCCGTGCTGAAAAAAAACCGCCGTGCCCCTGTCGCTGACTTTTCTCAGGGCTAGCTTGATCTGCCGGTTCGGTGGCGCGTTGTCGTCATCGCCGATATAGGCGTCGAACAAATCGCCCAGGATATAGAGCCGCTCGACTCCGAGCGCGCGTTGCTGGATGAAGCCGAGGAATCGGCGCGTGATGTCGGGACGGGCCGCGCTGAGGTGCAGGTCCGATATGAACAGGGTTTCGGGTTTCATACTGGCCGATGAAAAGGCGGCCTGAGGCCGCCTCTTCGATGGTTTTACTGTGCCAGCACCGAGGCTTTCTTGACGACGATCGCCGTTTGCGGCGCGTCGGTCGGGAACGGGCCGCCGCGGCCGGTGGGAACCTTGGCCATGGCGTCGACGACGTCCAAGCCTTCCACCACTTTGCCGAATACCGCATAGCCCCAACCTTGCGGAGTCGGGCTCTGGTAGTTCAGAAAATCGTTGTCTTTGTAATTGATGAAGAACTGAGCCGATGCCGAGTGCGGATCGGATGTGCGCGCCATGGCGATGGTGCCTCGCTCGTTGAGCAGGCCGTTGTCGGCTTCGTTCTTGATCGGAGCATGCGTGGGCTTCTGCTTGAATTCGGTGTCGAAACCGCCGCCTTGTGCCATGAATCCGGCGATGACGCGGTGGAAAATGGTGTTGTCGTAATGGCCTTCCTTGACATAGGTCAGGAAGTTCTCGACGGTGGCAGGCGCCTTGGCCGGATCGAGTTGCAGGACGAAATCGCCCAGGGTGGTTTCGAATTTGACGCGGGGTTGTGCTTCGGACATGTGCTTGGGTTTTTCTTTGGCGAAGGATAGGGGGCTGAAAGCCAGCAGGCCGACGAGGACGATATTCAAAATGGACATGGAGGTATTTATCGGGATCGACGGGGGACGAAGCGCCTATTCTAAATCGTACTGGTAGAGAGGGTCGAGTTGAACGTCGGGCGTCAGGCTGATCAATTCCTTGATCACTCCGTCGTTCAGGCCGTAGACCCAGCCATGGAGCAGCGGCTGGCGGCTGTTGTTCCAGGCCCGCTGGACGATTTGGGTATGCGCCAGATTATGAACCTGCTCGATCACATTGAGTTCCACCAACCGGTCCCAGCGTTGCTTCTCATCGCCTGCCGCGTCGATTTCGCGGCGATGCAGGCGATAGACATCCTTGATCTGCTTGAGCCACTTGTTGGCGAAGGTGAGATCGGTCAGCGGTTTGGCCATGGCCGCCTTGACGCCGCGGCAGTGGTAATGGCCGCAGACGATCACGTGCTCGACTTTGAGCACGTGGACCGCGTACTCCAGGGCGCCGAGCAGGTTGAAGTCGAAATGGCAAACCTGGTTGCCGGTATTGCGATGAACCAGGATTTCGCCGGGTGCGCTGTTGGTGATCTCATCGGCATGGACCCGGCTGTCCGAGCAGCCTATCCAGAAGATTTCGCAGTTTCGCTCCTGGCGCAGGTGATCGAGAAAATGAGGGTCCTGGTCCAGTTTTTCCTGGACCCAGGCCTTGTTTTCCAGCAGCAGGCGTTCGGTGGCTTTCATTGATACTCCCATGCGCGAAGGTGAGGTTGGCTTGGCGCAGAGTATCGACTCAAAACAGGGCTTAATGCAATTTCCTTAGGACGCTGGATCGTGCAGTCCCGCCGGAGTTCACCCCGGCGCACCGGGAGGGCCGGGATATCGGTGAACTCAGTGTTTGCCCGGAGCCAGCGGGACGCCGCGTCGCTCCCAGGTCACATAGGCTTGCAGTGCGGTCAGTTTGGGGTCGGTCAGTTCCAGTGGTTTTCCTTGCAAGGGATTCTGGATACACCAGTTGATCATGTCGCTCAGCAGCGCGACCTTACCCAGTTGTTTCTGGAACTTGGGATAGGTTTCGGGATGGGTGTTGGCGGCGTTCGGGTGGCATTGAGCGCAGACCACGCCGTTGCTGCCGAGCGCCGGACTGGTCCACAGACTGCGCCCTTGCTGGGCGACGGCGTCGAACTGGGCCATCCAGCGCTTCTCGTCTTCGTCGGTGAATTCGTCCGCCGCCGCCATGCCCACGTATGACCAGACTAGGAGGCCCAAGAGGGCTATTTGGATGTTTTTCAGCGTCATGTCCTTAGTCCTTCAATAATGATTCTGTGGCGGGATGCGGCGTTCCGGCGCTTGATACTGCGTGTCCTCGGGTTGCCGGGTTTGAGTGTTGTAGGCCACTACGCGGCGCTGGTTGTCGTACAAGGTGTAATGCAGGTCGGCGTTGCCGCTGGCCAGGTTGATGAACTGCCAGCCCGTGGCGTCGCGTTCGTGAAAAGGATCGGCGCGGTTGATCGGCACGGTGAGCTTGGGCAGGTAAACCTCGGCCTGCTTGTAGGCCGTGGGATAGGGCCAGGGCCAGGCGGTCGCCATCACCGAGTTGAAGCTGATGTTGCCGATCTGGTTGTACTGGATCTGGTGTACGTGGCCGTAGATGACGGTGACCTTCTCAAAGGGTTTGAGCAAGGCCTGCACCTCGTCGGCATCCTCGGTCCAGAAATTCCAGCCCTTGTAGATCTTTTGCAAAGGCGAATGGGAGAACACCACGACGGGGGTCTTCCTGTCCACCTTGGCCAGGTCGTCCTTGAGCCATGCCCGCTGTTTTTCGCCCACCATGAAAGGCGAGCCGTTGGGATTGTCCAGCCCGGCCATCTCGGCCATGCGCTGCTCGGGGGTGGGCCAGCGGTGGAAGGTCCATTCGTCGTGGGTGAGAATGCTGTTCAGCACCACGAAGTGCACGCCCTTGTGGTCGAAACTGTAATGCTGCGGGCCGAACAGCTTTTCCCAGTAGGCCCCGAGGTCCAGGTAATAGTCGTGCTCGCCCATGACGTGATGGACCTTGCCCTTGAGGCTGGAAAGGATCTCCGCGCCATGGTCGAGTTCGGCTTTCGTTCCCAGTTGGGCCAGATCGCCGCCGTAGACGATGAAATCCGGCTTGGGCGTAAGCAGATTGGTTTCCGCCACCGCGCGGATCAGCCCTCGGTCCCAGTTGCGCACGAATTCGCTGCCCTTGATGTGCTGGATGTGCGAGTCGGAGATGTAGGCGAGGGTGAAGTTTTCCTTGGCGTCGGCGAAGGCCAGTTCGATCAGACTGACCGGCAGGCTACCGGCGACGGCCAGAGCGCCCGTGTTCTTCATAAAATCGCGTCGATTCATCTTGCTCATGGCCGCTTGCTCCTCGGCGTTTTGGCGGATTTGGCCGATTCCTGCGACGGACCGCTGGACAAGGCTTCCAGGAATGCGACCAGGTCGGACTTCTGTTGTTCGCTCAGAGCGAGCGGACGGATGCCGCCGCTCAGGAAGTCGTTCACCCGGGTCTTCGTATCGCTGACGCCGCCGTTGTTGTAATGCTCGACCACCTCGCGCAAGGTCTTGAGGCTGCCGTCGTGCATGTAGGGCGCGGTGCGCGCGACTTCGCGCAGGGTCGGCGTCTTGAACGCGCCCAGTTCGTCGAACTGGTCGGTGATGGCGAAGCGGCCCAGTTCCGAGCTCTTCCTGTCGCTCAGTACGGTCACGTCGACATCCGCGCCGCGCGCCTTGGCCTCGAGGAAAGCGCCGGCCAGACGCGGCACGTCGTCCTGGATGCGGTTGATGCCCACGCCGATGTTGTGGAAGCGATGATCGGTGAATAGCGCCTGAGTTTGTTCGATAACATGGCAGGACACGCAACGCCCCTGTCCCAGAAAAACTTGAAATCCCCGGGCTGCGGCGGGCGACAGGGCGTCCTGGTTGCCGCCGAAATAATAACGGTCGAAGGGCGAATCGCCGGACAGCACGGTGCGTTCGAAACTCGCGATGGCGCGGGTGACTTCCGTCAGCGTAATGGCCTCGCCCGCCGTGCCGAATACCGTCTTGAACGCCTTCGCATACTGGGGATCGGAGCGCACGATTTTCAGTATGGGCTCGTGATTCGGCAGCCCCATCTCGATCGGGTTGACGAAGGGATGGATGGCCTGGTCTTCCAGGCTGGGCGAACGTCCATCCCAGAATTGGCGTTTGAAGTAAGCGGCGTTGAGTACGGTCGGTGCGTTGCGGGTGCCCGTGGCGTCGTGTATTCCCTTGGACGTCGGCAATGGGCTGTCGGTGAAGGCTTTGACCGGGTCGTGACAGGTGGAGCAACTCACCTCGCCGGTCGAACTGAAGCGCTTATCCTCGAACAGCTTCTTGCCCAAAGCGATCTTGTCCGGGCTTTGCGGGTTGTCGGCGGGTATGTTTACCGGAGGCAGGCCCAGCGGCTCCGCCCCGGCGAGGGCCGTGTAAAGCAAGGCGGCCAGAAGACTGAAGCCAAACGGCGTGTGTTTCATGGATCCTCCCGGGGTTCGCGGGCGAAGACATTCAGCGTATGCTCAAGCCGGCACGGTGGCGCTGCTCCGGTGCATCGGACACTAAAACTTATGGCTTGACAAGACGATTTGTCGTCGATTCTGCTTCCCGACATAACCGGTTTTACGCTTGCGCAAATGGCGTGCTGGGCAAGGCCGGGTTTGGTTTCCTACCCTTGACCTTGTGGGATAATAGGCAGCGTCTGTTTAAGCCGACGGTTCACGGGGAGAAAACCATGCCTACTTACGACTACCAATGTCAGTCCTGTCACCGGGACTTCACCGCAGTCCACAAGATCGCCGATCCCGCCCCGTACTGCCCATCGTGCGGCGGCGAGGCGCGCAAGAAGTTGTCGGCGCCGGCCGTTCAAGGCGGTGGCCGCAAGCCCGAGCCGAGTTTTACGGGGCACGGCTGCGGTGCGGGCGGTTGCGGCTGCAAACACTGAGCGGCCACCCAACTTTTTCGAGCGGACGGAGTCTTAGCGCTGGCGAGCGGTCCCGGGGCAGGGAATGCCCGGTTTGCATCGCCTCAACATCATGTTAATTTGCGCGCACTCCTTGGCTGTTTCGATGCGAACGGCGGAGTCTTCCAAAAGAAAGAGGTAAAACAAAAGATGGCAAACGAAAACGAAACCCAAAGCGAAGCCCAAGGCGGGGCGGCCGCTGTGCTGAACATCTTGAAAACCAATCCCAAAGCCTTGTACGTCGTGGGCGGGGCCGTGGTGGCGGTGATACTGCTGCTGACCCTCCGTGGCGGCGATGGCGAGATCGCTCAGGTACGCACCAACGTTTCGGTGGGGCAGACCGTGACCGTACGCAATCCTAATATCGGCGATACGCTGCTGGTGGCCGTGCCCGGCAAGCTGGGTTCCGCGGATACCGGAGACGAAGAGAACATTTGCGTGGTCAAGCCGGGCGCTACCGCTCTCCTCGAAGAAGAGACCGTCGCCAACACCATTTCATTCGTGAAAGTCGCCATACAGGATGGCGAATGCCAGGGCAAGTCCGGCTGGACGCCGAAAGTGAATATCTCTGCTAAGTAAGGCCCGCCCTCCGGCGACGGGTTAGTCGCAACCCGTCGCCTTTCCCGCCGAGTCGGCGTCAAACAAGGGCGCTGCCGTGCGTCCACGTCGAGGGTTTCGTTACGATCCCGGGACGGCTCGCCAGCCCGCCGATTTGGCCAACACAGCCGCGTATTGCCAGCCCTGAGCCGGGCCGTTTCTTGACACCCCATTTGGGTTTGGATTAAATGCGGCGCCTTTTTCCAGGTTCCGGGCTATGAGGCGTCGACGACGCCCCTCTAATTATAATAATCAGCCCCCTACATCAGCCGGACTTCTATGCCTTTGCATCCCATATTGCTTGCCGTCACCGAACGTATACGCGCCCGCAGCGAAGCACGCCGCGCGGCCTATCTCAAGCGCATTAGCGGGGCCCGCCAGGGCGGCGTCGAGCGCAATCGCATCGCCTGCACCAACGTCGCCCACGCGTACGCCGCGGTACCCGCCAACGACAAACTGGTGTTGAAAGCGGCCCAGGCGCCGAACATCGGCATCGTCACGGCTTATAACGACATGCTTTCCGCCCACCAGCCGTACGAACACTATCCGCAGATCATCAAGGCCGAGGCCCGCGCGGCGGGTGCCACCGCGCAGGTCGCGGGCGGCGTGCCGGCGATGTGCGACGGTGTGACCCAGGGTCAGGACGGGATGGATTTGTCCCTGTTCTCGCGCGACGTCATCGCCCTGTCCACCGCCGTGGGGCTGGCCCATCACGTATTCGACGCCAATCTGTTCCTCGGCGTGTGCGACAAGATCGTTCCGGGCTTGCTGATCGGCGCCCTGCGCTTCGGCCATCTGCCCGGCCTCTTCGTGCCGGCGGGACCCATGGTTTCCGGCATATCGAACGCGGAAAAGGCCAAGGTCCGGCAGTTGTTCACCGAAGGCAAGGTCGACCGCGACGCGTTGCTGGAATCCGAGATGGCGTCCTATCACAGCGCCGGCACCTGTACCTTCTACGGCACCGCCAACAGCAACCAGATGTTGCTGGAGATCATGGGTTTGCAATTGCCGGGCTCCTTCGTCAATCCGGGCACGGACTTGCGCGAGGCCTTGACCCGCGCCGCCACCCGCCGGGCGGTCGAGCTCGCGCTGGATTCGTCAGCGCCCGGCTTGAGCGATATCGTCGACGAGCGCGTCGTGGTCAACGGCATCGTCGGTCTGTTGGCGACCGGTGGCTCGACCAATCACACCATACATCTGGTGGCCATCGCCCGTGCGGCTGGCATCGACATCAACTGGGACGATTTCAACGATTTGTCGGCGGTCGTGCCCTTGCTGGCCCGCGTCTATCCCAACGGAAAGGCGGACGTCAATCACTTCCACGCGGCCGGCGGCATGGCCTTCCTGATCCGCGAACTGCTGGACGCCGGATTGCTGCACGAAGACGTGAACACGGTACTCGGTCCCAGCCTGCGGCGCTGGACCCAAGAGCCGTGGCTGGACAACGGCGAGCTGGCCTGGCGGCCGGCTCCGGAAAAGAGCCACGATGCCGCCGTGCTGGCGACGGCGGCTGAGCCTTTCAGCCCGGACGGCGGCTTGCGCCTGGTTATCGGCAATATCGGCCGCGGTGTCATCAAGGTTTCCGCCGTGGCTCCGGAAAACCGGGTGATCAAGGCGCCGGCCCTGATATTCGACCGGCAGGAAGACCTGCTGGCGGCCTTCAAGCGCGGCGAGCTCGAACGCGATTTCGTCGCCGTCGTCCGCTTCCAGGGCCCGCGTGCCAACGGCATGCCGGAATTGCATCAGCTCACGCCGACCATGGCGATCCTGCAGGACCGGGGTTTCCAGGTCGCTCTCGTCACCGACGGCCGGATGTCCGGCGCTTCCGGCAAGGTGCCCGCGGCCATCCATATCAGCCCGGAAAGCGCGATGGGCGGGCCTTTGACCCTGCTGCGCGACGGCGACATGATCCTGCTCGACGCCGTCAACGGTAGGCTGGAAGCCCAGGTCCCCGAGGATCGTTGGGCTCTGCGCGAGATCGAGACGGCCGATTTGTCGGGCAACCAGTTCGGACTCGGCCGCGAGCTGTTCAGCGGGTTCCGTAAGCTGGCGGACACCCCCGAGCGCGGTGCGTTCACCTTCGATTTCGACGAATGAGGCGGCCGTATAGCGTGCCTCCATCCCCATTAATCAACTCAGAGTCGACTCTTATGAATTTGGATCAGATTATTGCCGAAACCAGCGTGATGCCCGTGATGGTGATCGAGCGGCTGGAAGACGCCGTGCCCTTGGCTCACGCCCTGGTAGAAGGAGGCATACGCGTGCTCGAGATCACCCTGCGCACCGCCGCGGGCCTGGACGCGGTTCGTGCCATCCGCCAGTCGGTTCCCGATGCCATCGTGGGCGTGGGTACCATCGCCACCCCCGACCAATTGAAGGCTTCCATCGATGCCGGGGCGCAGTTCGGCGTATCGCCGGGCAGTACGCCTAGACTGCTGCAGGCGGTCGCGGACAGCAAGCTGCCTTTCCTGCCGGGTGTGGCGACGATTTCGGAAGTGATCCAGGCCCTGGAATTCGGCTTCGACGTGCAGAAGTTTTTCCCGGCGGTCCAGGCCGGCGGGGTCAAGATGCTGGAGGCCTTCCGCGGCCCCTTCCCCCAGGTGCGTTTCTGCCCGACGGGCGGCATCAACGTGCAGAATGCGCCCGAGTTCTTCAAGCTGCCGAACGTGGTCTGTGTGGGCGGTTCCTGGCTCACGCCCAAGGACTTGGTGGCCGGCGGCAAGTGGGCGGAAATCAAGCATCTGGCCCGCGAAGCCGTCGCGCTGAAGCCTTAATTCATTCCGCTGCGGGCGGGCCTTCGGCTTCGCCCATCCTCATCTTTAGGCCCGTTTGGCGTCATTACGACCAATCGGGCCTTTATTCTTTTCGGGCTAGATCCTCACCCGATTGTCGCCCCTGGCATTCGAGTGTTCCGCAATACCCCCAATCGAGGGAATTGTGGTGCCGGTGTGCCGACTTTACCCTGCGGCGCAAGCGAATCCGCGATGCGCTTGGCTTTTCCTTGGCGATGCCGCGACTAGTCGCATGGAAAAGGTCCGGCCATCTGCGGTGCTTTCCCCTTTCGCTACCGATGTCGAAGAATTTTACAAGTCTACGCAGGCAGTGGGCAGGCTAAAAAATAGCCTTATAGTTTCATAGGCTTATTGATATGGCGCCGATATTGCTTTGGGTACCAAAGGTCTTGGTATCGGTCTGGTCCAGCGGCCGCTCGTACTCCGTGTTTAAGCTTGAGGTAGGCATGAAAAACGTGGCTTTCTTAGTGTTCTTGTTTATGTCGCTGGGCGTTCTCGGTAACGGGGCCAGCGCCGGTGTCGTCAACGGCGATTTTTCTACGGGGCTTGGTGGTTGGGCCACCACCGGGAATGTCGACGCAAGCGGCCAGACGGCCGTGCTGGGTGATGCCTCGGGCGCGGATTATTCCTCGATTTACCAAGGCGTCGCCCTGGCGGCCGGAAACTATCGCTTGGAGTTCGATTTTTTGAATGGGCTTTCCGCCGACGTCCCCAGTGGCGTATTTCGGGACGTGGTCTTTGCATCGCTTTACTTCATCGACGACATCAGCCAGTTCGACCCGGTTGGCCTCGTTTTCGACGACGGCTTGGCCTTGTTCGACCTGGATGTCAATGGCGTCGCCAACAGCGCGGGAACGGTAGGCGCTAGTGCCAAGGGCGGTGACTGGCGGCACTTTTCTATCTCATTCAACAACAGTTACGGCTATGTCATACCCACCCTGGAATTCTTCAATCAGAACGGGGTGAGTGGGGATAGCACGGTCGGCGTCGACAACATCGCTATCACTCCGCTCCCGGCTGCGGTGCCGGAGCCGCCGGTGGTCGTGTTGTTACTGGCCGGTGCGCTCGGGGCCGTGGCCCGGCGCAAATACGCTCGCTGATCGAACGGCGAACGTGGCGGGCAGGACTTCCGCCAAATACGAAAGTCGTCGCCTTGGCCCAGTGTAATTCCGTAGCAACTTCGGCAGTGGCGATTGGGCAGGCGATGGGTTGTCGGGATCAGCCAGCCATGTTGGCGTGGGCAAGTATCCGCAAGAGGGCGAAGTCGTGGCACCGGGTGTCCGAGACCCGGGCAACGGGATCCAACGAGAGGTGAGAGATATGGGTATGGAACGTTCCGGTTTTTTCAAAGCCGTATGTCGTGTGGTACTGATAGGGTTTTACTTTCAGAACCTGCATCCAGGCAACCTGGGCTACGGGCCGGGCGGATTCCATATCCCCTTGGGATTCAGCACGGCGGCGGCGGACACGGCGCCGCCCGCGGTCGCGAATTCCAGCGTCACCCTCACTCCCCGCAACCTCGCTGCGGACGACTATCTCGGCTCGACGCCCGAAGCCAACACCAGCGATCCTTATGTCACGCAAAAAGCCGCGGAGCTGAATCACGATCCCGCCCGCATATACGCTTACGTACGCGACGAAATCCGCAACGAAATCTATAAGGGTTCCTTGCGCGGCGCACGGGGAACCTTGTGGAGCAAGGCCGGCAACTCGCTGGACAAGGCCAGTCTGCTGGCGGCCTTGTTGCGGGTGTCGAACGTCAAGGCCCGTTATGCCCACGGCATACTGATGGACGAGTTGGCCCGCCCGCTGGTACTCTCGATGTTCCGGACGCCGCTGAGCGTGGTCGGTTGTCTTCCCGATGACACCCTGGTTTCCGCGCCGGGGCAGTCGGCCGAACTACTCGCGGCCGCCAAGGAGCACTACTGGGTCGAGTTCGATAGCGGCGGCGGGTTTCAGCCGGCCGACCCGAGTGCTACTCACCTGAATCTGGGAGAGAATCTGGTTGCGGCGCAAGACGTATTCGTAGATATCCCCGACAGTTTGCGGCACCGGGTGGCCGTTCGCCTCAAGCGGGAGCTCCGCACGCCCTTCGCCAGCCTGATCAGCGGATACTCCGACGGCGGAGCGGACGTCAAGACGGTCCTGAACCAAAGCTTTACCACCGCCGAATTGGTCGGAAAACCGCTGTCCGTCGGCCATTCGGTCAACGTTTCGTCGTTCGGTGCCTTTTTCGTCAGCGTGACGAGCAACACCTACTCGCCTTATTTGCTGATCGGCGGAGGCGACGGCGACATCGACGACGACATGCTTATCCGCGGGGAGGATTACCAGGAGCAGACGGTGAGCGGATTCTCCGCAGGCAACACCGTCGTCACCGGCATATTCCTGGAAACGGAAATCGTCGACCCCGACGGACGTTCCAAGATCCTCACGCGCAGCCTCGGCGACCGCATAGGCTTTGCCCAGCGGCGCAACGGCGGCAGCGCCTCGTCTACCGCCAGCCCCCTGCCGCTGGTGACCGATCTCGACATCGTCACGGCCAACATCCTGCCGGGTCTGCAGGACCCCCTGGCCATGGAGGCGCAACAGCTGCGCACGGGACTGCTTAAGGACCAATTGGACGCGCTCAGGCCCCGGGTCGACGCGATACCCGCAGCGGGGCCGCAGACCGAAGCGCAGTTCGCGCTATTGGCCCAGGCGAACGCGGTCGCCCGCAAGCAGGCCATCGTCGCCAACGAGACCAACGGGATCGCCTACGCGCTGGCGTCCGATCTGGCATTGGATCAGTTGCAGAAAGGCTATCTGACCAAGGCTTATTACGCTTCTCCGCGCGTCGTGCTGTCGCTGTCGAAACACGAGGGAGATGCGTTGCGCTTCAAGCTCGACCTGCAGAAGAACGACGTGTTGGCTCTGCCCCTGCCGGGACAGGCGGAAAACGCCGCCTTTTTCTTCGAGATGTTCCGCGGCTACCTCGAAAGCGTGCTGGAAGGAAAAGTGCTGACCGCCTTGACGGGCCAGACCGCGCTGTCGGTGGGCAGCATCTTCGCCCAGGTGCCGGACGATAAGCCGGTACGGCTGATTTCCCGCGAGACCTCGGAGGCGCTGGAAACGCTGGCCTTGTCGGGCGAGGCCAAGGCGCGCATTTCCCAGGCTCTGGACGAGGGCAGGACCGTGCTGGCCCCAACGGGCATGGTGACGGTGGATGGGCGGGAAACCGTGGGCTGGCTGGAAACCGACTGGACCAACGGCCACACCATCAGCGTGCTGGAAGACGGCAGCCACGGCGCCATCGGCGAGTATATAGGCGTGCTGTACACCGCCGCGGCCGGGCCTCTGAACCAGGCGATGCTGAGCTGGATAGGCACTATACATGGCTGGGCCATCGCCCAGTACGGATTCATCGGCCCCTTCCTGTCCGCCGTCGCCACCAAGGGCGTGGCTGGCTCCTCGCTGGCCGAGGTGGTCAAGGACGCCAAAAGCGAGCTGGAAAACACCGTCATCCCCCAAGTCAACAAGATCCTGCAAAACGCAACGCCGACATCCATGGATGAGCTCGGTAAGAAGGCGGGCAAATGCCTGAAGGGCAAGCTCAAAGAAGCCTTCGTCGGCGGCGTGACCGGTTCAGGTACCGGCGGCGGCTTCCTGGAAGTCGCCCAATGCCTGGAAGACGCGGCCGCAGAGCTGGGCGGCACGGTCAACCCCATCGCCCCCGCGCTGTACGACACCTATCGCAAAGCCGTTGGCCTCGGTCTGCAACTTGGCCTGAACTGGCTCAAGTACAACTTCCCCGGCGACCCAGCGGTCTTCCCCTTCCTCTCCAGCCCTCTCGCCGCAGGTCCGGTTCCGGTTAACCCCGGAAGCCAGGCTGGCGTGTCGGCGCAGATAGTTAACGACTCATTGTTCTATCTGCCATTCAACGGGGCTCAATTGCCCTCGATCTTCAAGGCGCAAATCCGCAACACCGGGCCGGCCACCGATACTTACGGGCTGGCCTTCAGCCAGGCTCCCGCCGGTTTCAGCGCCCGCAGCAGCCTGCCGTCGGTGACCGTTCCGCCGGGGCAGACCGCGGAAGTGGGCGTATGCCTAGACCCGGCCGCGGGTGCTCTCAGTCCGCCCGGCAGCTCGGTTCCCTTCGCCCTGAAGGTCAGCAGCACCTCGAATCCGTCCGTGCAGGACACTGCACAAAGCCAGGTGACGACGCCCGCTTTGCACGCGGTAAGCCTCACCCTGGACGCCACTGCCGTCAGTGTGACTCCTGGCGGAACGCTGACGCCCGTGCTCACGCTGACTGCATCGGGCAATCTCGGCGAGCGCGTGGCCTTGCGCGCAGTGTTGCCCGACGGCGTGCAATTGGACGGTCTGCCGGCGGAAGTGACTCTGGCCGCCGGCGAGTCACGGCAGTTTCCGCTGACCGTCCGCATCGATCCGGGTGCGGCGATCAACCGTAGCCTGGATATCGTCGTCCAAGGCAACATTGCCGATGCGCCGCCGCCCAGTCAGCGTGCCGTTGCTCTGCGGCTGAACCTCCGTTCGAGCCAGGCGGTGGCCATAGACAAGTCGGTGGATCAGGCGGCTGTCGGCAGCAACTCGCAGTTGGCCGGAGTTCTGGCCGACTTCAGGGACGCATACGATCGCTTGCAGTCCGCCCCCGGCGACCAAGGCCTGTGGGATCGACTGCGGCTAGCGGCGGAAAACTTGAGCAAACTGGCCGCCGCCGATCCGCTGCTGGTGCCGTATGCTTCCGAGAGCGCAAACCTGGCCACGCTGGTTCAGCGCAAGGATATCGGCGCGCTCCCATCCCTGGTTCCGGCGGTGTTCGCCGACCTCGCGCAGGCCTCCGCCTTAGGCGTCGTGGCCGCCTTGTCGCCCAACACGGGCGCGACCCAGCCCGGCGTCGCTCACACAACCAGTCTCACGCTGAAAAACCGGGGCAAGCGTCCGGCCTCGCTCAGCTTGGCGCTGGAGGGATTGCCGGCGGGAGTCGCGGCCT
Organism: Methylococcus sp. EFPC2; assembly: GCF_016925495.1. Classification (NCBI taxonomy): domain Bacteria; kingdom Pseudomonadati; phylum Pseudomonadota; class Gammaproteobacteria; order Methylococcales; family Methylococcaceae; genus Methylococcus; species Methylococcus sp. EFPC2. The sequence goes on along the minus strand of NZ_CP070491.1, from coordinate 1,943,382 downwards.
CAGTCGGCGTAACCGCGGTCAACCTGGAGCCCGGCGCTACCCGCACGATTCCCGTCACGCTCACACCGGACTCTGCCGGCCATTATTCTTACCGTGTGGTCGCCCGGGTCGCCGGTTTCGACAAGCCGGTCCAGGCCTACGGCTGGCTGCTCAGCGCCACGGCTACGGTCAACCTGCTGTCGGTTTCGGGGACTCCGCCGTTCATCCTGAAAGACGGTTCTACCCGCATCCAGGCAAGAATCGCCAACCCCTCGGGCATAGCGATAGAGGCTCTGGCGACCGTCATCCTGCGCAACGCGGACGGCAGTGTTCGTTACCAAAGCGCCAACCCGACCAGCCTGAGCATAGGCGGCGAAGAAAACGGCACGGCCTTTCTGCTCGATACGGTCAGCGCGCTAGGTTGGCCGGAGGGCGATTATGCCCTGGAAGTACGCTTGACCGACCGGGCGGGTAAAGCCATTGCCGGTGGGCTGGGGCAGGGGCGCTTAGGCATAGGTGTACCGATCAAGGCCGTGGCCGCGGCGTATCCGGCGGCGGTACCGCCGGGCGATTCCCGCGTCGCCACGTCCATCGACGTGACCCCGCAGTTCGCCGCGGGCGGCGGCGGTATCGTGGGCCTGGAGCCCACCGATCCCAGCCTGGACCGCATCGATTGGGCCGCCGCCAGCCGCGGCGCCAACGTGCAAGTAGTGAATTCTGGGCCTGCCAGCGTTCCGGCGGCGCAATTACTGGACGAAACTCGCAACCTGGATACCGGGTATCCCTATTACGGCCCGGGGAGTCCGTTTTATGTGGGCGTCAACCGCAACGGCGGCTACATCCAGGTCGATCTCTCAGAACCCCGTACTATCGACACCCTCGAGTTCAGGCTCTGGGACGGCGACAACCGGTATGCCCAGTACAAGATCGAGGCTTCACTGGACAACGTCAGTTTCTTTTCCGTCGCCGACAAGACTGCCGGAGAGCAGCGCGGCCTGCAGCGTATCAAGCTGCCGCCCACCGCGATGCGCTACATCCGCATCACGGGCACTTACGACAGCCGCGACGCCAACTATTTCTATCTGACCGACGAAATCCTGGCCATCGGCGACGGCGTCGCCACGCCGGTACCGACCCAAACGGTGACGCTGGATGCCATCGCCAACGGCGCCGGAAACTACGGCGTGGGACAAAAGCTCAACCTGAACGCGGGCATATACGAAATCAAACAGACGAGCGGCGCGATCTCGTATTGGCCGGACGATAGCCAGAATTTCGGCAAGACCTGGATATACGATCTCCAATCGACGGTGGCGGTGACCGGCAAGAGCTATGCCGGCACCGGCAAGGCCATCGCCGCCGCCACGCAGGCCGAGGCCGCGGCGGCATCGGCAGGAAGGACTTACCGCTTGTATGTGCCGGTCCATTCCGACGTCTATTTCTGGATCTACGATACCGTTTCCTCGGATAACCGCGGTTCGGAAACCCTCGAGGTCCGCCAGGTTTCCGGTCCCAACGAATCGTTGCCGCAGCGCGTGCGCGATGCCATGACCCGCGGCGTGCTGTGGGAGCAGCCGGAAGTCGCCAACTGGCAGAAATGGAGTTACCAGCCCAACTACCAGTGCTACGGCTGTCATGTGCAGGCCCAGGCAGCGACCGGATTGGCGGTGGCCAAGCAGAAGCTGCCGGAACTGCCGCTCGACGCGGATCTCGAGCGCGCCTTCGTCGACGCCCATGCGGCGTGGCAGCAACCCGAAACCGGCTGGATGCCGGATAATGACAACATCACGGAAGGCTCGCTGTGGGCCTGGACCGTGTCGCGCTTCCGCGGGGCGAATTTCGACCGCCTGTCCTATCGCTTCCTGCAGACCCTGGATTGGCTGCTGACCCGCCAGTCGGTCGACGGATCCTGGAGCTATGCCGCCGACAATAGGGCCAATAAGATCTACATCGACGCCGATCCGACGATCGCCAGCTTGGCCAATGCGACGCATACCGCGGGCAATATCCAGGCCTTGGCGAAAGCGCTCGACGCCACGGCCGGCAGGGATTTCGTGCCCATGCCGCCGGCCGAATTCGACCCCCAGGGAGGCGGGCTCGAATTCCTGCGCAATCCCGGGCGTAGCTTGGAACTGGGCTTCGCCCCGGCCGCCAACGTCACCGCAGTGCGCCTGAGTATTTCCGACACTTTCTACGGACAAGGCTTGTTCGTCCTTAACGAGCTGGAAGCCTTCCAGGGTGCTGCGGCCTTGCCGATTTCCGGAGCGGCGGCGAATTTCTCCCAAGTCGGCTACCCCATCGCCACGACCATCGATGGCGTGAAAGACGACCAAAATAATGGTTGGGCGTATGGGCCGCAGGACAGCCGCGTCACTCCGGCCCAGGGCTTGTGGACCTTCAACGGTCCGGTCAGCCTGGATCGTCTGCGTATCGCCCAGGTGTGGCCGGCCGCGCAGTTGAAAAAGATCAAGGTCGAGGTCACCACCGACGTCAACCCGACCCTGGACAGCCATTTCGTCGAGGTGAGCGGCCTGCAGCCGGGCTATGCGACAGCGGAACGGAAGGGGCGTTATCTCGGCGCGCTGACCCGCGCGGCGAACGCCTTATCCGGCGCCGATTGGCTCTACCGGCGCAACGTGCGCACCGCGGCCCAGACCATCATCGGGCTCAAGGCCGCCCTGCCTTACCTGAGCGGCGTCGACGCTGCGGCGGCACAGTCCAGGATCGATGCGGTCGAACAATTCCTGCGCGGCACTCAGCGCACAGACGGCGGCTGGGAGGACGCACCGAGCGGTGGCGAACCTTCCGGTCCCCTGCCTTCGGCCGAGGCGCTGGAAGCCTTGTTGCTGGTCGCGCGCAGCAGCACCGATCCGGCCATCATCGCGGGCGCAGAATACCTGCTTGGCGCGCAGAAGCAGGACGGCTCCTGGGATGCTCCCCCCGATGTGCAGCGGCGGCTGGCCTCTACCACCTGGGTGCAGATCGCCTTGCCGACCATCTTCGAGAATCTGTCTTCGATCACCGTGAATGTGGATCACCGCGCGGCGGCCACGACGGGGAGCGTTCCGCTTGCAGGCTCTTTCAGCCCCGTACCCTCGTCGCAGACGACGACCGGCGATACCGCGTCGTTGCAGTGGGACGGACTGATCAATTCGGATGCGGGGCAGTCGTTCAGCCTGCTTTCCGAACTAAAGGGCATGCAGCCCGGCGAAGTGCGCCAGATCAGCCGGGGAACCACGGTGGACTATTCCAGCGTCGCCGGTAACGGCACGCTGGAACTGGCGCCGCTCTTCGTGAGTGCGCAGCACATCCTTACGCTCGCCCCGGCGGTACAGAGCGCCACCGCGGGTGATAGCACCAGCTTCACGGTAACGTTGAGCAATCCGTTCGCCCACGCGCAAACCTTCGACCTGTCCGTCAGCGGCTTGCCGGACGGCAGCTATGAACTGCCGGCTACGCTGAACCTGGCGGCCGGCGAGGTTAAGACTTTCGCGCTGGGCGTACATGTGCCCTACACCAGCCTGCCCGGCAGCGAGGGATTCGCCGTCCAGGCCACCACGGCCGACGGGGTGAAAGACAGGGTGAACGCCCAGATCGTGATCAGCGAGGCGGGAGGTTCCGCGGCCGAAGTCGCGCTGGATACCCGTGCATTCGACCTGAGGTTGACGCCAGCAGTGGTCGCCGCGGGGCAGGGTACGCAGGCGCTGTACACAGTCCGTTTGTCCAACGTCGGCGCGACGGCTGACAGCTACAACCTGGTTGCGAGCCTGCCGGCCGGATTCGCCGCCAGCTTCAGCGAGCAGACCGTGGCGGTCGCTCCGGGGCTCGGCAGCTACCGCGATGTCAGTCTGGTCGTGGTGCCGCCTCCCGGCACGCCGGCGGGCGACTATCCGGTCCTGGTGTCCGCCGTGTCTACCACGGATTCCACGGTGACGAACACGGCCTCCGGTCTGCTCAAGGTGTCGGATTACGGCGTGGCCCTGGCCTTCCTGCCGGACCAGGGCAGCCCGAATACGTCCTTGCTGCTTCGCGTATCCAATACCGGCCGCCTGGGCGGGGTCTTCGACCTCAGCTTGGGCGGTGCCGGCGCCTTGTCGGCGATACTGGGAACAACCAGCGTGGACCTGCTGCCTGGCGCGTTTTGGGATGTCAGTGTGGCGCTCGGCAACTACGACTGGGCGCTGCCCGGCAGACTGAGCCTGTTTGGCCACGCGGTCGCCCGCAATGACGGGGCGGTCGGTGCCACGGCCGGCGCGAATGTCGAAATTGCTCCGCACAAAGCCCTGGACGCCAGCCTGGACCCGCCGACGCAGGTACTGCCGAATCCGGGTTCCGCCGATTTCACCCTGCGGGTGAAGAATACCGGCAACGTGGAAGATGCCTATACGGCGAGCATCGTTCAGGTCGGCGGCGGCGCTGCGGCGACCTTGATAGGCCAGGATGGACAGCCCGGCCAGAGCGTCTCGCTGTTCCGCCTGCCCGGTCTGGGCGACGGTAGCCTGAGCCTCAGGGTACGATTGGAAGCGCCGGGTCTGAACGGCACGGTCAAAGTCCGGATCGGCTCGACGACGGATGCCACCGTGCAGAAAGATCTGCTCGCGCAGATCGCGACGGCCGCGGTCAACCGCGCGCCGGCGGCCCAGGCCGGCCAAAACCGGAACGTGTACACGAATTCCGCCGTCGCCCTTGACGGTTCGGCCTCCAGCGACCCGGACGGCGATTTGCTGACCGACTACCGCTGGCGCTTGCTGGCGGTACCCGCGGGCAGCGACCTGGTGGATACGTCTATCGCCGACAATCACACGCCGAGCCCGCGCATCGTCCCCGATGTCGCCGGTCTCTATCGGCTGGAACTCATTGTTTCGGACGGTAAGCTGGACAGCGAACCGGCGTACGTGGAGATCGCCGCGGCAGCCGCCAATGTGCCGCCCAACGCGCAAGCCGGGCAGGATCAAACAGTGGCCGTGGGCGCTACGGCGGTGCTCGACGGTCACGGCAGCCTCGATCCCGATGCCGGCCCGGTGGCGTTGACCTACGCCTGGAGCCTGTTGAGCGAGCCGGAGGCCGGTCACGGTGTGTTGCAGGACGAGACCGCGCCGGTGGCCCAGTTCAGCACCGATCTGCCAGGCGTTTATACCGTGGAACTGCACGTGTTCGACGGCCGGGACACCGCGACGGATACCCTGAATATCACGGTCACGCCGGCCAACGTGCCGCCTGTGGCTGATGCGGGGTCCGATCTCGCGCTGCAGCTCGGCGACACCGCCGCCTTGAATGCGGGGGCGAGCCACGATCCCGATCAGGGGCCCTGGCCTTTGAGCTATGCCTGGAGTCTGGTATCCGTGCCGACCGGCAGCGGTCTCGACAACAGCGCGATCACGCCCGATGCGAACATAGCGGCCAGAGCGGCGTTCGTACCGGACGTGGCGGGCGAATATGTACTGAAAGTCACGGTGTCCGATGGTGCTACCGAAACCAGCGACAATGTCGTGGTTAAGGTCGCACCGGCACTGCGCGAGCAGGATGTCAGCGATCTGGTGCTGATCGTCTCGTCCGATCAGAAAACCACGCTGGATCGCAAGACCCGGAAAATGACCAGCTCGGTCAACCTGACCCTGACCAATGCTTCGATCATGGATATCAAGAGCCCGATCCGCGTGGTGTTCGAGCTGACCGGCACCGGTGTGTCGATAACGGGGGCGAAGGTGGATCAGACGGGCCATTACTACCTGGATGTGAGCAAGACGCTGCTCAAACCGGGCGAGTCTGTGGTGCTGAATGTGCAGTTCACTTATGCCAGTGGCACGACCATCCGCTATGCGACCCAGGTTTTCGGAACGGTCGCGCGCTAGCGGGGCGCGGCCCGTTTCGGCGGGGGAGGCAGTCGACGCAACAACAGGATCGTTTTAAGCCTCCGATTGAGTCGGCGCGTTCCCGAGTAGGATCGGTTAAACCGCTCGCAGGAACTCCTTGCGGGCGGCCCGGTTTGAGTGTCTTCCGTGTGCCCTGCGATTCGGATGGCCATCGGGGAGTGGGGTGAGGTGCTCGCCCGCGGAGCATCCGTCGTCTGTCTCGGGCCTAAGCGGCGTGTGCCGCGTTGTCTCCTGCGGACCTGGGCCGGGTAGAATAGCCGCTTCCGCCAACCCGCATGAGACCTTTCGTGTTCGGACGCCACACCCTCGCCCTGTTGCTCTGTCTTCCTTCTTTCCTGGCCGCCGAACCCCTGGCAGGGGCCCTCAAACAGGCGGTCATCGCCGATTTTGAGAAAATCACCGCCGACCAGCTGAGGCGTGACTGGCGCAGCTTGACGGACGGCCGCGCGGGTAAGGCCATGCAGCTTGCCCTCGCCAAGACGGAGCGGGACGGGAAGCCGGTGCGCGCCTTGCGTTTGCGCTACGAGATGCCCGCCGAGGCCAAGGGCAGTCCACCCGAGCACGGTGTCGAAGCGCGGTTGAAACTGGATGATCTCGATGCCACCGATTATGACCATCTGACCCTGCTTGTGCGGGGCGACGGCGAGGCCGGCTTCAACCGTCAGTTCGAAATCGGTTTCCACCGGCCGCGTGAAGGAGCGGCCGGCTTGGAGGAGGTCGCCCGCGTGCGCGTGAGCGACATCGGCACGGACTGGCAGCGGGTAAGCATACCCCTCAACCAGATGCTGGGCATCCGAACATGGAACCACCTCAGCGAGCTGCACATCGGCCTGGCGAGTCGCGATACCCGGGTGAACAAGGGGGCTTATCTGATCGACGATATCGAGCTGATCAAAACCGGTAACCCCGGCCCTTCGGCCAACGACCAGGTGGTGGCGCGCAAGAAAGACGCCTGGGATCTGGCTCATAACGGCGGATTGGAGGCGCGGGCGGCACTGAAGGATAGGCTCGTCGGCTGGCCCGGGCAGGCCCGGGTGGACGCCAAGACCCTGCCGCAAGACGAACGCGAACTGCTGTTGCGACTGGCCGCCGACACCTGGCGGGGGCTGGATGCGTTGACCGACCGCGAACACGGCCTGCCCCTGGACCGGGTACATCTGACCGCCGACTCGGTGGCCGTCGAGCAGGCCTTCATCGGCGACTATACCAGCACGACCAATATCGGTTTCCATTTTCTAGGCGTGATCGCGGCGACCGAGTTGCGCCTGATCGGCAGGGAAGAGGCCCTCTCGCGCCTTAAAACCACCCTGGATGCGCTGGAGCGCATGGAGACCTACCAGGGTTTCTTCTACAACTACTACAACACCACGACGCTGGAGCGCACCAGCAATTTCGTTTCCTTCGTCGATTCCACCTGGCTGACCGCCGGCTTGATGACGGCGCGGCAGGCGTTTCCGGAGTTGGCCGAGAGCCTGGATCGCCTGATCGCCCAGGGCGATTACCGTTTCTTTTACGACGCCAACTGGAATCTGATGTCGCACGGTTACTACGTAAACCTGGGGCAGCGGGCCAGTTATCACTATGGGGCCCTCTATTCGGAGGCCCGCCTCGGCAGCCTGATCGCCATCGGTAAGGGTGAGGCGCCCGAGGCGCACTGGTTCGCCATGGCGCGTACCTACCCCAACGAGTTCACCTGGCAGTCGCGGGAGCCCTCCCATCGCCGGGAGAAGGAAGCGAACGGATTCCGCTGGACCGGCGGTTATTACGAATGGCGGGATTACCGCTATGTGCCGTCCTGGGGCGGCAGCCTGTTCGAGGCCCTGATGCCCGCGCTGCTGCTGGACGAAGCCCGCTACGCGCCGGAAAGCCTGGGCCGGAACGACCGGGTACACACCGAGATACACCGTCACTACGCGCTGGACGATCTGGAATATCTGGTCTGGGGCATGTCTCCCAGTTCCACGCCAGGGTCTGAGCGCTACGGCGAATACGGCGTGCGCCTGCTGGGTTCGCTGGGCTACGGCGATGGCGTGGTGACGCCGCACGCGGCGGTGTTGGCCTTGTTGACCGAGCCGGAAGCGGCGATCGCCAATCTGCGCCAGTTACTGGAGCGTTATCCCGTCTATGGCGAATTCGGGTTCTACGACGCCGTGAATCCTCTGAGCGGCGAAGTGGCTTACAACTACCTGTGCCTCGATCAGGCCATGATACTGGTGGCCCTGGCCAATCACCTGGCCGACCATGCGGTGCAGAAGCATTTTGCCGCGCATCCCTACATCCAGCGCGTGCTGCCGCTGATCGGTTTCGAAAACTTCCTGGATTAAGCATGGCCACCGTGGTCTTCGAGCAGGTCGCCAAGACCTATCCCAACGGCCACCGCGCCATCGCCGGACTGGACCTGGCCATAGAGGACGGCGAGCTGATGGTATTCGTCGGACCGTCCGGCTGCGGTAAATCCACCCTGCTGCGCATGCTCGCGGGGTTGGAGGACATTAGTTCCGGACGGATATCGATAGGCGGGCGCGAGGCCAACCGGCTGAGCCCGCAGGAGCGCAACATCGCCATGGTGTTTCAGGATTACGCGCTCTATCCGACCATGACGGTGCGCGGCAATCTGGAGTTTCCGCTCAAGATGCGAGGGCTGGGCAAGGCTGAAATCGCCCGGCGGGTGGACGCAGTGGCCCGGATGCTGGAGCTGGATGAGCTGCTGAGTCGATTGCCCAAGCAATTGTCCGGCGGGCAACGCCAGCGAGTAGCCATGGGCCGGGCGCTGGTGCGGGAGCCGGCGGTTTTTTTGATGGACGAGCCGCTCTCCAACCTCGACGCCAAGCTGCGGGTGCAGGTGCGCGCCGAAATCGGCGAATTGCAGAAGCGTATCGGCGCCACCATGATCTACGTCACCCACGACCAGGTGGAGGCGATGACCCTCGGTGACCGCATCGCCGTATTGCACGGTGGCCGCCTGCAGCAGGTCGCCGATCCCAAGACCTTGTACGAACGCCCGGCGAATGCCTTCGTTGCCGGTTTCATCGGCAGTCCGCCGATGAATTTGTTTGCTACCCGCCTGGTGGCGGACGAGGACGGGCCGATACGCATCCGACTCGGCGATCAGGTTTTGCTTGCCGAGCCGCGAGGCCTGAGCCGGGAATCCCTGACCGGCTCGCGAGACCAGCCGTTCACCGCTGGGATCCGGCCCGAGGCATTCACCCTGGTGGAAGAGGACGGAGCCGGCGTGTTGCGGGCGCAAGCGGTGCTGGTGGAATACCTGGGCCACGAAACCCTGCTGCATTTCCGCCCGCAGGGGGAGGGCGACCACCCTCAACTCGTCGCCCGCCTGGCCGGCATGCACATGTTTCACAAAGGGGAGGCATTGCTCGTTCGGGTGTGTCCGAGCGATATCGCCTTATTTCCCGAGCCATTGCCAGCCGGCGCGCCCTCGGATGCGGTTTCGGACGACCCTGCCGGCGACGCGTGACCGCTCCGAAGCCATCGTACATAACCACCCTACATGGCGGTGGGGGATGCATGGGGAAGGCAGCCAACAACAAAAAACCCGCCTAGCCTTGCGGCTCGCGGGTTTTGAGGCGTCTTGCGACGGCTTGATACTAACTATTGGTGCGATGGTCACAACCAAACGGCTCGCTGTGAGGCACGTATATAGCGGAATCTTGTTTTTCAATGGAGACGGATACCGTCAAATATACCGTCACGACGGTTACGCTTGGATAAGGCGACGTGAGACGGTCATATTCAGATTTCCGTATCCAGGCCTGCGGCGCATCTTTGACGCTGCCTGCCTAGTAGACGCCCGCCTGACGTTTGGACTGCCGTGTTTAATGCCTTGCCCTGACCCTCGTATCTACCGATGCTCGGAAGACAGGGCGAGCACGTGGTCGGCAGGGAAAGCCGGGAGCGCCCCCGGCTCTGCGTATGATTCGCCCTCCATATCTGAACACTGCCGAGCAGACGACGATCCATTCTACCGGTCAACGCAGAGTGCGACGGATTGGTCCGTTCCGTTGGAAGTCTGACTGCACCATGGCATAGCCACGTTTGGCGCCATCCTCCGCTGCCTGCGCCAAGCGCCTTTCTAAACCGGCATCGCCCCCACCCTGAATATTGAATATTTGGGTGATATTTGGCACCGCAGACTCAGACCCCGTGCCGCTAACGGTCACAGGGATAGAGCGGCCATCCGGCAGCGGCACGAAGGCCTCGGGCTGTCTCCCTTCGCCGAACACGGCGAGCTGCGCGGAATTGGCGATACCGCCGGAGGCATAGGCATGCAGCGGCAGGGGGCCGCGTGAGGTCATGATGCCTCCGTCTGCGAAGAAGAATGAGCTGAGCAGGCTGCTGCCAATGGATCCCCAATTGATATTACTCAGGCTATCTTCCAGCGGCTGGAGCACGGTGGTTTTCAGGATGAGCTGTGAAATGTCCTGGCCCAGCGATTGCAACAGGTTGCCGAATCCCTGCCAGTTGGTGATGGCCTGCCCGGCCGCCGAGCTGAGCACCAGGCCGAATTCACGGGCGGAATCGGTGGCGCCCTTCAGTTTATCGTCGGTGCCGGAGATGCCGTTGACGAGGTCCTCGTCGGCTTTCATCTTCACGGCCTCGAATACGCTGTAGATCTCATCACGGCGCTGCTTCGCCGACCGCGTTTCTTCTTCGGAGAGCGTTTGCAGCTTGAGGGCGGAAATAGCACGCTGGTTGCTCAGCTCCGATTCCAGCGCGGTGATTTCGCCGATGATTTTGGCTTGATCGCCCCGGTCCTTGATGGCGGCGAGCTCTTGTTGTTTGGCGTCTATGTTCTGCTGAATGTTGCGCTCTTGCAGTGCAGCGGAGTCTTCCAGGTAGCGCCGTTCGGCTTCCAGCTTTTTTTGCGCATTCTCGCCGGCCGCAGCCTGGTCGTAGTCGTAAAACGCGCGTAACAATTCCTGCTGCTGGCGATACGCATCTTGCATGCCGGATAGGTTGGCGCGGAATTGTTGTAAGGCGTCGTTTTGCTGACTCTTATTCGGCGCAGCGCTTGGCGCTGGTCGCGTCTGGGGTGTGCCGCCTGTGTCGGGCGCGTTTTTCTCCAATGCAGCGCGTTCCGCATAGAGCTTGTGCAGCATGTCTTTCGCCGTATCGACACGGCCCTGCAGTTGCTGGACGTCCTGATCGGAAACGCCGAATCCGCCGCCTTCCGTAAATGCATATTTGAGCTGGTCGCCAAGACTCTTGGTCGCTTGTTTGGATGCCTTCAACTGTTCGTTCAGGGCATAAAAGCTATCTTCGTAGCGGGTGATCCTGGCGGTCAAATCGTCCGAGTTGAAGGCGTGGATTTCTCGGTTCAACTCGTTGAGCAGTTCGACCGCGCCGCCAAAACTGGCTTTTATCGCGTCTCTTACCCCTAGATTGCCTATGGTATCGACCAAATTACTGAATGAGTCGCTGAGGTTTGAGGAGGCGCCGCTCAGGGTCTCCATCTGGTCTTTCATGCCACTGGCGAATTTTGTATTGCCAAGGTCCAGCAGATACCGCTGAATCTCCTGCGCGCTGTTCTTGATAGTCGTGGTCTGGCCCTGGAAGGTCAGCGCGACCTGATCGCCGTTTTGTTTGGCCTTGACGCCGAATTCTTTCAGCCGCTCGAACTCGCCCGTGCTTGCATCCGCAACCGCCTCGATAAACTGCATCAACGGCTTGCCCATGGCCGAGGCGGTATTGCCGAACGAGCGCAGCGACTCTACCGACGCATCCAGGCCCAGCGAACGGAGGCGGATGAAGGCCTCGGTCACGTCCTTGAGCTCGTAGGGCGTTTCCGTGGCAAACTGCCGCAACATCGTGGATGCCTGCCCTGCGGCGTCCAGCGAGCCGGTGACCGTTTTCAAGCTAGCGTTGAGGGTGTCGAACTCTTTGAGGATTTCGAACGACTTGCCCAACGTGATGCCGGCAAAAGCGCCGCCGATCAGGCCCTTGATGGCGCTTGAGGTGGAGCGGGCCACAGACTCCATGCGCGCAAATCCTTGCGCGGTGGTCGCGTTGGCGCGGTTCATGTCGGCTTGCAGCCGGGCGATGTTGGCGCTTAAGTCGATGGAGAGGGAGGATAGAATGGATGCCATCGGAATCACCGTTTAGGGGATGTTAAAAAGGCCCGCCGGCCTGGGGGCAGGGCGGCGGGTTGATAGGTCGCGCTATGCGCCGCATTGGAGCGTGGCTTGTGGTTGTCCCTTAGTTGACCGCTGCTAGGTCTGCTTCAAGGGCCTCGTCTTTGCCTGGCGGCAGCGCGGCATATAGCGCTTGCAGCTTTGCTTCGAGTGCCGCCTCGTCGAGCGGCAACAAAGCCACACGAGGGAGCTCTTGGTGCACAAGATTGCCCAGAGCCAGCGCGCGCCGGGCTGTGGCTCTGGAATAGTTCTGCTCAAGCCCCCTGCGCTCGCCGTCCATGCGTTCGGCAAAGACGGCAATTTGCTCCGATGCCGTTCTTTTTAGCTCGGCCTCGATCTGATCCCGGCGCCTGTCGTATTCCAAGCGGGCAGCGGTGATTTCCGCCTCGACGGCATAGTATTCGTTGGCGGCTTCATTCAGCTTGGCCCGCGCTGCGGCTACCTTCTCGCCGGCAGCCGGAAGGCGGGCCTCGGCATCCTTGACGGCTTTTTCGGTTTGAATGCCCAACACGCCAAGCTCCCGACTTAGCGTTTTGCGTTGTCGTATCCGGTCGGCGTCGAGCTCCGACTGCACCTGTTGGGCGGTAGGGCTGCTCAAGAATTTCTGCAATAGGATTTCGGTTTTTTGGGGTAAACGAAGATTCATCGGTATATCTCCAAGGTTTAGGGTCCCGGAAACCGCCGGGCCGGTTCTATGAATCAAGAGTTCGCTTCGCTCTTCCATCCGGCATACGCGGCGGCTCGCCATTGGGACTGCTTGCGGGCGAAACTTGCAGCGTATGGGTTGCCGGTAGCCGTAGGGCGCGCAGAATTGACGGGCGTTGGGGGGCTAACACGACCCCGGCGTAAATTGTTGATCTCTAGCTTCTGCAGCTCGATGATCAGCCGGCGCTCGTATTTGGATGTCGCGCTCTGATATAGCCGCCGCAAGTTTCCGGAGGGGGCGCGGGTGGGCGCAGGTGGCATCGGCACATGGGTGGGCGTCGGGCCCCGCGCTTCGATTCGGGCGCGGGACTCACGTTCAAGCCGGCGCGCGGTGACAGCGGCCTTGCAGCGCTCGAGCCGTTGGGCGCAGATCGAATCCGCCGCAGCTTGCATTTTTGCGGCGCGCCGGAGGTTGTCGGCATGTTGAAGATATCGTCTCATCGTGGATCTCCGCTGGGCATCGCCGGGAAACCGCCCGGCCGGATTTTTGCCGCTGGCGCCCGCACTCAATGCACAGGGCCCCGTTGGGCGCGAATAGCGTTCGTGATTTTGCGGAGCGCCAGGCACAACGCCTCCGAGGCGGTTCGGACATCGGCACAGGGATCACCCTGCCATACCTGCTGGCGGCGACCATCGGGGTCGACGAAGCTGAGCGTCGGGACACATTCATTCGTCTCAAGCATCATCCGGATATTGAAATCGATACTTTCGATCATTTGTCCTCCCCAGGTGTGTGATTGGCCGACAATGGGCCGAGTGGCCAATGCCGCAGACTTGTCAAAAAAGCGCGGATGCTAGGAAGGGACGCAGTTTCGTCGAAGCTCAGGCGCCCCGCCGTCAACGGGCGTATGAAGGTCCAGTCAGGCTCGCGGTCGAGGCGGTAGGCGACCACTGGCACCTTGCCGGCGGCATGAGCCGACGCCGCAGCGCGGTCCCACCAACTACGCCGATCGCGCTGGGTCGCTATCCACCGCCGCCTGACGTGGATTCCCAGGCCGTTCAACATCGGGTGCCGGATGTGCTGCAAGCCGGCGACGGCATCCTGGAAGCTGGCAGCCGGGTCGACGGCAAGCACTCGACTCAACAGGATGGCCAGTTCGTGCATGCCGCGCGCATGTTTGCCGGTGCGGGGTGGGGTGAAATTCATCAGCGGTCTCCATCGGCGGAGAAGAGCCGCCGGAACGTGTGGACGTTGGCCTGTCGGCTGCCGTCGATTGTTCGGCCAGTAGCAACGAAATGGGCGAAGTCGGAGCACGCCAACTTCTCGGATTTGCACCGCCAGTTCCCGAAGCAGCCATCGCACGGTGCCGGCCCGGCCAAGACCGTAAACGCGGTTTCGGCAGGGTCGGACAGGGTGGTGTCCAATGCATCGTCGAAATCACGAGGCTTGCGGCGGCGGTGTCTAGTCATTGGTGAACTCCGCGGGGTACCCCCCCTCGGAAACTCCCGCCGCTGCAAAAAAATACACCAGACCGGTCCAAGGGCAGAAAGCCCCAAGGAATTTCATGGCCCCCCCTATTCCATTTCGCGACGGCACGCAAAAAACACGCACACCAGTCCTGGTGGATTGGCTTGGAAGAATCGACCCACCCTTCCGGTCTCGCATCGGCAACCTCAATGGATAGTCCATAGTTTCTGAATATTGGCGGCCTCGATCTGCAACAAGGCGCACATGACGGTCATCAACTCGACCAGGTCGGCCAGCTCGCCACACACCACGGCGGCGAATCCGTCTTCGAAGGCGGCATACGCGGTGAGCCCACGCACGACCAAACACGGCCGTCCGTCCCTATGCGCCTTGCGCAACAACGGCCATACACCCGCTGCCCGCGCCATGCGCTTCACCTTTACATCGTCGGCAATCAAGGTCGGGGTACGTCCTCTGGCAAGGTTTTCTGCTGTACTCATTTCGCTGTCCTCAAAATTGGGGAAAAGTGCGAAACACAATTCACAAAACCCACAAAACCCCCTCCTAGGTTTTGTGGGTTTTGTGAATAGACTCCGGGGCATTTTCTCTGGCTCATGTTGAGACCGTCGTAAGTTATTGAAAATATATATAAATAAAGGTCTAAAAAACCCTTTAGGCGTTTTTCACAAAACACACAAAACCTCCGAGAGTGAATTCACAAAACCGGTTTTGTGAATTTTGTGTAGTTTTGTGAAAAGGTTCTGTGAAAGGTCCGAACGACCTCGTAGCACCCCCTCTATCGGGGTTTTGTGTAGATGGATCATGCGACATGCACCTTGGGGTTGACCACGTAGGCAGCCGACGGCCGCCCGCCTTTTTCGCTCGCACGCTCTTTGATTTCAGGCCCGAGGACATGCCATTCCCCCAGCTGCTCAACGGCAGACTTGAGCTTGTCGAGCGTAGGGAAGCGCCCACGCAACGCCTGCTGGGCCTCTCGCCGATGCAATCGCTCAAGCTTCTGCGCCCGTATCCAGGCCAGCAAGGCAAGGGCATCGTCCTCGCCGACTCCTGCGCCCATGAGCGAGAATGCCGCCTCGGCGTGGGGAATAAGCAGACGGCCCAAGGCAACCGCCCGTGCCACCGACTCCTGCCGCACGCGCCGCACGTCCACCCCGTGGATCGCCAGTTCCAGCAGCCCAGCCACGCGCGCCACCGCGCCCGGCAGTTTTGATGTCCAGTCCGCGATATGCGCGTAGCGCCCGCCCGCGCCTTGCTCACGCTCCAATTCCTCCGAGAAATCCAGCCAAAGGCTCAGGGCATCCTGGTCGAACGGCAGCACAACCGGCGCGCTCAATGGCCTTTCCATCGAGTCGAGCAAGCCCATGATGTTTGATTCCCATGCTTCCTTGACCGTCTCAGAAATCGCGGAATGGCGCCGCACATCTCGGGTACCCACGTTCGATGGCGGGATGCCGAAGAGGAAGCGAGCCAACAGGCCGGAGTCTCGAAATTTCCGCGACTTGGCAGCATCCCGCAGGATGCCGGGCTGCAGAGCCATGCCGAACGACAAGGCCGGGCGGTCGACGTAAGCAGACCGGCCAGCCCGGTCGACGCGGAGGTGTGTGCCGGCGTGCGCCTGGAGAAAAACGTCGAGGCTGGAAAGGCCGCCCGTGTGCAAACCAGCCATCACGGCAAAGATGCCGCCCTCATCCGTCAGAACGGACCACATACCGTCATACTCGACCAACGAACGCTGCAGGCCTTCGCTATTGATATCCCCGGAGAACAGGCGTGGAGCACGCAGTTCCAACGGCATCAGTTCCTTTTCGCGTTGAATTTCCGCCGTCAGCGCCTCGCGATCGTCGGCCGTGCTCGCCTTGGCCGCCTCGGCCTTCAGGCGCTCGATGCGCTTCTCGGCTACCTCGCGCGCCGCCGCGTTCCGCGCGATGTCCCCGCGCATCCGGTCCCGCTCCAGCTTCTCCCAGCGGGCAAGCACAGCGCTTAGTGCATTGATTACGGCCGTTTTACGTGAGCCCGAGGGCAAGGCTACCAGCGTCCACAAGCTCAGCGGTTCCGTGTAATCTGAGCCGAAAGGAGCCACCAGGAAACGACGCTGTAACACGGTCGCCAGGGTGGAGAGCGCGAACAACACCGCCATTGCCGGCGGTGTCTGGGTCGCTTCCGCCACAGCACCGGCCATGGCTCCGACATAGCCCGGCAACACATCGGCCGGAATGTCGGGAACCAAGGTCGACGTAGGTAGACTAGGGTCCGGCCATTCCAGCACCACGGCATCGTTCTCCGCCGGTCCGGCAGCTTGCGTGGGCTGTTGCTCGCGCAATATCCATTTCCAAACCCCCTCAACCTCACCCGCCGGCAACGGGGGATGACACCGGGCGCCGTTCTCCGCGCGTAGTGCTTCCAGGATCGCGCCAGCTCCTACGCCAGATCGCCGCAAAGCCCCTGCCATCCGGGCCAGATGTTTATTACGGGCACCTTCGGTCACGGCATCGTCGGGCGCAGTCTGAGTCGGGCTTTCCGAATACCGCCGCGTCCGCTTGTCTGCTGGATCAGCCAGGCCCGCCACATGAGCATCCCGAAAGGCCTTTACCTCACCGGAAAAGTTCATCGCTACGACCTGGCCGGTTGTGTCCGTGGGGCGCATCAATTCGGCGAACGACTGAACGGCGAATTCCGCCCAGTCGACAGGGATACCGCGGTGCGCGCACTCTCGCCCCAGCCACAGCACCATGGCATGCCGCCCGAGCGTGGGATCTTCATGCGTGCGCCGCGCGGCCCGACCGGCCAGCTCGGCTACGACCGACTTATGAGCACCGGGCGGCAAATCGCCCGCCGGCTTGACTGGCGCCGACACTGCCGCCCGCTCTAGCATTGGAAATGCCTCGAGCAACCGGCTAGCTGAATACGGCAGCCCTCCCGATTCATGAACGATGCGCACGCGGAACGGCGCGGCCGGATTTTTCAGGTGCCAAAACCCCGGCAACCGCAACACGCGTGTCGTGTCTTTTACGTTCGGATCGCTGCCATAGTCGGCAATCATCCGCTCCATCACACCGGTGAACTGCGCAGGAGTCAGCCCGTCCACCGGCCAGTAGCGGTGGAACTTGCCCGGGGACGACTCGATGACCAGCTGCGGTTCCAGCGGCCATTCCGTTATGCCGCAGGGCGTGTCTTCCTCGTGCCAGACGGCGCGGATTCGGACGATGTTCTCCAGCTTGCGGCCATGGCCATCCGTTTCGTTGACCGTTACGAAAACACCGGACCCGCGTTTGTTCAGGTCGGCCAGCGCCGACGCACATGACTCCAAGTCACCGTGGAAGATATGCGCGAGCTTCTTATCTTTTCGGCTCTTCAGGTCGTCGAAGGTCTGAAAAGTAAAGGCTTCCTCACCCTCGGCCAGCAGACTGAGAAACCTGGCGGCTTCGGTAAAGTCCGGGCTGAGAGTATCTGAGCGAACGTCAGTCATGCTCGCTGCCCCGCAAATCACTGAGTAGTGCGCGCGCAGAGCGCAGCGCCTTGACTGCGGACTCAATGGCATAGGTTGCTTTATTGAGTGCGCGTCCGTGCTGCCTGGTCGGCAAACTGTCCTTCACGTCGCGACCAGCCAGGCCCGCCGACATCGTCTGCGCAATAGCTCGATCAAGCGCCGAGCCAACGCGTTCCAACTCTTCGCGCAACTCTGAGCTTTCGGGCGTTTCGAAGTGGCCCTGGCTGGCCATCACCTGCATACCGATGACGGCATACTTGGCGACCTCTTCGATGAAACCGTCTTCGACGCCCGAGCAGCGGTGTTGGCGGATCATGGCCTCGATGCCGAACCACAAGGCATGTTCGGCCGCCTCCACGTCGGCGTTTACGAGTCTGACGACTTCGGCAAACATCCGCCGACCCAAGGTCATACCGTTATCCCAATAATTTGGGACCAACGGCACCCACCAATTTTGCAGCCCAGCCAATCCCTCGGGAGCCGGCTCCGGATACCGGTAAGTGAATGAAAGCCCGTCGCGGGATTTGATGGGATGATCGGGCAGCGGCGCGCGCAAGCCGAACCACAGCGCCTCTTGCTCAGCATTCTTGTGATGCTCTTCGACAAATTTTCGCGTACTAGCCATGGTCGTGCCCTCCCTGTGTTTCTGCCGCGACGACATTGGCCGTGTGAGACGGGGTTAGGGCCGCGGCGCCCAGGTCGGCATTCTCTGGCCTGTCGATTTCGAACTTGAGCGCCGCATGAACGACCTCAAGCACAAAACAAAGACCTTCACCTGTCGGGTAGCCGCGGTCGCTTGCATCGGTCGTCGCACACGCCAGAAGGTTGATGACGTTTGCCACCGCCGCCGCGGTTTCCCTTAAATCGTCCTTGATTAAGGGATTTATCCCGGATGCCGTAGCACGGTTTATGGGAGAGAGATGCTTATCCATGGCGGTCTCCTCCCAGTTGCTCTTCTTGTTCCCCACGAAGATCAACACCTGCGAGGAAAGCCTCCGTCAGCATGTCCTCCAGCTCTTTGTCGCTGACTGCAAGCATCCCGGCTTCTCCGCCGGCAGCGCGGCGGCCAAGCAATTCCCCGGCGAACGCGCGGGCACTTTTGAATGTTTGGAGATGGCTTTTGCTGGGCTGCTCGTCCTCGATACAGCCCGCCAGTATTCGTCGGATGATGTCGTCCATTACCGCTGCCCTCCCTGGTTGCGTTCGGCTTCGCACGCGGCATCCCAAAGGCCTTCGGCGGTTCGGTGCGCGCCTTTGGCCAGGGTAAAGGCCTTGTCCAGATCGCGTAGCACGCCGCGGAGCTCGCGGATGTCGCGGTGGTCTATGGATAGATCGGCAGCCAAGCCGGCAGCGGCTTCAAGCTCTTCTTTCAAGCGCCGGCAGACGGTTGCCAGGCGCGCGGCCTGGTCTATGGGCAGGGTGGATTTTGGGCAGATTACGCCCGGGGGAGTCTGGGTAGACATGGTGGAATCCTCACTTGGGTCTTGAAAACCCGCCCCAGCCGCCAAGCAAAGGGTGGGCACCGTACACGGGTTGGCGGATCGGAAGTGAGACCGACCAGTCTTGCGACTGCCCGCGCACGATACCCATGGAAACTGGATTCCGCGCATGAAAAAAGGTGCCACACGAGCACCTTGATTGTGCTCACTTACCGGTCCGCCAAGACCGTATCGCCCATGGGGGGCGACGGAAAAAGGATAGGCCTCTCCCGTTGCGGCTGTCAACGGGTTGTTGCTGACGCAGGCATTCATGCGGCCGCCTCCAGCGCCGGCCGATGTTGGGCGCGCCAGTCGAGTGCGTACTGTTCGAGCAGAAGCTTGCGGTCGCCGTAGGGCACACTTCTCGCCAGCAAGACGGCGTTGCGTTCTTCCAGCAAAGCCAACAGCGATAGCTGGGAGACGGTCAGCGATGCGCGATCGAGCGCCTCGAATTTCCCGGAGACAGCCCACGCGATCAGCCGCGCTTCGTTGACGAAATGATGCTGGGCCGTGGTCTTGCCTTCCGCCTGCCGCGCCAAGATGAGCACCTCGACCATCACCCTGAACGAGGCCGTCGCAGTGGAACGGGCCTTTTCCCAGTCGTAGGCTGGGTGACTGCCACGGAGCAAGGCATCAATCTGTTCGTCACACCAGACTGAAAAATCGATATCCAGCCATCGCGCGAACGCCACCGCAAGCTTGGGGTGCAGCCATGTGCCACCGCCCCGATCCACGCGGGCGCGACTGGTTTTTACATACGGGATTTTCCCGTATCTACCTTCGAGAGCTCGCAAGTAGCGCTCGGTATCAGGCAGGCGCAGCCACTCATGGGGCTGCTTACCAAAGTGTGAAGCCACTCCCGTCGCATTGAACCAGCCTTCCCTGGTAAAGCCGACGCTTAATTCCTGATAGGCCAAGCGGATGAGGTTTGAAGGTTTAGCCATCAGGCATCCTCACCCGAAGACAACATCACCTGACGAAGCGCCCCAACATTCCAAGCGGTGACGCCAGCCCCAATGCGCGCCGGCGACGGCAGCTTTTGCTTTTTTACATTCCTCCAAACCGTTGCCGGTGCGCACGCGAACAAGGCGCAGACCACAGGCAAGCGGACGTGTGCGCTATTGGGCAGGTCGTCGAAATGACGAAGCGCATCCGGAATCGGTTCAGGTTGTGAAGAGTTCTTTTGCATCGTTTGACCCCGTGCAGTTGCTATCTGGGTCAAACGATATCGGCGACTTTACTCGAACCGCGGCTAGAGTAATTTTTTCCCCGTACGGTATAGTGAAACGACCTTTTGGAAGGAGCTGTATTTATATTCCTCGCTCACTCCGTTTCGGTCGTAGATATATCTTATAGGCGAGTTTTTAGGCTCCTTTGGGCCGAAGCCTAATCTATCTAGTTCATGGAAAAAAACCAGCCATAATTCCTTTGGCGATTTGCTTTTGTGCTCGTTGGAAATTGCGATTTTCCCGATGATCTGATTAGTGTTTGTCACCGATCCATCGTCACACTCCAAGAGGCGGCGCGGCTTTTTGGCTCGCTCGCTCTGCTTCTTGGACCTTACCTGTTTGGCAGAAATTTCATTTGGGAGATCATGATATATCCGGTACGCTGAACCATGTTTAATAAACTGGTCCCATAACGAAGTCAGGGAGTCAATATGGTAAGTTATAGCTCGACACCGCTCGATTTTGTCAGCCACATCAGCCGCTAGAAAGTACAGTTCGGCCGCTAATCGAACACTCTCAGATACGGGCTTTCCCGGCTTATCGAAATCGAGCAGGTAAGCATGGATCAGGGGCAAAAGCATTTCGCGTATAGTTATGTGAAGGCTAGGCTTTATAAAACCCGCTTGAACGGCTTTTAGTTCATCCCTTAGTACCTCAATAAGGTGCTCCTTCTCGCCGGTATCAAAGAGAGTTACCCAGGATGGGACCTGCATGAAAGCCACCTTCAAGGCCAGCCCTTCAAGATAGGAACCACGCCAGCAGGTGAAGGAGTCCTGCTTGTCGCCTGGCCGGGCTAGGCGTGGTAATTCGATAGTATCAGCCGGAACGCCGGAACGGAATCACGGCCGCACCGCTCTTCAATCGATCCAGATAATCGGCCCCAGTCCCTATGAATTCGCACCGCTCGTCCAGCGTGTTGCGCGCGTTGGAATACCCCCTCGGCGATGGAAAGAGGGGGGATGAAACGGCAAGCCTTGGGGGTCGCATGTGGTCCGGTGCGAAGATCGGGGTACTGCAGGGCGGTTACAACCGCTTAACCGGCGCCGCATAAGCGTGTGTCGCGCCATGTAGGTATATCACGCACCAGGCACAGCTGTGAGCAGGGGAATACATCGCTCCCGGTTCCGGAATGGGCCTGACAATGCAGCGGGACGTCTCCCGCGGTGACCACGCACCGATAAAGCAGGGCGTGTCGCGGCAAACCTGGTGCAGGACACGGAAAGTAACGGTAATGGCCGTCGGTCCGCTCCAGCATGGGATCCATCTTTACCCATGTACTGGTAACGGAAAAAGCGGGGGTCTGCCTAAGGATTGGGTTTGCCGGCGGACAAGGGCGTCAGCTAGTCACCTGGCCGGACTGGGCGCGGTAATTTGGATGAGGTAGGCGGAATTAAATTATGAAACGCTACGGCGACGAAACGCGTTCATGTGGCGATTGGGCGATTCATAGGCAATAAATGTCGAAGCGCCAACATCGGCTCAATTTCCTTAGAATATGAAACTAAGCAATCAATCAAGTCGGACTCGCGCATATCCGGTTTCAGTAACAGACGCAGCATGGCATCAGGCTTCGGACAGCCCAACAGTTTCTGCTTGACTATGGCGAAGCCGAACTTGTGCAGCGCTAATAGGATGGCGCTTTCAAATGTAACCACCCTTCCATTCAAAGCAGGTACCAGCAAAGGAATCAAGTCTACATTAGCTAACAAGGCGCAAAGCGCCTTTCTATCACCTGTTATCAGCAGGGAACCAGCAAGCTCGGAGGCTGCAGCAAATAGTAAAGCCTCCCCATCGTCTATTCTGTCGATCCCAGACAAGGTTTTCAGCAAGTCTTGGTCGATGATGGCTGGAATTACCTTGGCCATATCCAGAAAAGCTTGAACCCTCTCTACAACCACTTCGCTTCCGCACTTTTCTCGTGCCTTCACAGCATTCTTCGGCAAAAGCTGATATCTGGCCGTAGGCGTAACAAGAATCTCGTCAGTAGACTCACCTAGCAATTCAGGCAAGTCCCCCAACATGTCGCATTGGGCCAGTTTTAAGATGATGTCGTTGTCCGCCAGCAGGATCAAACGCGAGTTTTCCCAATGAGCCGCTTCAACGCTGCGAAGTCATCTTCCGGCATGGCGTCAAGGTCCAAGAAGTCCAGTAGTAACTGAATCAAAGTTTCTTGGTCAGTTGGACGATTTTCGGCAATAAGTTTTACGGCGCTAACCGCAACAGCAAAGTGAGTTTTTACGTTGTGGCCGTAATTTAAAGCGACATGGAGTGGGTCTATTTTCTTCTCGGCTCCAATCCTATTCGCTATTGTTTTTAGTTGTTGTGGATAAAGTCGTCCCGCTGGAACGATATTGCAATCTGAACTGCCCGTGAGTAACTCGCGAGCATAACGATTAGCAGTTTGTTCGTGTTCGTCTTCCGCATCAGCGTCGATCTCTGTATCAATGACCCAAGCACCGCCTTGGGTATGTCCCAAGGCAATATGGCCTAGTTCATGAGCCAAATCGAACAATAGAAACCCATGCGGCTTACGCTGGGTTAAGACAATGACCGGTCGCCCGTCCTGCTCGAAAGAAACCCCAGCCATTTTCTTTGCTTTGACCGGGAAGTGGTCCAAAAAAATAACCGGAATACCCGAATGCAGGCAGTACGCCAATAGGTCTTGGAAGGCAATCCAAGGCTTACCCTCCAGTAACTGTCGGCGGAGTACAGCCGCATCGGGATAAACGCCCGGCATGAACTCCGGCTTAAATGCTTTCAGAGTCAAGCGGGCCGCCGAGCGTGCTAGGGCACATGCGATATCCAGCTCATGGCTTTGCGTGTTGGCCCGCTGCTTGAACTTGCAGCCATCAGGGACGGCTAAGGCTGGCAGTGCGGCTTCTGTCCACAAGCTTTCTGGTTGGATACTGAACAAGCGGCTCAGCAGCAGGCTGGCCTGCTGGAAGCCGGCAGGAGTATCCGCGATAGCATCATCCCACCATTCCGGCAGCAGGGAATGAATATAGGGCTTGCTGTAACCGACGTTTGCGAGTTTTTGATACAGGCGCTGCATGGGCTTATGCGTAGAAGTCATGGCGCACCTCGTTGTGACCGTGAAATGAATTTTCCTTATTGTTTTGAGCAGGCGATTTCTGTCGAATTATCGCATGAAGCAATAGGGCCACCCAACAAAAGCAGTATGTCCAAGGTTCATGAATATTGCAGGCTGGCCACGCTTAACCTGACCGGCGGAACGGTATGACATCCGCCCCGTTCTTCAATCCGTCCAGATAATCGGCCCAAGCCTGCATCATCTTGCGCCGCTCGGGCAGGTGTTCAGCGTGGTTGTACGCGGCCTTGATCTTGTTCCGCTCAGCATGGGCAAGCTGGCGTTCGATGACATCGGACGGCCAGCCTTGTTCGTGCAACAGTGTGGACGCCATGCCCCTAAATCCGTGTGTGACCATGGGGTTTTCAGAGTCGGTGCCGTAGCCCAGGCGGATCAGAGCGGCCCGGACGGCCTCGGTGGTCATGTGATGATCGCGGCCATGGGCATGGGGGAACACGTATCGCCCGTGGCCGGTCAGCGGGTGAAGATCGTGCAGGATCGCCACCGCCTGAGTGGACAGCGGCACGATATGCCGGGTTCGCATCTTCATGCGCTCACCCGGTACCCGCCATTCGCGGGCGTCAAGGTCAAACTCCGTCCACTCGGCCTTGGTCAGCTCGCCGGGCCTGAGAAATACCAACGGGGCCAATTTGAGCGCAGCCCGGACTATCGGCGAGCCGGCGTAGGATCCCACCGCGCGGAGCAGCTCGCCCACCAGCTTGGGCTCGACGATGGTGGAGCGGTGCTTAACCTTCGCCGGCGGCAGCGCGCCGGTCAGGTCTGCCGCAGGATCACGCTCGACTCGCCCGGTTGCCACGGCATAGCGGAATATCCGGCTTGCCTCGCTGCGTAGCCGTTGGGCGGTATCCAGCCGGCCACGGTCGACGGTTTTGTCCAATGCGTCCAGCAGCTCGCGGGGCGTGATCTCGGCTATCGGCCGGGCGCCGATCCAGGGGAACAGGTTTTTCTCCAACCGCTCCAGGGTATGGGTGTAAGTGGTTTCCACCCACTTGCCGCGTTGCTTTTCCAACCATTCGCGGGCGATGATTTCGAAGCTATTGGCCACCAATTCGGCCTTGGCGGCAACGGCGGCTTTCTTGAATGCCGACGGATCGACGCCATTGACCAGCAGCTTGCGGGCTTCCTCGAGCCTGGTGCGGGCGTCTGACAGGGTGACCTCCGGATAACTCCCTAGGGCCAGGGTCTTGCGCTTACCGCCGAAGCGGTAATCCATGCGCCATAGTTTCGAGCCGGTTGGTTGCACCAATAGGTACATGCCGCGCTCGTCGGCGATCTTGTAGGGCTTCTCGGTCGGCTTGGCCTTGCGGGCTTCAATGTCTTGCATCATGGGCGCTTCATCCCGTTTGACGGTATCGGATACCGTCAAGGCCTTCGATACCGTCAGAAATACCGTCAAGAGTGTCGGTATTGGATGCTATCGCGTGATACGGCATGAGACAACAAAAAACCCGCCAAGCCTTGCGACTCGCGGGTTTTGATGCGTCTTGCGACGGCTTGATACTAGCTATTGGTGCCGATGGTCGGATTTGAACCGACACGACTTTCGTCACCACCCCCTCAAGATGGCGTGTCTACCAATTTCACCACATCGGCGGAATTCGATCGAGGATCTACTTCTTGCCTTCCTCGGTTACCGGCGGAAGGTCGGATTTCTGCGGCGCCGCACCTTCATCCTTTACGACCGGCAAGTCGACCGGAGCCTGGCTTGCGGCTGGCGTGTCCATCAGGTCAGTGCCCTTATTATCCTGTTTGGCGGCGGAATAAGCAAGAAGCAGGCTGGACGAGAAGAACAGAGCGGCGAGGATGGCGGTCGTGCGGGAAAGAAACGATGCCGACCCCCTCGCGCCAAACAAGGTATTCGATGCTCCACCGCCGAATCCCGCCCCCGCATCGGCTCCACGGCCTTGTTGCAGCATTACCAGGCCAATGATGGATATGGCGATGAGGACATGAACGACAATCAAAAATTGATACATAGATGACACCTGAATCTGGGAAAAATAATTATTGGGCGGTGTTTATTCGGCTGGCTATTCTACCGGCGGCGCGGTACGGGCTCGTAGCGCTTGGCCGGCACTCGTGTCTCGTGTTCAGAGATTAAGTCGGCAATGATACCTTGTTCACACGCCGAGATGTAGCTTGCCTGTTGGTCGCTCGGCAGTTTCTTGCACGGCCGTGGCTTAATCGGCTAAGTGCCGTTGTGTTATTGGCACCGTTTCGAACGGCGCCAATCGCGGGTGACGATGCTAGAGCGGGCAGGCATCGATCAGGCGCAGGCCTAGCCGCTGGATCGCCCCTTCGTCCGCTGCCAGGCATCGGAACCCTGGTAACCCCCGCAATTCAGGAAGTTGACTCGGATCATCGCGCTCGGGGACAATACGCCCCTTTTGAATTCCGGCCGGCTCGCTCCTTACCGCATGACAGGTGTCTTTACCGATAATGAAATCCTGATTTCCATCCGCGACCTGGTGTTTTCGCGGGGCGACAGGATCATTTTCGGAGGGGTGAGTCTGGACATACCGCGCGGCAAGGTGACCGCCATCATGGGCCCCAGCGGCACTGGCAAAACCACCTTGCTGAAGCTGATTGGCGGGCAGTTGCGCCCGAAATCGGGGCGAGTGGTCTTTGACGGCGTTCATGTCCACGGGCTGAGCCTGCGTGATCTATATCAGTTGCGCAAGCGCATGGGCATGCTGTTCCAGAGCGGTGCGTTGCTGACCGATCTCAGCGTGTTCGAGAACGTCGCCTTTCCCTTGCGCGAACATACGCGCCTGCCGGAGTCGATGATACGCACCCTGGTCCTGATGAAACTGCAGGCGGTTGGCCTTCGCGGAGCGAGGGACCTGATGCCGGCTCAGCTCTCGGGTGGCATGGCTCGGCGTGTGGCGTTGGCGCGCGCGATCGCCCTGGATCCCCTGATGGTCATGTACGACGAACCTTTTACCGGGCAGGATCCGATTTCCATGGGGGTGTTGGTCAAGTTGATCCGCGATCTGAACCGCGAGCTCGGTTTGACCAGTGTGGTGGTTTCCCATGATGTGAGGGAAACGGCTTCCATTGCCGATTACGTCTACCTGATCTCGGATGGCCGCGTCGTGGGGCAGGGTACGCCCGAGGCGCTGGATCGTTCCGATTCGCCCTGGATTCGCCAGTTCATGCACGGCGACGCCGACGGCCCCGTGCCGTTCCACTATCCGGCCCCCGACTATTTCGATGATCTCTACGGCAACGGCCGGCAGGGCGGGACGCCCAGATCTTCCTGACGACATGAGAGTGCTGATCGAACTCATACGGCGGCTGGGCCGCGCTACCCTGGATACCATACAGAAGCTGGGCCGGGCGAACCTTTTCGCGCTGCATGTATTGGGTGGCCTTCCCGGTCTGATCGGCCGGCCCCGGCTGTTGAATGCTCAGGTATTGTCGGTCGGCGTGCTCAGCATCCTGCTGATCGTCGTCTCCGGACTGTTCGTCGGCATGGTGCTGGGTTTGCAGGGCTTCTACGTCCTGTCCGATTTCGGCGCCGAACAAACCCTGGGCGTGATGGTGGCGGCCTCCCTGGTGCGCGAGTTGGGTCCCGTGGTGACGGCGCTGCTGTTCTCGGGACGCGCGGGATCCGCACTGACTGCCGAAATCGGCTTGATGAAGGCGACCGAGCAGTTGTCCGGCATGGAAATGATGGCAGTGGACCCGATCAAACGCATTTTCGCCCCGCGCTTTTTCGCGGGCGTCCTGTCCATGCCCCTGCTGGCCGCCGTGTTCAGCATGATAGGGGTGATGGGCGGCTATTTCGTGGGCGTGGGTCTGTTGGGGGTGGATGAGGGGGCTTTCTGGTCGCAGATGCAGGCCAAGATCGACTTCTATGAGGATATCGTCAACGGCCTCATCAAAAGCGTGGTGTTCGGAGTCGTCGTGACCTGGATCGCGCTGTTCGAGGGTTACGATGCCATTCCCACCTCGGAAGGCGTCAGCCGGGCGACCACGCGTTCCGTCGTTTACTCGGCCTTTGCCGTGTTGGGCTGGGATTTTGTGCTCACGGCCCTGATGTTTGGAGAGAATTGATGCAGCAATCCAAGGCGATCGAGCTCTGGGTAGGCCTGTTCGTCGGATTGGGCCTGATTGCCCTGTTTTTTCTGGCGATGAAGGTCAGCAACCTGGCCGATCTGAAAATCGATGACAAGAGCTATGTGATCAAGGCGCGCTTCGAAAACGTGGGCAGTCTTAAGCCCAAGGCTCTGGTATCGATGGCGGGGGTGCAGGTGGGCCGCGTCAGCGCCGTCACCTTCGATAAGGACAGTTATGAAGCCGTCGTCGAAATGCGGATAGACCCCCGGTTCGACACCATCCCGGAAGACTCCAGTGCCAGCATACTTACCCAGGGTTTGCTCGGCGAACAATATGTCGGCGTGAGCGCGGGGGGCGCTCCGGATTACCTCAAGGACGGCGACGAGATCGAGTTGACGCAGTCGGCCCTGGTGCTGGAGGAAGTGATCAGCCGCTTCCTGTTCAACAAGGCCGAAAGCGGCGCGGAGAAGAAATCGAGCGAAAACCAGGAAGCCGGCGATAAAACGGACGAGGACAGCCAGCCTGCGGAGGAAGAGGCGGAGGGCAAAGCGGACGCCGAAAAGGAGCCCGAGGACCGGCGGGAAGCCACGTCGCAGCCAGCCGGGCCCACCCTGGAGCCCGCGCCGGCGCCACCCGCATCCAAGCCGGCGCCGGCAGCAGAGCCGGTTTCCAAGGCGGTGCATGCCCCCAAGGCCGTTGCGGCCCCGGCAAAGCCCGTGGTGAAAGCTCCGGCGAAGACCCCGGAGAAGGCGCACGAACGGGGCACGCCCCAGCCTAAATGAAATCGCACGCCGCTACAGCTAACGGTCGAGGGAGCGAATTCGAACTGCAAGAGATCGAGCCGGGCCGCTTCGTCCTGCAAGGCGAGCTTGGCTTCGCCTCTGTCGCCGATGCATTGAAAAAAAGCGCGCGCTTGTTTTCCGGTTCGTCCCGTGCGGTATTCGACTTATCCGGCATCGTCAGGGTCGATAGCGCCGGCTTGGCCTTGCTGCTCGAATGGCAGCGGCGGGCACGTGAGGCCGGAGTCGGCCTCGAGTACATCCACGCCCCCGCCCAACTGTTGGCGATCGCGCGCGTGGCCGGTGTGGACCGGATATTTTCTTGACGATTCAACCCCATGCCCGGTGCTCCGGGTCCAACACGAGTAAACCCCTGCATGGATAAACTGCTTATTTCCGGTGGCAAGCCGCTACTGGGCGAACTCCGTATTTCCGGCGCCAAAAACGCCGCCCTGCCCATACTGGCGGGAGCTTTGCTGTCCGAAGCCCCGGTGACGATAGGGAACGTTCCGCATCTGCAGGACATCACCACCACCATGGAGTTGCTCGGGCGCATGGGCGTGAGGCTCATGGTCGACGAAAAGATGAACATCGAGGTCGACGCAAGCACCGTGGACAGCTTTTACGCGCCCTACGATCTGGTCAAGACCATGCGCGCCTCCATCCTGGTGCTGGGCCCCTTGGTCGCGCGTTTCGGTCAGGCCGAGGTCTCCTTGCCAGGCGGCTGTGCGATAGGCACCCGGCCGGTCAATCTGCACCTGGAAGGCTTGGCCGCCATGGGAGCGGAGATCAGCGTCCGTAACGGCTACATCTATGCCAAGGCCAAGCGGCTCAAGGGCTGCCGCCTGGTGCTGGACCAGATCACCGTGACCGGCACCGAGAACCTGATGATGGCGGCCTCGCTGGCGGAGGGCGTGACGGTCATCGAAAATGCCGCCCGTGAGCCCGAGGTGGTCGATCTGGCGCATTTCCTTAACGCCATGGGCGCCAAGATACGTGGAGCCGGCACCGACATCCTGGAAATCGAAGGCGTAAAGAGCCTGTCGGGCGAGGGTCTGCACTACAACATCATGCCCGATCGCATCGAGACGGGTACTTACCTGGTGGCCGCGGCGGTGACCGGTGGCAAGGTCAAGCTGAAAAACACCCGCCCCGATTTGCTCGATGCCGTGATCGGGAAACTGAAGGAGGCCGGTGCCGACATCGTATGCACCGACAACAGCATCGAGCTGGACATGCAGGGGCGCAGACCCAAGTCGGTTTCTCTGCGCACGGCGCCGTATCCGGCCTTCCCCACCGACATGCAGGCGCAGTTCACGGCCATGAACTGCGTGGCCGAAGGCGTGGGCGTCATCACCGAAACCGTTTTCGAAAACCGCTACATGCATGTTCAGGAAATGCAGCGCATGGGCGCGGATATCAAGTTGGAGTCCAATACCGCCATCGTGCGGGGTGTCGAGCGACTGACCGGAGCGCCGGTCATGGCCACCGATTTGCGTGCTTCCGCCAGTCTGGTGCTGGCCGGGCTGGTCGCGGAAGGCCAGACCGTGGTCGAGCGCATCTACCATATTGACCGCGGCTATGAGTGCATCGAGGAAAAGCTCTCGCAGCTCGGCGCAGAAATCCGCCGCGTCCCCCAATGAGCGACGACATGCTGACGCTCGCCATTTCCAAGGGGCGCATCTACCAGGACACCATGCCCTTGCTGGCGAGCGCGGGCATCGTGCCGACGGAAGACCCCGAAAAGAGCCGCAAGCTGATCATACCCACCAATCGCGCGGACGTGCAGTTCCTGGTCATACGGGCGACCGACGTGCCGACTTACGTGGAATACGGCGCGGCCGATCTGGGGATCGCCGGCAAGGACGTGTTGGTCGAATACGGTGCGGACGGCCTCTATGAGCCCCTGGATCTGGGGATCGCGCGCTGCCGGCTGATGACCGCCGCGCGGGTCGGATTCCAGCCTACCGGCCGGCGCCTGCGGGTGGCGACCAAGTATGTGCACACCGCCCAGCGTTATTTCGCACGACAGGGCCGCCAGGCCGAGATCATCAAGCTCTACGGCTCCATGGAGCTGGCTCCCTTGGTCGGCCTGGCCGATTGCATCGTCGATCTGGTCGACACCGGCAATACCCTCAAGGCCAACGGCCTGGAGCCGCGTGAACTCATCATGAACGTTTCCAGCCGCCTGGTGGTCAACAAGGCGGCCATGAAAATGAAGCACCAGGCCGTATCCCGGTTCATCAGCGACTTGGGCGGCATCGTATCCCGCCAGGCAAACCTAAGCGAGTAGACCCATGAGCGAACTCAACTTGACCCGACTGTACGCGGCGGACGCCGGATTCGAAAGCCAGCTCGACGCCTTGCTGGCCTGGGACGAAAGCGAAGACGCGGCGATCCATCAGCGGGTCCTGGAAATCATCGGCCGCGTCCGGCGCGAGGGTGATGCGGCGGTGCTGGATTACACGGCCCGTTTCGATCACTACGAAGCGGGTTCGGCCGCTGCCCTCGAACTGCCGCGCGCGGAGCTGAAGCGCGCCTGGGACAGTCTGCCGGCGGAGCAGGCGTCCGCGTTGCAAAAAGCCGCGGAGCGCGTGCGAGCCTATGCCGAACACCAGAAAGCGGATTCCTGGCGGTACACCGAGGCCGATGGCACCGTGCTGGGCCAGCAGGTGACGCCCCTGGATAGGGCCGGCGTCTACGTGCCCGGCGGCAAGGCGGCTTATCCGTCTTCGGTACTGATGAACGTGATTCCCGCCAAGGTGGCGGGGGTCCCGGAGATCGTCATGGTGGTCCCCACCCCGCGCGGCGAAGTCAACGCGCTGGTGCTGGCTGCCGCCTATCTGTCCGGCGTCGACCGGGTATTCCGCATCGGCGGTGCCCAGGCGGTGGCGGCGCTCGCCTACGGTACCCAGACCATACCGCGGGTCGACAAGATCGTCGGTCCCGGCAACATCTACGTGGCCACCGCCAAGAAACTGGTGTTCGGCCAGTGCGGCATCGACATGATCGCAGGTCCCTCGGAAATCCTGGTGATCAGCGATGGACTGACCGACCCGGACTGGATCGCCATGGATCTGTTTTCGCAGGCCGAACACGACGAGGATGCCCAGGCCATACTGATCAGTCCCGACGCCGCGCATCTCGATGCCGTCGCGGCGAGCATAGACCGGCTGCTGCCCACCATGGCGCGCAGGGAAGTGATCGCCGCTTCCCTGGGCAAGCGCGGCGCGCTGATCCAGGTAGGCGATCTGGAACAGGCGGCCGAGGTGGCCAACCGCATCGCGCCGGAACACCTGGAGTTGTCGGTGGCCGATCCGGAAGCCTTGACCCGGCGCATCCGCAACGCCGGGGCGATCTTCATGGGGCGCTACACCGCCGAGGCTCTGGGCGATTATTGCGCGGGACCGAATCACGTCCTGCCGACTGCCGGTACAGCGCGTTTTTCTTCGCCGCTGGGCGTTTACGATTTCCAGAAACGCTCCAGCCTGATCTTCTGTTCGGCCGATGGTGCCGACGTACTGGGCCGCACGGCATCGGTGCTGGCGCGCGGGGAGGGTCTTGAAGCCCATGCCCGTTCGGCCGAGTTCCGCATCAAGCCCTGATATGGCAGGATCAAACCTTGAAAACCGGGTGGAGGCGCTGATCCGGCCCGAGATCCTGGCGCTCAAGGCATATCATGTTCAAGCTTCCGCCGGATATGTCAAACTGGATGCCATGGAAAACCCCTATGTCTGGCCGACCGAGATGATCGAGGAATGGCTGGGTGTCTTGCGCTCGGCCAAACCGAACCGGTATCCCGACCCCGCCGCCGATGGGGTCAGGGCCGCGCTGCGGATACACGGCGGCGTGCCGGATGGCGCCGGACTTATGCTGGGCAACGGTTCGGACGAACTTATCCAGATCATCCTCATGGCCGTGGCCGGCCGGAATGCCAAGGTCCTGGCGCCGGAGCCCACCTTCGTCATGTACCGGCAGATCGCAGGCAGCCTCGGTTTGAGCTTTGTGGGCGTGCCCTTGCGCGAAGAGGACTTCGCGCTGGACATGGACGCCATGCGCGCCGCGATACGGGACCATGCGCCGGCGGTGGTGTTTCTGGCCTACCCCAACAATCCGACCGGCAATGCGTTCGCCGTGGACGATGTACTGGAAATTTTGCGCATTTCACCCGGATTGGTGGTGGTCGACGAGGCCTATGCGCCATTCGCCGATGACAGTTTCATGTCCAGACTGGGCAATTTCGATAATCTGCTGGTGATGCGCACCCTTTCCAAGCTGGGCTTGGCCGGTTTGCGGCTGGGCTATCTGGCCGGTCATACGGCGTGGATCGATCAGCTGGACAAGCTGCGCCTGCCGTACAACATCAACGAACTGACCCAGTTGACGGTGAGCTTCGCCCTGAGTCGTCAGGCGGTTTTCGATCGGCAGGTCGCCGACATCCGGCGGGACCGTGCCTCATTGGCCTCGGCGCTGCGAGCCGTGGCCGGCTTGCGGGTGTATCCCAGCCAGGCCAATTTCATCACCCTGCGGCTATTGGAGCATGAGGCGGCTCATGTATTCGACGGATTGAAACGACGCGGCGTGCTGGTCAAGAACCTGCATACGCCCGCTGGGCCGCTGCAAAACTGTTTGCGGGTGACCGTCGGCTTGCCGGAAGAGAATGCGCGTTTCCTCGCAGCCCTGGAGGACGCTTTAATCGGCTAAAAATCCTGGCATCGGCGGCAACGGTCCCGGTTGTTTCGGTTTATCGATATTCTTACAATATAGGTAAACGATGCGTTTACCCAATTATAACAATAACGATCTGATCCCTTCCTTATGGAGCTCCCGATGACCGATCCGGTGGACACCAGTAAACGCTGGTTCCTGACCAAGGCCGCCAGTGCGGCCGGTGCGGTGGGCGTTGCTTTCGCCGCGTCCCCCTTCATTTCATCCATGCAACCCAGTGCCCGCGCCCAGGCTGCCGGCGCACCGGTCGAGGTCGACATCGACAAGCTGGAGCCGGGCCAGTTGATCCGCGTGTTGTGGCGCGGCAAGCCGGTTTGGGTCTTGCACCGCACGCCCGAATCCCTCGCGGACTTACCCAAATTGAATTCCAAGTTGCGCGACCCGGATTCCAAGGAGTCCGATCAGCCGGAAGGCGCACGCAACGAGGCACGTGCCATCAGGCCCGAGATCTTCGTGGCGCTGGGGGTTTGCACCCACCTAGGTTGCTCTCCGACTTACCGTCCCGAAATTGCGCCGGCGGACTTGGGTCCTGACTGGCAGGGTGGATTCTTCTGTCCTTGTCACGGTTCCTTGTTCGACCTGGCAGGGAGGGTCTACAAAGGGGTGCCTGCGCCCAAGAATCTGGAAATACCGCCTTATCGATACCTTAGCGATAGCAAGCTGGTGGTCGGCGTCAATGGGGAGCAAGCATGATGGCCAACGAAAAAGCCAAGGCCTTGTTGGATTGGGTCGACGAACGTCTCCCGCTCAGTTCGTTCTGGAACGAGCATCTGGCCAAGTATTACGCGCCTAAGAATTTCAACTTTCTTTATTTCTTCGGCTCGCTGGCCTTGCTGGTGCTGGTCAACCAGATCGTCACCGGCATATTCCTGACCATGCATTACAAGCCGGATGCGAAGCTGGCGTTCGACTCCGTCGAATACATCATGCGCGATGTCAACTGGGGATGGCTGATCCGCTACATGCACTCCACCGGTGCGTCGGCCTTCTTCATCGTCATCTATCTCCATATGTTCCGCGCGCTGTTCTACGGCTCCTTCAAGAAACCGCGGGAACTGGTCTGGCTGTTCGGCATGGTCATATTCGTGCTGCTCATGGCCGAGGCCTTCATGGGGTATTTGTTGCCTTGGGGGCAGATGTCGTATTGGGGAGCCCAGGTGATCATTTCCTTGTTCGGCGCGATTCCGGGCATAGGAGAAGACTTGGCCGTGTGGATCCGCGGTGACTACGTCGTGGCGGATGCGACGCTCAATCGCTTCTTCGCCTTCCACGTGATTGCCGTGCCCTTGGCGTTGCTGGGACTGGTGGTGCTGCATCTCGCGGCCCTGCATACCGTGGGATCGAATAATCCGGACGGCATCGAGATCAAGAAAAACAAGGGTGCCGATGGCGTGCCCGTGGACGGCATTCCGTTCCATCCCTACTACACGGTCAAGGATTTGTTCGGCGTCGCCGTATTCCTGATCGTGTTCTCGCTGATCCTGTTCTACCTGCCCGAATTCGGTGGATATTTCCTGGAACACCCCAATTTCGAGCCGGCCGACCCGATGAAGACGCCGGAGCATATCGCGCCGGTCTGGTACTTCACACCCTTCTATTCCATTCTGCGCGCGATCCCGGACAAGCTGGGCGGCGTCGTGGCCATGGGGGCTTCCATCATCCTGCTGTTCTTGCTGCCCTGGCTCGACCGCTGCGGGGTGCGGTCCATACGGTATCGCGGGCCGGCATTCAAGATCGCGCTGACGCTGTTCGTGATCGCCTTCCTGGGGCTGGGCGTTTTGGGCACGAAGCCGGCCACCGAGGTGGCGACCTTGTTCGCCAGAGCGTTCTCCCTGGTTTATTTCGGCTTCTTCCTGGCGCTGCCCTTGCTTTCGGCACGGGAGCAAACCAAGCCGATTCCGGAACGCCTGACGGAGGCCGTCATTCCTTTGGAGAAGCGCGAAGGCAAACTCTGGGATGTCGTGCGCGCATCGCTGCAGTGGTTGAAGTCGACCGAGGTTTGGCAAAAAGCCGAGGGCCAGGTTCAGCTTGTCTACGCCAAAATTAAAAATACCTGCTGCAAATCACAATGATGAAAGCATTAATCGGATTTTTAATCCTGGCGCTCTCTTTTTGCGCCCAGGCCTCATCCAATAGCTCCGTCGATCTCGGCGACGCCGACGCGGACGTATTTGACCTCGAATCGGTCCGGCGTGGCGCTGCAGCTTATGTCAACTATTGCGTGGGCTGCCACTCGGTCAAACATTTGCGTTATTCCCGCCTGGGGGCGGACCTCAAACTCAAGGAAGACGATCTGCGCAAGGATGTATTGCTGGACGGGCTGAAAATTCAGGACAGCTTGCTCAGCGCTATGGATAAGGAAGACGCGCAGGAGTGGTTCGGCGTGGAGCCGCCGGATCTGTCCCTGATAGCCCGTGCGCGAGGCGTCGACTGGCTGTACGGCTATCTCAAAGGTTTTTATGCCGATCCTAGCCGACCGAGCGGCGTGAACAACGTGGTCTTTCCGGACGTGGGCATGCCGAACGTCCTGTGGGAGTTGCAGGGCCTGCAGAAAGCGGTACACAACGCGAAAGGCGACGATAAGGCGATCACCCGCCTGGAACTCGCCCAACCGGGGAAGCTCACGCCCAAGCAATATGACCAGTTCGTCAACGACCTGGTGGCCTTTCTCTCCTATGCCGGAGAGCCGTCCCAGTACCAGCGTCTGCGGCTGGGCAAATACGTCATCTTCGGCCTTCTCATCCTGGCGGTGCTGTTCTACAAGCTCAAGAAAGCGTATTGGGAGGGCGTAGAGTAGGGTTTTCGTGGTAGAATGCGGAGCTCCCATTACCGTCTGGCGGATTTAAACGACCTCCGGGGGATCGACTCCTCGCCGCCGGGTGGGGCTCGCCCGTGATTTTGTTGGTCGTCCCGATGGCAGGGGTTTTCCTTGGAAATTTGTGAGGTATAAGCGTGGCAACTGCGGCCAGTCGCAAATCGGTGATGACTCTTTTCTGTTCCCCCACGTGCGCCTACAGCCATCGTACGCGGTTTGTCCTCTTCGAAAAAGGTATTGCGGCGGATGTCGAATATATCGACGTCAATCAACCGCCGGAGGATTTGCTTGAGCTGAATCCTTTCGGAACGACTCCGACGATGGTGGACCGCGACCTCGTATTGTATGAATCGCGCATCATCATGGAGTATCTGGACGAACGCTTCCCGCATCCGCCTCTGCATCCCATGGACCCCGTATCGCGCGCGCGGGCACGCATGCTGGTACACCGCATCGATCAGGACTGGTACAGCCTGCTCGACGAGATCGAAAAATCGGCGGACAAGAAAGCCCTCAAACCCAAGAAAGCGCTGCGCGAAAGCCTGATATCCGCGACGCCCCTGTTTGCGGCCAAACCGTTTTTCCTGAGCGACGAATTTTCTTTGGTCGATTGCGCGCTGGGTCCCCTGCTTTGGCGTCTGGCTTCCTTGGGGATAGAGTTGCCCAAGCAGGCCGAGGCCGTGAAGAGCTATGCCCAGCGCTTGTTCGAGCGGGAAGGCTTTCAGGCCAGTTTGAGCGATCAGGAGCGCGACTTCAGTGCTCCTGCGGAAATGCTTACCGCCTGATGGGCTCGCTCAAGCCTTATCTGATCCGGGCCGTTTACGACTGGATCGTCGACAACAACTGCACGCCCTACCTGTTGGTCAATGCGGAGGCGAAGGACGTCGAGGTGCCGACCGCCTATGTGGAAGATGGACGCATCGTCCTGAACCTCCGGCCTCAAGCGGTGCAGGGGCTGCAGTTGGGGGATAAGGTCATCGAATTCAGCGCCCGCTTCAGCGGGACGCCCATGCATGTTCGGGCACCCATCGCGGCGGTGCTCGCCATTTACGCCCGCGAAAACGGACGCGGCATGGTCTTCGAGGAAGGGGAGGACGACGCGCCTCCCCCGCCGGAAGAGCCCGAGAAGGGCGGCGAGC
The DNA here is from genome assembly GCF_016925495.1 of Methylococcus sp. EFPC2. Taxonomy (NCBI): domain Bacteria; kingdom Pseudomonadati; phylum Pseudomonadota; class Gammaproteobacteria; order Methylococcales; family Methylococcaceae; genus Methylococcus; species Methylococcus sp. EFPC2. Next base: position 1,906,421 of record NZ_CP070491.1, on the reverse strand, counting down.
AGCGTCCGCCGCGCGCGCGTCCCAATCTGCGGGTCGTCAAATAGTCACGGCGGCCGGTTCGCGACGGCCCCGAACCCTCTTCTCGCCAGCCCGCGCGGCTTAGCGGCGACGTTCCTCGTCGAGCACCGGACTGCGGTAATTGCTCGTGCAAAAAGCGATCGAAAACGCCAGTGTTCCGGCGAATGCGCCTATCAATATCACTTCTAGCCATGTGATGTCCGTCATTTCGATACTCCTGTGATGAATCAAAAGCGACGGCTTCATCATAAGGATTCACGATTTATCTACAATAACCGCGCAATTTACGCCACGTTGCCTGAGAGTAAATAATCGGTTCCCATGCCCTTCGAGGTAAGCCCGAGTTATTCCTTCACGCTCCCCAGCACCAAACCCTCGATGTAGTGCCGTTGCAATGCCAGAAAAACGACCATGACCGGAAGCAGGGTCAGCACCGCGGCGGACATCATCAATTCGATATCCTGAACATGCTCGCCCAGGAGGTTCGCCAGCGCGACCGGCAGGGTGTACAGGTCGTTGTCGGTCAGGATGATCAAAGGCCACATGAAATCGTTCCAACTCCCCATGAAGGTGAAAATGGCCAGCGTGACCAGGATAGGCTTGCACAGCGGAAGGACTAGCGACCACCAGATGCGCAACTCGCTCGCGCCGTCGATGCGGGCGGCGTCCAGCAGGCTGTCGGGGATGGACAGCGCGAACTGACGGATGAGGAAGATGCCGAATATGCTGGCCATGCCCGGCACGATCACGCCGCCGTAGGAATTGACCAATCCGAGTTGCTTGAGCAGCAGAAACAGCGGCAGCATCGCCACTTGGCCGGGTATGACCATCGCGGTCAGCAGGTAGCGAAACAGGCGGTCGCGTCCGGCGAAGCGGAATTTCGCGAAGGCGTACCCGGCCAGGGCGTTGAGCGACAAGGAGAGCAGGGTGATCGCCGTGGCCAGCAAAGTGCTGTTAAGCAGGTAACGGGCCAGGTCGAGTTGGGTGAACAAGGTCTTGTAATGCTCGAAGGTGATGCTTTCGGGCCACAGGGGGGGCGGCAGACGCGTGGCGGCCATGGCTGGCATCAGCGAGACCGAAACCATCCAGAAAAGCGGGAACAGGGTAAGTGCGACGGCGATCAGCAGGACGCCGTGCAGCAGCCAGGATTTGATGGTCGAGGACACCGCGGGATTCATTCCACCCGGCTGATGAGGCTGCTTGCCGCGAATCGGGTTTCTATCAGTTCGCCTTTTTCAACTTCGCTCGCATCGAGCAGCGCTTTCCCGTCGAGTCGCCTCAGCGTGATGGAATAGCCGCGCGCGAGCGTAGCCAGCGGGCTGACGGTGTGCAGTTTCTCGCTGTATTGGGCCAGCCTCATGCCCCGGTGCTGCAGCTGGCTACGGATGGCGTTGTTCAGGCGGCGTTCCCAGTCGTCCCGACGGGCGGCTAGCAGGGTCAGGGTCCGATCCGGGCGGTGGGCGAGCAAGCGCGTCGCCACGCGGGAGAAACGCGCCGCGTGCCGGGTCAGGCAGTGCGCATGAGCCCGTTGCAGACGCAGTTCCAGTTCGTCCAGTTTCTGCGCATTGCGGTCCAAAGCCCGGCGCGGATGGGACAGGCGCAGCCTGGATTCCAGATGGAGCAGGGTCCGGGCGTATCCTTCCAGGCGTACCCGCATGGGGTGGCGCAACTGGGACTCCAGCCGAGCACAGCGCGCCAGCCATTCCACACGATCCGGGCTGACCGCCTCTGCGGCGGCGGAAGGCGTGGGGGCACGAAGGTCGGCGGCCAGATCGGCGATGGTAGTATCGGTTTCGTGTCCCACCCCGCTGACGATGGGGATGGAACAGGCGGCGATCGCCCGCGCCACGATTTCCTCGTTGTATGCCCACAGGTCCTCCAGGGAACCGCCGCCGCGGGCCAAGAGCAGCACGTCGCAAAGGCCGCAGCGCTCGGCAAGTCCAATGGCGCCCGCAATCTCCGCCGCGGCTTCGCGGCCCTGCACCTTGGTGGGAAAAATCAGCACCGGTAGAGCCGGAAAGCGCCGGGCGAGCACGTGAAGCACGTCGCGTACCGCGGCGCCGGTGGGCGAGGTTACGATGCCGACGCAGCGGGGCAGGGCGGGCAAGGGCGTTTTCCGTGCCGGATCGAACAGGCCTTCGCCCGCGAGCTTCAACTTGAGCGCTTCATAAGCCCGCCGCAGGGCACCGTCGCCGGCTTCCTCCAGATAATCGACCACCAACTGGTAGTCGCCTCGGGGTTCGTACAGGGTGACCTGCGCACGGACCAACACCTGAATGCCGTTTTGCGGACGACAAGCCAGTCCCCGCACGCTTCCCCGAAACAAGGCGCAGCGAACCTGGGCGTCGCGGTCCTTGAGGGTGAAATAGAGGTGGCCCGACGAAGGTTGCGATAGATTGGAAATCTCCCCTTCCACCCAGACCGTACCCAGTTGGGTGCTCAAGACCAGCCGGGCCCGGCCGTTCAACTCGGACACGGTGTAGATCGTACGGGGGGCCTGCAGTTCGGTCGTCATGGTCATGCGGGGCGGTGGCGGGAAAGCCAGTATAACGACCCCGGCGCGAAATTTCGTGGCGCCGTTCGAAGCCTCCGATCGGCTCGAGGTCGAGGACCGCGAGCATCAATGAACCCGAGCGCGCATTTCCTGCAGGACGTCCGGCAATACCGGCGCCAAACGGCCGTCCGGCCGCACGCTGAGCCTTCCGGTATCGATTTGGCCTAGCCTCTGCAGCCCCCCTCGGCTCAGGCGGCAAAGCGCGCCGTTCTCGACGATGGCGGTATGCGGGACGTGACAGGCGGCCGCGATTTCTGCGTTGGCGGCGAGGTGCCGCGGGGTGCCGTGCACCGGGATCACCAGCGGCGGCTGCACCCAGTTATAAAGCCGGCGCAAGTCCTCTTCTGCCGGATGGCCGGAGACGTGGATGGGTGCGTCATGATCGGTGAGGACATGAATGCCGAGCGCACGCAGGCGCCTATAGATACGCTCGACCGCGCCCTCGTTACCGGGTATCACCCGGGAGGAAAAAATCACCGTGTCGCCCGGATCCAATAACAGGTCGCGGTGCATGTCCTGGCTGATGCGCGTGAGCGCCGCATTCGCCTCGCCCTGGCTGCCGGTGCAAACGGCGAAGACTTCCGCCGGAGGCAAATGGCCCAGATGGCGCCCGTCGAGCAGTTCGGGCAAATCGCCCGGCCAGTAGCCGGTGCCGCGGGCGACGGCCACCATCCGTTCCATGGCCTGACCGACCACGCCAAAACGCCGTCCCAGCGTGCCGGCGACCCGTGCCAGGGTCACCAGGCGGGCGATATTGCTGGCGAATGCCGTCACCAAGATGCGTCCCGTCGCCTGTTCCCCCAGCCTGAGCAGCGGCTCGAACAGGCTGCCCTCGGAGCCGGTATGGCCGGGGACGACCGCATTGGTGGAGTCGCATACCATCGCCAGCAGGGGCTCACGCCGCAGGGCGACGAGTCTGGGATGATCGTAGCCGCGTCCCACCACCGGGCGGTCGTCGAGTTTCCAGTCGCCGGTATGCAGGACGGCGCCTTCGGATGTTTTGATCAACAACGCATTGGGTTCCGGTATGGAGTGCGTCATGGTGACGTATTCGACCGAGAAAGGACCTACCTGAACGCGCGCACCCAAGGCGACTTCGACCAGCGGCGCATCGTCGCTGCCGGTGCTGACGAGCTTGGATCGGACCAGGGCCGCCGTGAAGGGTGTCGCGTAGATGGGGCAGCGCAGCTTTTGCCAGAGATAAGGCAGTGCGCCGATATGGTCTTCATGGCCGTGCGTCAGGATGATGCCGGCGAGGCGCTCGCGCCGGGCTGCGATAAAGGCGGGGTCGGCCATCATCACCGGGTGGTCGGGAAAGTCGTCGCCGCCGAAGGTGATGCCGAGATCGACCGCGATCCAGGCCCCGTCGTGGCCGTACAGCGTCAGATTCATACCGATCTCGCCGGTACCGCCGAGAGGCAGGAACAGGAGTTCGTCTTTGGCAGGGATGATGGACTGCATAGGGCTTTCGGTTTCAAGTTTACGGAGCGAAAGTGTGGCGTCGGGCCGGAGAGGCGTTCCGCCCCGGCTGCCCGCCGGGCGGCCCGGAGGTCCGCAACTGCCGCGCAATTGTCGCATCCTCAATCATCTCGCATCCCTAATACAAGCGGGACGCCAGGCGGGTTACAAATCAGAGTCTCTGAGCGTCCTTTTCCCAGGCATCAACGGCCGACCTGGCGATCCCGGCGTTCTCCGCTTGCCGGGCGGCCTCCCTGGACGGGGTTCGCGGCATCATGTAAACGGCAACTTACTCGTGGCCTCGGCGGGTGATAATCTCCTCGCCATGAAAACCTTTACCCTCCAGTTGCGTGACGCCACCCATGCGGAAACCGTGGCGGACGTGGAAGCCTTCGTGGGACAGGATGCGAGCGGCAGTTTTTCCATCTGGGCGGGACATGCACGATTTCTCACCGTGCTGGTATTCGGGCTGGCGCGCTACCGTCGGGTGGACGGACTGTGGCATTACCTGGCGGTGCCGGGAGCCGTGGTTTATTTTTGCGACAATGCGCTACGGCTCGATACGCGCCGTTATCTGATCGACGATGACTACGAGAGGGTGAGCCGACGGCTGACGGACGAACTGCTGGCGGAGGAAAGGCAGTTGGAGACCATGAAGGCCCATCTGCGGCGCATGGAGGATGAGTTTCTCAAGCGTCTATGGCAAATCGGCCAGCAGGGGAGAGGCTTATGAACCCGTCCAAGCGTTTGCAGCAACAGGTGGAAAAGCAGGCCGGGCGTATGCGCAAGGCCGAGCGGGAGCGGAAAACCTTGCTCGCCCAGACGCTGTTCGTCGGTTCCTTGGGGTTGATGATGGGCATCCCGGTGGTGCTCGGCGCCTACCTGGGCCTTTGGCTAGACGGTTTCAGCTCAGGCTATTCGGTCCGCTGGACCGTGGGCTTCATCCTCCTGGGCGTGATCGTCGGCGCCTATAACGTTTACCGGTCGATCCAGGAGTAGGCTGTGGAACTCGAGTCACCCATCCTGTTCAGCATCGGTTTCCTGCATGTCAGCGCTACGGTGGTCATGACCTGGGCGGTGATGGCGCTGCTGGTCGTCCTGGCCTTCCTGTCGACGCGTCGGCTGACGATCGTTCCTGGTGGCCGACAGACGGCGGTGGAAGGCATCGTTGCCGCCATGGACGAGGCCGTGCGCGCGGTGGCACCGCAGCATGCGGAGCGGATCCTGCCCTTCATCGCCACGCTATGGATCTATCTGGTGGCGTCCAATCTGGCGGGATTGATCCCCCATGGTTTTTCTCCCAACCGCGATCTTTCGGCGACGGCCGCCCTGGCGGTCGTGGTCTTCCTGTCGGTGCACTGGTTCGGCATCCGTGCCTTGGGATTCCGCCGCTATCTGCGCCACTATCTCTCGCCCAGCCCGATACTCCTGCCGTTCCACCTCATCGGCGAAATCACCCGCACCATCGCCCTGGCCATCCGTCTGTTCGGCAACATCATGAGCCTGGAAATCGCCGCCGCGTTGATCCTGCTGGTCGCCGGCTTCCTGGCACCGGTGCCCATACTCATGCTGCACATCGTGGAAGCCCTGGTGCAGGCTTATATTTTCGGCATACTGGCCTTGATCTATCTGGCCGGGGCCATGCAATCGCAAGAACAGCACTTATCTACGGAGGAGTAATCCATGCCCGATTTGAGTTCCTTCGTCACCTTCTCCACCGTGGCCGCCGTCGCCGGCATCTGCCTGGGTGTCATGCTGCCCGCCATTGCCATGGGCAAGGCCATCACCGCCGCCATGGAAGCATTGGCCCGGCAGCCCGAGGCCGAGCGCTCCATCATGCGCACCTTGTTCATAGGCCTGGCCATGATCGAATCGCTGGCGATCTACTGCCTGGTGATCGTGCTCATCGTACTGTTCCGCAATCCGCTACTGGAATACCTGGTGAAATAAGCCATGGAACTGGATTGGAGCACGCTTGCGCTGGAAATCTTCAATTTCCTGGTCCTGGTCTGGCTGCTCAAGCGGCTGCTCTATCAGCCGGTTCTGGACGTCATCGCCCAGCGCCGGGCCGCCATCGAACACAGCTTGGCGGTCGCCGCCGACAAGGAGGCCCAAGCGCAGGCGCTGAAAACACAATACGAAAACCGCCTGGCCGACTGGGACAAGGAAAAGCAGGCGGCACGGGAAGCTTTGCGCCGGGAGTTGGAAGCCGAACGCCAGCGGGAGTTGCTGGCCACCAAAAATGCGCTGGCCGTCGAGCTGGAGAAAACCCGCGTCACCGAACAGACCCAGCGTGCGGAGTTATTACAACGGTTGGAAGAACAGGCCATAGACCGGGGTGCCGGATTTTGCGCGACACTATTGGAACGGCTATCCGGCCCCGAATTGCACGATCGCCTGGTGGACATGTTCATCGAAGACCTGCACGCCTTGCCGGAAACACGCCGCGCCGAACTCAAGGCGGGCTGGCGCGATGGCAATCCCGCTGTGGAAGTCACCGGCGCCTATGACTTATCGGAAAGCCAACGCAAGCGGCTGCAACTGGCGCTGGATGAACTCGCGGGTTCTAGCTGTAGCGTGCAATTCCGGCAGGATCAAAGCCTGCTCGCCGGGCTGAAAATTTCCGCACCGCCCTGGACCCTGGATGCCAGCCTGCGCGACGAACTCCAGCATTTCGCCGATTTCGCCCACGATGGCCGCTGAAGCGGCGGGCCCGCTCGCCCGCTTATCCGCCTGGCTGGGTGATTACCGCTTCGGCTTGCGGGTGCGCGAAGTCGGACAGGTGGCGTCGGTGGGCGACGGCATCGTGTGGATCGTCGGCTTGCCTTCCGCCGCCATGGACGACTTGGTGACCTTCGAGGACGGCAGCCGTGCCGTAGTGTTCGATCTGGGCCGGGAACTGTTGGGTGCGGTCTTGCTGCACGAGAGCGATACTTTGTCCGCCGGCACCCGCGCCTGGCTCACCCAACGCAGCCTGCACATCCCGGTGGGCGACGGCTTGCTGGGCCGCGCCGTCGATCCCCTGGGATTCCCCTTGGACGGCCAGCCGGCGCCGGAATCACAAGGCCGGCGCCGGCTGGAGAGCCGTTCCCCGCCCATCGTTGCGCGCGATTTCGTGCATCGTCCCTTGTATACCGGCATCAAGGTCATCGATACCCTGGTGCCCATCGGCAAGGGCCAGCGTCAGCTCATCGTCGGCGACGAGGGACTGGGGCGCAGTTCGCTGGCGCTGGATACCGTCATCCACCAGCGCGGCAAGGGCGTTTACTGTGTCTACGTGCTGATCGGCCAGAAGCGCTCGAGCGTGGTCCAGACCATCGAAACCCTGCGTCACTACGAAGCCTTGTCCTATACCACGGTGGTGGTGGCGGAGGCTGCGGCCTTGCCGGGGCTCAAGCATTTGGCGCCATTCGCCGGCTGCGCGATCGCGGAATACTGGATGGAACAAGGCAGGGACACCCTGGTGATCTACGACGACCTGTCCGCTCATGCCCGCAATTATCGTGAGCTCTCGCTGCTGCTCAAGCGCCCGCCGGGCCGCGAGGCTTATCCGGGCGATATTTTCTCGGTTCATGCCCGTTTGCTGGAGCGGTCCACCTGTCTCAATGCCGCGCACGGCGGCGGTAGCATGACCGCCCTGCCCATCGTGGAAACCCAGCAAGGCGAAATCGCCGCCTACGTGCCGACCAATCTCATCTCCATCACCGACGGACAGATCTACCTGGACCGCGCGCTGTTCGTCAGCGGAGTGCGGCCAGCCATCGACATCGGCCGCTCGGTTTCCCGCATCGGCGGTGCGGCGCAGCATCCGGCCGTCAAGCGCGAGGCGACGAGTATGAAACTGGCCTATCTGCAATTTCTCGAGCTGGAAACCTTCACCCGTTTCGGCGCCCGCCTGGAAGCCTCGATGGAAAACATCATCCGTTCCGGGCGGGTGCTCCGGGAGCTACTCAAGCAGGACAGGTTGGTGCCCCTCTCCATCGAATGCCAGATGGCCTGGCTGGTGGCGTTCAACGACGGGCATTTGAACGCCGTCGACCCCAAGGACTTGCCACCATTGTTAAGCCAGCTGGAAAAGGGCGCCTGCCGCTCCGGCCTGAATCTGTCGGACTCCCGCGAGGCTTGGCAGAAATCCGTCCGGAGCTGGCTGGGTTCGAGCGAGAACGCATGAGCCGGCGCCACGCGCTCGAAGCGCATCGCCATACCTTGGGCGAGGTGCGCGACATCATGGACGCGATGAAGAACCTGGCGCTGATGGAAATCCGCAAGCTGGAGCGTCACCATGCCAATCAGCGCGTCCTGGTGGACGACTTGCGCCGGGCTGCATCGGACCTGCTGGCTCACCATCCCCTGCCACACACGCAGCAGCCGAACAGCGAAGTTCATGTCCTGTTCGGTGCCGAGCGCGGTTTTTGCGGCGGTTTCAACGAGGCCTTGCGCGTCGAGTTCGACACGCTGGGTCCGGACGCCCGCTGCATCGCGGTCGGGCAGCGTCTGTATACACGTCTGGAAGACGACCCGCGTGTGCTGGCGGCGCTGGACGGCGCCAGCATGGCGGAAGAAATCGGCATCGTGTTGGAAAGACTGGTGCAAACCCTGGGCGAATTGCCGGACCAGGGGCCGTATGGATTGACCGCGCTGTACCACGAGCCGGAAGCCGGCGTGACCGAGCGGCGCTTGCTGCCGCTTTATCTCGATCTTCAAGCCGGCGATTTTACGCCCCGCGATCAGCCGCCGGTCATCAACCTCCCGCCGGCCCCGTTGCTGGCCGAGTTCGGTGAGTATTATCTCTTGGCACTGCTGCATCGGATCGCGTGCGCCTCGCTTCAAGCGGAAAACCAGTTGCGCATACAGCATCTGGGCAGCGCCGTGCATCGCCTCGACAACCGCCTGGACGAGTTGGATCGGGAATGCAATGCGCTGCGCCAGGAGGAAATCACGGAGGAGATCGAGGTTTTGCTGCTGAACATGAGCTTGGTTTGAGCGCCTGGACCGGCGCTTCCCGGGCTTGCGCGCGGAGCCCGCTTGCGAAGTTCGGCCGGGTTTGGTTTTGGCTGCCTGCGGCGGGGCCAGGTTGATCCGCACGGTGCGCCGTAGTTCTGGCGCTATGGCATATATGCGTTAGACTTGGCGGCTCCGCCTCGACGCCGGAAGCTTTCAGGCGCCATTCCGCAGCCTTCTGTCAGAGTAAGATCACTATGTTTCCCATCATCGGTTACCTCGTCGCCATCGGCGGCATTCTGGGTGGATATCTGGGCGCCGGAGGTCACATAGGCATCCTCATCCAACCGTTCGAGGTTCTCATCATACTCGGCGGCGCATTGGGCGGTTTCGTCGTTGCGAACAGCCCAAAAGTGCTCAAGGCTGCCCTGAGCGGGGTCGGGCAGGTGTTCAAAAGCTCCAAGTACAACAAGGATTTCTATCTGGAGACGTTGACCCTGCTGAACAAGATTTTCTACAAGATCAGGCAGAACGGCCTGTTGTCCATCGAGTCCGATATCGAACGTCCGGAAAACAGCGAAGTTTTCAAAGTCGCGCCCCGGGTGTTGGCCGACCACCACGCCACCGAGTTCATCACCGATTATCTTCGGTTGATGGCCAGCGGCAGCCTCGATGTGCACCAGATCGAGAATCTGATGGATATCGACATCGAAACCCATCATGAAGAAGGTTACGAACCCATCGCGGCTTTGGCACGTTTGGCCGACGGCCTGCCTGCATTCGGCATCGTCGCCGCGGTCATGGGGGTGGTGCACACGATGGAGTCCTTGGATCAGCCGCAAAACGTGCTGGGGGGCTTGATTGCCGCGGCGCTGGTCGGAACTTTTCTGGGTATCCTGATCGCCTATGCCTTCGTCGCGCCGCTGACCGGAAACCTGCAGCAAAAACTGGACGAATCCACCAAGTATTACCAGAGCATCAAAGCGGCCCTGATCGCCAGCATCAACGGATATGCGCCGCCCACCGCGGTGGAGTTCGGGCGCAAGGTGATTTTCTCGCGCGATAGACCCGGATTCGAAGAACTGGAGCAACATCTCAAGGCGAACAAATAGCTTAGGTTTTCCTCATGTTTTAGCGAGCCCCATGCCATGTCGGAATCGAATCAGCCCATCATCATCAAGAAAATCAAGAAAGGCGGACATGGCGCTCACGGTGGCGCCTGGAAATTGGCTTATGCCGATTTCGTGACCGCCATGATGGCCTTCTTCCTGTTGTTATGGCTGTTGGGCAGCGTCGATCAGAAGAAACTGAGAGGAATCGCCGAATATTTCAAGGATCCGTGGAAGCCCTCATTGTCGGGTGGCGAAGCGGCCGGCGACACCGTGAGCATCATCAAGGGCGGCGGCGACGACATCACGCAGTCCGACGGGCAGGTCAAGATGACCAATGAGGGCAAACGCGAGCAAATGATCGAAGCCAGCGAGGCGGACACTCAGGCCATCATCGAGGACGAGAAAAACCTCGAACAGCTGGAGCAAAAAATACAGGCGCTGATCAAAACCAATCCGCTGCTGCAACAATTCGACAACCAGATCAAGATCGACATCACGGCCGAGGGCTTGCGCATACAAATCATCGATCAGGAAAAGAGGCCCATGTTCGCACTCGCAAGCGCCCGCATGGAACCTTACGCGGCGCAAATCCTCGATCAGATCGCGCCGGTGATCAACGAGCTTCCCAACCGCATCAGTATCACCGGACACACCGATGCGACGCCGTTTCCCGGCTCAGGAGCCGGCTATACCAACTGGGAGCTGTCGGCGGACCGCGCCAACGCCGCGCGCAAGGAGCTGGTGCGTGGTGGACTGAAGGAAGAAAAGATCATGCGGGTGATAGGGCTCGCATCCAGCGTGGCCCTGGTCAAAGATCACCCGTCCGATCCGATCAACCGACGCATCGCCATCATCGTCATGAACAAGGAAACCGTCGACGCGATATTGGGCAACGGACGCAAGGTCGACGTGTCGTCGGGCAGTCCGATCAACCGCGCTGCCCTGACGCCGGGCTATGGCAAGGCGGTGGAGCCATCGCGTACCGCTCCGCCGGCCCCACCCGCGAGCGTTGCGCCGCCCAGCGCCAAGCCTTAGCGGCGTTTCGCAGTGACATTGCCGGTTTGGCTTAAGGCTTTATCGGCACAGGGGCTCGCGGTTCTCTCGGCTTATTTGACCGCGCGAACCGCGGCCAGCCTGGGTGTGGCGTTCGCTCCGGAGGTGGTGGTCGCCGTTCAGGCCACGGCGGCCGTGCTCATGGCCCTGGCGCTGGGCTTGCCGGTTTGGTGGCTGCCGCTGCAAGCGGTGTTCGGTCCGGCCTTGCTGATGGCTTTGAGCCTGCGAGCGCCGTCTGCCCTGTTTCTCGCCGGTTTCCTGCTGTTGTGGCTGGCGTTTCGCCACAGCGCGGGCGATCGAGTCCCCCTTTATTTATCGAATCGTCTCACGTGGCGCAGGCTGCAGGAATTGTTACCCCGGCAGGAGGGGATTCGTTTCATCGATCTCGGCTGCGGTTTGGGCGGGCTGGTGGCCTATCTGGCTTCGGTCCGGCAGGATTCCTATATTTGCGGCGTCGAGTCCGCGCCCTTGCCCTGGCTGATCAGTCGCATCCGCTTGCTGGGGAGGCGCAATGCCGCCATACGCTACGACGATATCCGCAGGATGAATCTCGCGGACTACGATGTCGTCTATGTATTCCTTTCGCCGGATCCAATGCCGATGCTTTGGGTAAAAGCGCGCCAAGAAATGCGTCCGGGTACCCTGCTGATCAGCAATAGCTTCGACGTTCCGGGGGTTCCGCCCACCCGGACCGTGGTCCTGGATGACCGACGGCGCACTCGCTTGCTGGTTTGGCGCATGTGATCCCGTCCCCCGGATTTTCTACGTCCCTCCGCGAAAAAAACTGAAACCCTGCTAAATTTCGGGCGTATTTAAATTGCCTAGGCGCAACGTCCATGACCAGCACCGCTCAGGAAGGCCCGTTCCCGCCATCGTTCGGACGGTACGAGGAAGAAGCGCAGACGCGCGAACTGCTCGTCCATCTGAGCATGGAGTTGCAAACCCAGTTCCACTGCATCGAGCACGAGGTGAACCGGACCCAGGCCTTGCTCGAGGACGCCATAGTCACACTGACCCGTAGTTTCACCGCGATACACGATGCGCTGGACATCCCGCTCCCGCAAGAGGGGGCGGCGAAGCGCGCGACCGATCCGACGACGAATCTGCATGAACGCCTGGCCGACGATCTCAACGCGGCGCTCCGTTCCCTCCAGTTTCAGGACATGACGCATCAGTTGCTCGACCATGTGACCCGGCGCGTTGCCGATATGGGCGAGCTGTTGAATGAAATCGTCGAGGCTTCGATTACCCGCCCGGAATTTGCGGAGTTTTTACATGCCGGCCGGGCTGCGGTGGAAAGGCATGGTGAGACCGCCGACGAGCGTGGCGTCGGTCCGGTATCCCAGGGCCAATGCGAGGCCGGAGACATAGAATTGTTCTAAGCTTCAGTCGCCCGTTTCAGATCCAGATGATGCGGGCCAACATCAGGAGAGATTCGGATTATGACCAAAACTATACTCGCGGTGGATGACTCGCCGTCGATCCGAAAGATGGTCAGCTTTACGCTGAAAAGTGCCGGCTACGAGGTGATCGAAGCCACCGACGGGGTGGACGGCTTGGAAAAGGCCACGTCGAATGCCGTCGGCTTGGTCCTGACCGACCAGAACATGCCCCGCATGGACGGATTGACGCTCATACGCTCTTTGAGAGCTCTGCCTCAGTACGCGCACATTCCGATATTGATGTTGACGACCGAGTCCAGCGACGTGATGAAAGCCCAAGGCAAGGCGGCGGGCGCCACGGGCTGGATGGTGAAGCCATTCGATCCCGCCAAACTCATCCAGGTCATAAAAAAAGTGATGGGCTGAGGACGCGAGGGTTTAGCGTCTGGCCTCTTTCCCTTCCCTGTGATTCGACGGCTACCGAGGCGCCCGGAAAATCCGGCGACGCCCTTAATACTGCGAGTATTTTGTTATGAGCATCGAGCTAAGCGAGTTCTACCAGACCTTCTTCGACGAGGCGTCCGAACATCTGGATACCATGGAAAGCTTGTTGCTGGAACTGGATGTCGAGGCGCCCGATCTGGACCATCTGAATGCCATTTTCCGCTCGGCTCATTCGATCAAGGGCGGCAGCGGGATGTTCGGTTTCAACGACATGACCGAGGTCACGCACATCCTGGAAACCTTGCTGGACCGTTTGCGCAAGGGCGAACTGCAGTTGCGGGAGGAAATGGTCGAAGCCTTTCTGCACGCGACCGACGTGCTCAAGGGCATGGTGGCGGCCCGCCAAGGCGCCGCCCCGGTGGAAGAGGACGTGATTAAGGGCATCAGCGAGAAACTCCATCTTCTTTCACAAGACCGGCCAGCGGCTGCATCCGCCGCCGATGGCTCCATGGCAGACGCGGCGGCCCCGGACGCCTACGATATCCGCTTCTCGCGTGTAGGCAACCCGTTGGGGGATCCCGCGCCATTCGATTTCCTCATCGATACGCTCAAGAGCCTAGGTACGCTCGAAGTACTGGATCAGGGGGCGCAGGCCCACTTCCGCATTACCCAGCCGTCTTCGGTCGACGAAGTGCGCGAAGCCTTCGCGTTCTTCGTTCAGCCCGAGCAATACGAGATCAGTCCGGTCGGGGCCGCAGAGCCCGGCCAGAGCGCTCAAGCAGCGCATCCCCAGCCCCTTCCCAGTGTGGAAACTGTTTCCACGGAACACACGGAAGAAGGCAAGGACTTCGGCTTTTTTGTCGATGTCACGCCGCCGGTCCAATCTGTGGCCTCCTCGCCCGCAGCGTCACCGGCAGTCAAGACCGAACCGGGCAAGGTTCAGGAATCGGCTCCGGCCAAAAAAACCGAGGCGGTCAAAGTTCAGCCTGCCGCCCACGCGGATACATCCATCCGGGTCAACATCGAAAAAGTCGATCAACTCATCAATCTGGCCGGCGAACTGGTCATCACCCAGGCCATGTTGAAACAGACCGCGTCCCGGATCGATCCGGTGCTGCATGAGAGCCTGCACGAAGGCATCGCTCAACTGGAGCGGAACACCCGCGATTTGCAGGAAGCGGTGATGTCGATCCGCATGATGCCCATGAGCTTCGTCTTCAGCCGCTTTCCGCGGATGGTCAGGGATTTGGCCGGTAAATTGAAGAAAGAGGTCAATTTCAGGACCCAGGGTGAGGCGACCGAACTGGACAAGGGATTGATAGAAAAAATCACCGACCCTTTGACCCATCTCGTGCGCAACAGTCTGGACCACGGCATCGAGATGCCGGAAGAACGCATCGCCAAGGGCAAGGACCCCAAGGGTAACCTCACGCTAAGAGCCTTCCATCAGGGAGGCAATGTCGTCATCGAGGTCCAGGACGACGGCGCGGGTCTCGACCGCGCAAAACTCCTGGCCAAGGCTCGCGAGCGCGGCCTGAATGTTTCTGACGCCATGACGGATCAGGAGGTATGGGGACTCATCATGGCGCCCGGGTTCTCGACCGCCGAAGTCATTACCGATGTTTCGGGACGCGGCGTTGGGATGGATGTGGTCAAGCGCAATATCGAGTCCCTCGGTGGGCGGGTGGAAATCGACTCGGTCTATGGCGCAGGTACCACCATGACCATACGTCTGCCGCTGACACTGGCCATACTCGACGGTCTTTCCATCGCCGTCGGCAGCGAAACCTTCATCATCCCACTCACCAGCATCATCGAGTCATTGCAGCCCAAGGCCGAGGACGTCAAGTCCGTGGTGGGTGAGGGACGTGTGGTACATGTGCGTGGCGAATACCTGCCGCTCGTGGCCCTGTACCAGATTTTCAAGATACGCCCGCGTACCCGCAAGCCGGAACGCGGAACCCTGATGATAGTGGAGGCCGACGGTGTGAGGGCGGCATTGCTGGTCGACGAACTGCTGGGTCAGCATCAGGTCGTCATCAAGAGCTTGGAGTCCAACTACCGCAAAGTTCCGGGCATATCGGGGGCGACCATCATGGGTGACGGACGCGTCGCGCTCATCATCGATATCACCGGTATGGTTCGGCTGAGCAAGAATTTCGCCGCAGGGACGACGTTGGACGACGACGAGGAAGAAGAATTGCAACCGGAGCGAGAGCAGGGTGTCGCCGAAACGGTTTCGCGTGAATCCGAGTCCCAATGGGCCGGTGCTCTCGGCGCCTAGAAGACCGTGGCCCTAGTGCTCGATTGACCCGTCGAGGCGTATCGATACTGGAAAACGCACTGATTTGTGGGCCTGCAACGCGCTCCGAACACGTTTTGCGAAATCCGGCAGACGCATGCGGATTTTCGTGAAGGTCTCATCAATCCATCACTACTACAACGTCTAATAACGAGATTTTGCCATGCACGAAAAATCAGAAACAGCAGCCGGCATTAGCGGTGGAAGGGAATGCCTCACCTTCACCTTGGGTGATGAAGAGTACGGTATCGACATACTCACCGTGCAGGAAATACGGGGTTACGACACGGTCACGCGCATCGCCAATGCGCCCGACTTCATCAAGGGCGTGATCAATTTGCGCGGCGCCATCGTGCCTATCGTCGACATGCGCATCAAATTCAACCTGGGCAATGTCGTCTATAACGAATTTACCGTGGTTATCGTGCTGAACCTAGCCGGGAGGGTCATCGGCATGGTCGTGGATGGGGTGTCCGACGTGATTACTCTGACACCGGAGCAAATACGTCCGGCGCCCGAGTTGGGCACGGCCTTGGATACGCAATATATCAACGGCCTCGGTACGGTGGATGAGCGGATGATCATCCTGATGGACATCGAACGCCTGATGTCAGCGGAAGACATGGCCTTGATCGAGCATGCCGCCGCCTAAACTCGCGATTTCCGATGAAAAGGAAGCGATCCAGGTGAACGTTGGCTCGACGCTTTCCAACGCTTGGGCAGAACGGCAAGTCCCTTCTTGATCCCACCGGATGCCGTTACTCCGACGGGCGGTTCGGCCCGCATAGCGCCGTGGTACTTTCCGGTGATCCGGGGTCTCCTCCAGGTGCCATGGTTGGCCGTTCAAAGTGGCAAGGCAAGTCAAGGGCCTTCCGTTTTTATGTCCCAGCCTGACGTTAATATGCGTTCTTTTTCAAGGCAGACGCTTAAATACATTGCGGAAGCACCAGACGGATACGCGTCGGAATAGCATTACAGGAGATTAATCTTTAGTAGCAGGATGGCGGCAATTTCTTGGGAAATATACCCAAAAATTAGGCGACAGAGCCTCGCAATAACAGATCGATGTGTGTGGACGGCCAATACTTTTGGCCCTTTTTGCAAAGCGCTTTACGAGCAGATATTCGATAGGGTATTTATCGAAAAACGACCAGGATTCTTTGTTATGTCATCACGCGGACCGAGTAAGGAGTTCGACTTTACGGCGCAGGACTTTGAGCGCATCAGGGAGTTACTATACCAGCGCACCGGAATCGCACTAAACGAGCATAAGCAAGATATGGTCTATGCTCGCCTGAGCAGGCGCTTGCGTACCCACGGTATACTCAGCTTTCGGGAGTATTTGTCTTACCTGAATACCGAGGATGGTGGTGATGAATGGGAGGCGTTCGTCAACGCGCTGACGACCAATCTGACCTCGTTCTTTCGAGAACAGCACCATTTTCCGGTACTGGCGGAGCATGTGAAGTCCTTAAATAAGCGACCCCTACGGCTGTGGTGTTCGGCATCGTCCACCGGCGAGGAGCCCTATACCATGGCCATGACCATGGTGGAAGCCTTCGGAACCTATGCTCCGCCCGTGGAAATCATCGCAACCGATATCGATACCAATGTGCTCGATAAGGCACGAACGGGTGTTTATGCCATGGATAGGGTGGAGAAACTGCCGGCGGAAACCCTGAAACGTTATTTTCTCAGAGGCAGGGGAACTCAGGAAGGCTTGGTCCGTGTGCGTCCGGAGTTGCGTGATTTGATTAATTTTAAGCAGTTAAACCTGCTAGATAATTATTGGCCCGTGGACGGAAAGTTCGATGCCATATTTTGCCGCAACGTAATGATTTATTTCGACAAAGAAACTCAGTACGGCATTCTGTCCCGTTTCGTGCCCCTGCTTGAATCGCATGGCCTTCTTTTCGCCGGCCATTCCGAAAGCCTGTATCACGCGGCCGACTTGTTCAGGCTGCGGGGTAAGACGGTGTACGAGCTGGCCAAGCCGGGACCCAGGGGATAGCTGATGGAGCATCTTTATCAAGACGCCCTGGCGCCCAACCTCTATTACGACCGCAATTTCAATATCCAGGCGGTCAAGATTCTGCCCGGTGAATATTACGCCACCGCGCGGCCCATGCTCATCGTTACCGTGCTTGGATCCTGCGTATCGGCCTGCATACGAGATCGAGTCAGCGGGATCGGCGGTATGAATCATTTTATGCTGCCGGCCCTCAACGATTTCGGGGAGCCGGTTAACGCCTCGGCCCGTTATGGAACCTATGCCATGGAGATACTCATAAACCAGTTGCTGAAAATGGGGGTGAAAAGGCAAAACCTTGAGGCAAAGGTATTCGGCGGAGGGAATGTTATCAAGGGATTTACGGTCGCCAACGTAGGGGAACGCAACGCCGCTTTTGTGCGAGAGTATCTCAAGGCCGAAGAAATACCGATAGTGGCCGAGGATTTGCTGGATATTTATCCGCGCAAGGTTTATTTTTTTCCCGCACAGGGACGGGTGCTTATCAAGAAGCTGATGAGCTTGCATAACGATACCATATTGCGACGCGAGCAGGAATATAATACCCGGCTCGGAGCGACTGCCGAGCGGGGCGGCGATGTTGATTTGTTCTGAGCCGAACAATAATTACAATAATTTCCAGGAGTCTGTCCATGAGGCTTAACCTGCCCGTTACCAATCGTGAGTACGAAGTCAAGGATAATATTCTTATCGTCTCGGAAACCGATGAAAAAGGCACAATAACCTATGCCAATGCCGACTTTATAGAAGCCAGTGGCTATAGCGAAGAGGAGTTGATCGGCGCGCCGCATAATATTCTCCGCCATCCCGACATGCCGGAAATCGCCTTTGCGGATTTGTGGGAAACCCTGAAGAAAGGGAAGCCATGGACCGGTATCGTCAAGAATCGTCGCAAGAATGGCGACCATTATTGGGTGGTGGCCAATGCAACTCCGTTTTATGAAGACGGCAAGTTTGCCGGCTATATGTCGATGCGCAATAAAGCGACACGAGAGCAGATCGCGTTCGCCGAGAATCTTTACAAGGACATACGTGAAGGCCGCTGCAAGCTTCAGTTGAAAGAAGGCCAGTTACTCGCTACGGACGGGTACAGTCGGTTAAAGCGTTGGGTAAGTGATTTGAGCATCGGCGCCCGTATCATGAGCCTGATTGCGCTGTTCACCGTGCTGCTGGCCGTGACGAATCTATACGCCTGGGGGCAGTTGGCGGATCTGCGCCAGCAACTTGCCGCTCAGTCCGAAGGGATGAGCGGAGCGGTTCGCGGTTCGACCGAGTCGACGGCGCAGGAGTCGGCCGATGTCCGCCTACGCAACTCGATCGCACTGCTGGCGGGCGCTTTGGTGCTGGGCCTTTTCTTCGGCGAAAAGACCCGACGCAGCATTTGTCTGCCCTTGGGCGATGCGTTGGCGGAATGCCGCCTGATGGCTCGCGGCGACCTGGGCCGTAAGATCGATGTGACTCGCCACAACGAAATCGGCGATTTCCTGGAGGCGGTGAAGTCGCTGCAGATCCGGCTTGGCTTTGAAAAGTCGGAGAAAATCCGTTTCGAGAATGGCGCGGTGAGAGTGCAACGCGGTTTGGACAATGTCTGCGCCAATGTGCTGATTGCCGACGACGAAGGCAAGATCATCTATCTCAATCATGCCATGAGGGATTTTTTCGTTCGCTTTCAGGACGACATACGCCAGGGTCTGCCCGGCTTCGATCCGTCAACGCTGGTCGGTTCGCCCCTCGCGTCTTTGAGTGTCGATCCCGCGCATGCGTCCACGCGGGCCAAGGGCGTGCATCGCAGTACCCGCCAACTGGGCGGGCGCACCCTGGTTATCACGGCGACGCCGGTGATCAACGAGCAAGGGCGGGCGATCGGGCAGGTTGAAGAATGGCTGGATCGCACCGCGGAAGAAGCGGCCGAGCGCGAAGTCGCACGCCTGGTAAGAGAGGCGGCAAGCGGAAGTCTGGGGCATAGGGTCAATCTCGATCTGCTCCCCACCGGCTTTATTCATGACACCGGCGCCGGCATCAATCAAATACTGGATGCCGTGGTGGGCCCGCTCAACGCCGCCGCGAGCTATTTGGATCGCATCGCCAAGGGCGACATACCGGAGAAAATCTCGGCTAGCTATAACGGGGACTTCAACGTCATCAAGAACAACCTCAATACCTGCATCGACGCGATCAACGCCCTCGTCGAAGACACGGCACGGTTGGCGGCGGCGGCGGTCGATGGACGGCTGGATGTCCGCGCCGAAGTGGGCCGGCATAAGGGCGACTTCAGCAAGGTCGTTGCGGGTGTGAACAATACCCTCGATGCCATCGCCGCGCCTCTGGATGAGGTCGTAAGGGTTTTGGGCGCCCTGGCGCAAGGAAATCTCACCGAGCGGGTCGGCGGACTTTATCGCGGTACCTTCGGCAAATTGGGCGATGATGCCAATAGCTCAGCTGAAAATCTGGCGCGTAGCGTCTTGACCATAAAGGAGGCCACGGATGCCATCAACACGGCGTCGAAAGAGATCGCCATGGGCAATGTCGATCTGTCACACCGCACGGAAGAACAAGCCTCCAGTCTGGAAGAGACCGCTTCCAGCATGGAGGAATTGTCCTCCACGGTAAGGCAGAACGCGGATAACGCCAAACAGGCCAATCAAATGGCGGTGGCCGCCTCCGAAGTCGCCCGGCGAGGCGGCGAGGTGGTGCACCGGGTAGTCGGGACCATGAACGGTATCAACGACAGTGCCCGCAAGATCGTGGACATTATCGGCGTCATCGACGGCATAGCTTTCCAGACCAATATTCTGGCGCTCAATGCCGCCGTGGAGGCCGCACGTGCGGGCGAGCAAGGCCGAGGATTCGCCGTGGTGGCCGGAGAGGTGCGCAATCTGGCGCAACGTTCGGCCGCGGCGGCCAAGGAGATCAAGGCGCTCATCAACGACTCTGTCGATAAGGTCGAGGACGGGGTCAAATTGGTGGAGGACGCTGGCCGGACCATGGAAGACGTGGTCGTTTCGGTCCGGCGGGTCACCGATATCATGGCGGAAATTGCCGCGGCTTCGGCGGAGCAAAGTGCGGGAATCGAGGAGGTGAACCGGGCGGTCACGCAGATGGACGATGTGACCCAGCAGAATGCGGCATTGGTGGAACAGGCCGCGGCGGCGGCCGAATCGCTGGAGGAGCAGGCGGCCAACCTGGCGCTTTCGGTTTCGAGTTTCAAGGTCAACGGGGGGCTGCTCGCCTCGCCGGCGACACGTGGCCTGCGCTCAGGCCGCCGGTCCGGCGGGGCCTTAAGCGCGTCGCGTACGGTCGAGGATACGGACCCGCTGTTGCGGCGCGCTGCTGCCGACGACTGGACGGAGTTTTAGAGAGGTTCCAAGGGTGCTGCGCTTCTGCCGCGTATGCGGATCGCAAACCATTAAACGCTTCGCTGCGTTTCGCGAGACGGCCTATCAGGCTTACGTCTGATTTCAAGCAGAGCGGGCATAACTGACCGTGCATCTGGAGTAGCCTAAATGACCATCAAGGTTCTGATCGTCGACGACTCGGCATTGATCCGGAAGTTGCTGACGGAATTGATCAACAAGCAGCCGGATATGCAGGCCATTGGAGCCGCGCCGGATCCGATCGTCGCACGGGAGATGATCAAGGCGCTGAATCCGGACGTGCTGACCCTGGATGTGGAGATGCCGAAAATGGACGGGCTGAGTTTTCTCGAAAAGCTCATGCGCCTAAGGCCCATGCCTGTTCTGATGGTTTCAACGCTGACGGCGGCGGGTTCCGAAGTGACCTTGCGCGCCTTGGAGCTCGGAGCCGTCGATTTCGTGGCCAAGCCGAAGATGGATATCGTCAACGGCCTGCAGAGTTACAGCGAGGAAATCGCCGAGAAGATTCGCGCGGTGGCGAGCGCCAAGATACGCCGGCTCCCTTCGGCCGGTACGGCCTCGGCTACCGCTTCCGCGGCCACGAACCTGGGCTTGTTGGGTTCCACCGAGAAAATCATCGCGGTCGGTTCTTCTACGGGGGGCACCGAAGCGGTCAAGGAGTTTTTGGCGCAACTGCCGCCGGATTGCCCCGGAATACTGGTCACCCAGCATATGCCGGAAGCCTTCACCAAGAGTTTCGCCGAGCGTCTGGACCGTTTGTGTCCCCGGCTCACGGTGCACGAAGCGTCCGGGGGGGAACGCGTTTTGCCCGGCCATGTGTTCATCGCGCCCGGGCATTCGCATCTGGTGTTGAAACGCAGCGGCGCTAATTATGTGACCGAACTCAGCCAGAGTGCCCCGGTGAGCCGTCATCGGCCCTCGGTCGACGTGCTGTTCCAGTCGGTTGCCAAGGTGGCCGGCGTCAACGCGATCGGCGTGATACTGACGGGCATGGGCAAGGATGGTGCGGCCGGGATGTTGGAGATGAAGCAGGCGGGAGCTTACAACTACGCCCAGGATGAGGAAAGCTGCGTGGTTTTCGGCATGCCGCGCGTGGCTATCGAAATGGGCGGAGTCGACGAAGTCGTTCCTTTGAAAAGCCTGGGTGAGCGCATCGTGGCCCGGCTACTGGGGACCCGCAAGCTCGGCATGCGGGTGTGAATCGGCATCGAATCCGGTTCGCGAGCGCGGTCTAGCTTGATGCACGTTTTCCCAGCCACTCGCGCCATACCGTCAGGCTGAGCGCGAGTATGACCGGCCCGAGAAATAGCCCGATCAGGCCGAATCGGGCCAGCCCACCCAGGACGCCAAAGAAAACCAGCAAGAACGGAATGCGGGTGGCACCGCTGATCACCAAGGGACGAACGATGTTGTCCACCCAACTCACCACCAGGCTGCCCCACAATGCCAGCGAGATGCCCGCCCAATGCTGGCCGTTAGCCAGCAGCCAAATACTCGCGGATACCCAGACCAGCGGCGTGCCGAAGGGGATCAGGGCGAAAAACATGGTGAGTATACTCAGCAATACCGGCGCTCCAATCCCCGTCGCCCAATATCCCAAGCCAGCCAGCGCACCTTGAGCCAAGGCCGTGAGCACGATCCCGTAGACCACGGCTTTGGTCGTGGCCTGGGCGGCACCGAAATAATCCTTGAGCCGCTCACCGACGGCCTGGGTCAGGACCTGTCTGATCTGGCCCACCGCGTGGCGCCCGTCACGATACAGAAAAAATGTGGTCAGCAAGGTCAAACCCAACTGGGCGGCGATGACTCCGACATCGCTGACGATAGACAGGATTTCGCCCGAGAATTGCCGGAGCCAGGGAGCCACGCGTTCTTTCAGCAAGCCCCGCAGATCGTCGGACTGGTCGAATAGATTCAACAGCTCCGGACCCAGATAAGGGATGCGGCTCACGAACGGGGGTACTTCCGGCTTTTGTTCCAGCCAGAGCGGAAGGTTGCGGAAGAATGCGGCGACTTCCTTTTGCGATAGGGCGCTGATCCAGATCAGCGGCACGATTATCGTCGCCGCCAGGCCGAGCGTCATTGCGAGCGCCGCCCAGGAGGTTTTGTTCCCCAGCAGGCGTTCGACGCGCAAGAACAGCGGCCAACTCGAATAAACCAGGATGGTCGCCCAGCCCACGGGAACCAGAAAATGCTGCAAAACCAGATAAGCCAGGGCCAACAAGCCTCCCAGCAGCAGGCCGGGGGCAAAATAGCGGGTGATCGCTTCCATGGGCGGTTCGGCTCGTGTGGTGCGTGATGTCTAAAAGGACATTCGATCCCGGATTTAGCGGTGCGTTGCCGGCAGTTTAACCGAGAACAGGCCCGCTAGCGGAGGCCTCTACGGCACGCGATCGGGGTGGCAATTCAACGGAGCGCCGTGAAGGGTGTTCAGGGGACAGCTTCTCTAGCTTATAATCGGCGGATTAAGCGCCCCCATAATAGGTTCAGGAGACTCTATGACCGCTTCCCCCACGCATCCGTCGCCTTATTCTACGCAGGACGATCTGGATCCTACCGAAACCCGAGAATGGCTCGACGCACTGGAAGCAATCATCGAAACGGAAGGGGTCGAGCGCGCTCACTACTTGATCGAGCGCCTGGTCGATCAAGCCCGTCGCAGCGGCGCCAATCTGCCCTACAACGCGAACACAGCTTATATCAACACCATCCCTCCGCACTTGGAGGCACGCAGTCCGGGCGACAACGAGCTGGAGCAGCGTCTGCGCTCCTACATTCGTTGGAATGCCATGGCCATGGTGGTGAAGGCGAACAAAACTTGCAGCGAATACGGCGGACACATCGCCAGTTTCGCGTCCTCGGCCACGCTCTACGAAGTGGGCTTCAATCATTTTTTCCATGCTCAGAGCAAGGACCATGGCGGCGATCTGGTGTTCTTTCAGGGACATTCCGCGCCGGGCATCTATGCGAGAGCTTATCTGGAAGGCCGCTTGACGGAAGACCAGCTGCAGCACTTCAGACAGGAAGTGCGCGGTGGCGGGCTTTCGTCCTACCCCCATCCCTGGCTGATGCCCGACTTCTGGCAGTTCCCCACGGTGTCCATGGGCTTGGGTCCGCTGATGGCTATTTATCAGGCCAAGTTCATGAAATATCTGCAGGACCGCGGCATCCTGCAAACCGAAGGCCGCAAGATCTGGGCCTTCATGGGGGATGGCGAAATGGACGAACCGGAGTCCATGGGCGCCATCGGTCTAGCCGGACGCGAAAAGCTGGACAATCTTATTTTCGTGGTCAATTGCAATTTGCAGCGTTTGGATGGCCCGGTACGCGGCGACGGCAAGATCATCCAGGAATTGGAAGGCACCTTCCGCGGCGCAGGCTGGAATGTCATCAAACTGGTTTGGGGCTCCGGGTGGGACGCCCTGCTCGCCAAGGACAAAGACGGTTTTTTGCGTCGGCGGATGGAAGAGGCTGTCGACGGCGAGTACCAAAGTTATAAAGCCAAGGGCGGGGCTTACACGCGCGAGCATTTCTTCGGCAAATATCCGGAGTTGCTGGAGATGGTCGCCACCATGTCGAATGACGACATCTATCGCCTGAGCCGCGGTGGGCACGATCCGCACAAGGTTTACGCCGCCTATCATGCGGCGGTGAACCATAGCGGCCAGCCCACTGTCATCCTGGCCAAGACGGTCAAGGGTTACGGCATGGGGCATGCCGGTGAGGGGCTGATGGGCGCCCATCAAGCAAAGAAAATGGACGAGGACGCACTCAGGGCATTCCGCGACCGATTCAACATTCCGGTGCCCGACGATCAGATCGCCAAGGCGCCGTTCTACAAACCGGCGGAAGACAGTGCGGAGATCAAATACCTGCACGAGCGCCGCCAGGCTTTGGGTGGCTACCTACCCAGTCGCCGCCGTGAAGCGCCGCTGTTGCAGGTGCCGGATCTCAGCGTGTTCGACGGGCTGCTCAAGGCCAGCGAGCGCGAGCAATCGACCACCATGGCCTTCGTCCGCCTCCTCACGGCCCTGCTGCGCGACAAGAAGATCGGCAAATATGTGGTGCCGATCGTCGCCGACGAAGCGCGCACCTTCGGCATGGACGGCCTGTTCCGCCAATACGCGATTTATTCCTCGGTGGGCCAGCTCTATACCCCGGAAGACGCCGACCAGATCATGTATTACCGGGAAGACAAGTCCGGCCAGATCCTGGAGGAGGGCATCTCCGAAGCCGGCGCGATGTCATCCTGGATCGCGGCGGGAACGGCGTACAGCAACCACAACGTGCAGATGATCCCCTTCTACATCTATTACTCGATGTTCGGGTATCAGCGTGTCGGCGATCTGATGTGGGCGGCGGGCGACATGCAGGCGCGGGGCTTCCTGGTGGGCGGCACCGCCGGCCGGACGACCCTGGCCGGAGAAGGCTTGCAGCACCAGGACGGCCATAGCCATTTGGCGATGTCCTTCATTCCCAATTGCGTGGCTTACGATCCGGCCTTCGCCTATGAAGTCGCGGTGGTGGTGCAGGACGGCCTGCGCCGCATGTACCAGGAAGGCGAGAACGTCTTCTACTACCTGACCGTGATGAACGAAAATCACGCCCATCCGGCCATGCCGGAGGGCGTGGCCGAAGGCATCGTCAAGGGTATTTATCTACTACGCGATGTCGGCGAGAAGGCCGCCATTCAACTCCTGGGGGCGGGCGCAATACTGCGAGAAACCTTGCTGGCGGCCGACAAGCTGGAGGCCGATTTCGGCATCAAGGCCAACGTCTGGAGCGTCACCAGCTTCAGCGAATTGCGCCGCGACGGGCTGGACAAGGAGCGCTGGAATCGCCTGCATCCCGATCAGCCGGCACGGACCAGCTACGTCGAGGAGCGTTTGGGCAAGACCCAAGGTCCGATCGTGGCGGCCAGCGATTATATCCAGACCGTCGCCGATCAGCTTCGTCCTTATCTTCCCGGGAAATCTTATGTGGCCCTGGGCACGGATGGCTTCGGGCGCAGCGATCGTCGTAGCGAATTGCGTCATTTCTTCGAAGTAGACGCCGACCATATCGCCTATACCGCGATCAAGTCCCTGGCCGACCAGGGCGAAATTCCGCTCGACTCCGTACAAAAGGCCTTGACCCTTTACGGCATCGACCCCGAAAAACCCAACCCGGTGAAAGCGTAAGGAGCGCGGGAAATGGCAGTTGAAAAAACAATCACGGTGCCGGACATCGGCAACTTTACCGATGTCGCCATCATCGAAGTGCTGGTGCAGGCGGGCGATACGATCAAGGCCGAAGAGTCGTTGATCACCCTGGAAAGCGACAAGGCCGCGATGGAAATTCCCGCTCCGGAGGGCGGCACCGTAAAGTCCTTGTTGGTCAAGGTGGGCGACAAGGTCAGCCACGGGACACCCATACTGGTGCTGGAAGCCGCCGAGGAGGCTGCTGCGGCGCCTAAGCCTGCTCCGGTTGACGCGGCGCCACTGGCAGTCGCGCCGTCGGCTCCCGAGCCGATCCCGGCTCCCGCCGCGGTCGCCGAGCGCGTTGCGCCGGTATCGCGACCCGCTCCGGCGGTTTCCGAGGACACGACCTCATCCGGCAAGACGCACGCCAGCCCCTCCGTACGCCGTTTCGCCCGCGAACTGGGCGTGGACGTGGCCCGGGTCAGCGGTACGGGACCCAAGGGACGGGTGCTCAAGGAAGACGTTCAATCCTGGGTCAAGAATAGAATCCAGGCGCCTCAGGCCTCGGGATCTCTGGGCTTCGCGTTTCCGGAATTGCCGGAAGTCGATTTTTCGCAGTTCGGCCCGGTCGTGTCTCAGCCCTTGTCGCGCATCAACAAGCTATCGGCTGCCAATCTGCATCGGAATTGGGTGACCATACCTCACGTCACCTTGCAGGAAGAAGCGGATATCACGGATCTGGAGGCTTTTCGGGTGTCGCTCAAGGGGGAGGTCGACAAGCAGAATACCCGCGTCACCTTGTTGCCTTTCCTGATCAAAGCCGTCGTCGCCGCGCTCAAGGCCCACCCCAAGTTCAACGCGTCGCTGGCTACGAGCGGCGATGAGTTGATCCTCAAGCATTACTACCACATCGGCGTCGCCATCGACACGCCCGATGGACTGGTCGTGCCCGCGTTGCGCGATGCGGATCAGAGAGGGGTGTTCGAACTCGCCAAGACCCTGGCCGATCTGGGCGAGCGGGCTCGCGGCAAGAAGTTGCGTACCCCCGAACTGCAAGGCGGGACGTTCACCATTTCCAGCTTGGGCGGCATCGGCAGCACCGGTTTCACGCCCATCATCAATGCGCCGGAAGTCGCCATACTCGGTGTTTCGAGAAGCCAGATACGGCCCGTCTACCGCAACGGCGAGTTCCTGCCGCGTCTGATGTTGCCGTTGTCCTTGTCCTTCGATCACCGCGTCATCGACGGCGCCGAGGCGGCCCGTTTCTGCGCTTATCTGGCGCAAGTACTCGGGGATTTTCGTCGAGTGATGCTGTAAGCTGAAAACTGTTGCGCGGCGGGGCCTAGTGTGCAGGCCGCCGCCGGCCGTCTTTTTATCTGGTTCAGTGAGTGTGAACATGAAAAACAGTCGTCGATTCCTTCCCGCGATCCTGCCGGCTTTAGCCCTCGTTTTTGGCCTGACAGGCTGCGGTGGCGACGGTGATCAAGCCGGCAAGCCTGTTCAAGGCGCAAAAGCGGAGAAATCCAGCCACACCGTCAGTGCTTCCGAACACCAGGCGTTTGAAAAGAAGTACGCAGAAAAGTGCGTGCGCTCCCAGCAAAAAGATGCGGAGAGTACGTTCACGAATGATCAGGAGTTGGGCCGGGTCTGCGAGTGCATGGCAAAAGAGATCTCCGCGCGGATCAGCAAGGCCGATGCCACCCATTTCCTGGAGAAAAACGAATTTCCCTTCGATTTGGTCATGATGACCAACGCCGCCGTGAATACCTGCGATACCGGCAAGAAGAAATGACGATGGCAGCGGATCGGCTGGAACCCCGTCTTCCCGCTAGCGCCATATCCGGCGAAAACCCATGACATTCAGAACAGCCGATCTATGCGATCAATTTTCCGAAACCAGCCGTCTGCAGATTGCCGACCCTCTTTTTAAGGCTTTCGGCTCGGCGGGCAGTTTCAGCGGGAAAATCGTCACGCTGAAAGTGTTCGAGGACAACGTGCTGTTACGTACGGTACTGGAAGGTCGGGGGGATGGGCGGATCCTGGTGGTCGACGGCGGGGGCTCGCATCGCTGCGCCCTGATGGGCAGCAATCTGGCGCGGCTGGCTACGCAAAACGGTTGGCAAGGCATCATTCTCTACGGCTGTATCCGCGATTCAGTGGAAATAGGTGCCATACCGATCGGCATCCGCGCCCTGCATACGCACCCCTTGCGCAGTCACAAGCGCGGAGCAGGCGAGCGTGACATCCTGATCACTTTCGCCGGAGTGAATTTCCGCTCCGGCCATTATCTTTACGCCGACGAAGACGGCCTCATCGTGTCTGAGATACCCTTGCTGGGGGAGTCTGCCGACGCGTGAGACCGCCCACGTTGAACCGGCACCCCGGTAGTGCCACAATGCCCCACTATTCCACTCTGAAATAATCCAGACAAATCCATGGAAATCCTACTCGCCAATCCACGCGGTTTTTGTGCCGGCGTCGACCGTGCCATCGAAATTGTTGAGCGCGCCATCGAGGTTTTCGGCGCTCCCATCTATGTGCGCCATGAGGTCGTGCACAACCGCTATGTCGTCGACGGCCTGCGCGACCGCGGTGCGGTATTCGTCGAGGAGTTGTCCGAAGTGCCGGAAAAATCCACGGTCATCTTCAGCGCCCACGGCGTCTCCATGGAAATCCAGCAGGAAGCTCGCGAGCGCCAGTTACAGGTCTTCGATGCCACCTGCCCGCTGGTGACCAAGGTGCATATCGAGGTGCACCATCACGCGCATGAAGGGCGCGAAATCGTATTCATAGGCCACGCCGGACATCCCGAAGTCGAAGGGACCATGGGACAGTACGACAACCCGGCCGGAGGCATTTACCTGGTCGAGTCGCCGGAGGATGTGAGCACGCTGGCGGTCAAGAATCCCGATAACCTGGCCTATGTCACTCAGACCACCCTATCCATCGACGATACGGTGGCCGTGGTGCAGGCGCTGCGTAGCCGTTTTCCCCAGATTATCGGTCCCAAGAAGGACGATATCTGTTATGCCACGCAAAACCGCCAGGACGCCGTCAAGAAGCTGGCCGGCGATTGCGACGTCATACTCGTGGTCGGTTCGCCCAATAGCTCCAACTCCAATCGTCTGCGGGAGATCGCCGAAAAGCTGGGCAAACGCTCGTTCCTGATCGACGACGCCAAGCAGTTGCGCCGGGAATGGCTGGACGACACCGCGCGCATCGGTGTTACCGCGGGGGCGTCCGCGCCGGAGATTCTGGTCAAGCAGGTGATCACTCAATTACGCGAATGGGGCGGACAGGTGGTGACCGAAAACGCAGGCATAGAAGAAAAAGTCGTATTTTCCTTGCCTAAGGAATTGCGCGCAGCGAAGGCTTGACGCGCGCGTTCGACGTCGGCAGGCATAAACAGCCCGCGGCGCGGGTGAGTATCGATGCTTATTCAAAGTCACCAACTTTTTATCCGGCTATTCAAACCCACGAGTCAGGAGCAGAACGATGGCGGTAACAGCACTGGATTTGGTCGCCGAGGCGAAGCAGCGGATACGCGAGATCGATGTGGCTCAGGCGCAGAGCAAGTTGAGTGGAGCACTAGTCCTGGACGTTCGGGAACCCGGTGAATATGCCGCGGGCGCGCTGCCCGGCGCAATCAATATTCCCCGCGGTGTACTGGAGTTTCAGATCGGCAACCATCCGGCTTTTCAAAATGCCCGGCAGTCCGAGCTGATCGTGTATTGCCAGTCGGGCGGTCGCTCGGCCCTGGCGGCGGATACCCTGCAAAAGCTCGGCTACGAAGCCGTGGTCAGTCTGGCTGGAGGCTATAAGGCGTGGCAGGATGTCGGCGGGGCTACGGTTCGGCCCTGAGGCGATGGTTCGCCGTGGAGAACAGTGGGATGCGGCGCACGACGAACGGATGCGCTTGGACAAGTGGCTGTGGGCGGCGCGTTTCTTCAAGACCCGTCAACTGGCTACCGACGCCATCAACGGCGGCAAGGTTCACGTGAATGGGCAGCGGGTCAAGCCCGGCAAAGAAATCAGCGTCGGGGCGCGACTCGAAATCAGCAAGGACAGCCTGCTGTGGGACGTTACGGTGACGGCGCTCAACAAGCAGCGCAGACCGGCCCTGGAGGCCGGCCTGCTTTACGAGGAACACGCCGAGAGCAAGACCCGGCGGGATGACGAAGTCGCGCGCCGGCGCGCCGAGAGCTCGTTGCACACCCAGCCGGACCGCCGCCCGGACAAGAAGGGGCGGCGCGCGATCCATCGCTTCAAACGGGAGGCGGTGGGCGAGTAGCTCGGATAGCGAGGCCCACGCGGCGATGGGCGTCTCGGCATGGGGCCCATGATCAAGCCCGCTCGTCTGTCCGGTTGAGATAAAGCGTCGCTCCGATGACGGCGGCGGGCGGGATGAAGATATTCAGGATGGGTATGGATAGCCCCAGCATGACCGCACCACCGAAGGCCAGCGTGTCGATACGGTTACGCCGCGCCAAGTTTCGTTGATCGGCAAAGCTCAGGCCGCGCAATTCCAGGGGGTAGGCATAATATTCCAGCGCCAGCCCCCAGGCGCCGAACAGCAGCCAAATGGCCGAGCTTAGGATATTCAGGACGGGTACCAGAAATGTCGGAAGCAGCATTAACGCCCGACTGGCGATGTAGGCCATCCGTCCCGCTTCGCTACCTACGCCTCGTGTCAACTCTCTCAACCAGGATGCGTCGGATGCGGCCGGTTGTCGCCCCGTGATTTCCTCATGCACGCGCCGAGCGAGAACACCGTAAAACGGCGCGCCGATCAGGTTGGCGATCAGGGTGAAGCTAAAAAAAGCTAGAACGAATAATACCAGGGCAAATAGCGGCCAAAGCAGCCACCTCAACCAATCCAGCCACGCCGGTATCAATCCGTCCATGGCGAGCCCGAAATAGTGGCTGACCGCCCAAGCGCCGAAACCGTAGATCAGCAGATTGATCAGTATCGGTGCCCAAACGTAGCGACGAAACTTAGGCTCATTGAGCATCTTTAGGCCCTGCCACAGGCATAAGGTGCCAGTGACGGGCGCAAATAGCCTGTTCGGTTTCGCGATCAATCCAGCGATTCCACGGTATAGCGAACCGACAGGCGGTGCTCCTCATGCAAGCCGAGCGTGACCGAGTCCCGCTCGGTATTCGCGCTTTCTATGCACAGCATCTCCAGATGGCCGTTGGCCGGAAAGTCCCCCAACTGGGCGGCCTTCGCCTCCCAAGGGTTCCAAACCACGGTTGCATGGCTGCCTCGTTTCGCGATGCGGATGCGCCGCCGCAGTACGGGATCTTCCAGCAGGCAATCACCGCCTGCATCCAGGTAGACGCGGTCGACTTCTCCCGTGAACGTGAGGTCTCCCGCTTGGGTCTTGAAACGGTCCTGGTCCAGTTTGTCGATGTAAGAGCGGTCTCCCAGCCCGAGCAGGCGCACCTTGCGGACGTCGCCGACCGCGAAATAAGCGTGCAAGGCTTGCTCGATTGTGACCGGCACCGGCCCTAGGTTGAGCGTCACCACTTCGATACTCAGTGCTTCGCCTATCGACACGCGCACTTCCAGCGGGGTCTGGTGAGGCCAGAGCTCATGGCTCGCGTGATCGTTCAATAGCTTGAGTTTCAATTGGGTGTCGCCGTTTTCCAGGCGCGCAGTCTCCAGGATCTCCCAGGGTGCTGTGCGGGCGTAACCGTGGGCGGGGAAATCCGCCCGGCCGGCATGATTGCCGAACCAGGGCCAGCAGATCGGAATACCGCCCCGTATGGCTTGTTCCGCTTCGAACTGCGCTTCGGGCGACAGCCAGATTACCGCTTGCTGCCCCTTGGGATTCCAGCCCAAGATCTGTGCGCCCCGCAAGGCGAGGGTCGCCCGTGCGTGGACGTTGTCGATCTCGGCGAAGATCAGGCCGCCGGGCCCCTTGCGGAAGCTCAGTTCATCGCTAATGCCGAAATGCTTGTTGAGGCCGGCAAGACTGTCGGCGTCGCTCATGTGTTTGCGGTAGCGGTGATAACTACGTTGGGGTTCTATTTGGTGAACACACCGGTGAGGGTTTCCCATAGTGTTTTTTCGCGTTCTATTTTTGGAATGTTGACGGTGACTTCCTTGTTCGGTTCGATGGAGGGCAGGTCGCCAGGCTTGAAATCGCCTTGCAGGCTCGCCAATTCGTCTTTTTCGAAAACCAGGGTGATGCGTTTCTGCATGCGCACCTTGCCGCCGGGCTCGTTCGAATAGAGATAATCCCAGCGCTCGTCGTGAAAAGGATCTTTCACCAGCGGTGTTCCGAGGATGAAGGCCACCTGGCGCTGGTTCATGCCCGGCTTGAGTTGGTCGACCATTTCCTGGGTCACGATATTGCCCTGATGGATGTCCATCCGGTAAACCCCCGGAAGGGAGTCACCCAGCCGGTCCAGCGACGCGGAGGAGCAGGCCGACAGGACCAGGGCGCCTGCGATGACAAGGGGGCGTTTGAGCATGATAGAATGAGCCGCTTTCATTGTTGTCCGTGAAATGATACTTGATCGGACGCGTTAAAACACGGGGCAGCAGGTCGCAATGATGGATAAGAAGGACAACATCGAAATCCGCAAAGCCGGGCTCAAGGTAACATCTCCTCGGGTCAAGATTTTGGAAATGTTGGAGAGCCGTACGGCATCCGATCGCCATCTCACGGCTGAAGACGTTTACAAGACCTTGCTCGCGGACGGCGCGGAAATAGGCCTCGCCACCGTTTACCGGGTATTGACCCAGTTCGAGGCGGCCGGCCTGGTCAAACGCCATCATTTCGAGGGCGGCAACTCCGTGTTCGAACTCGACCGGGGGGAACACCACGACCACATGGTCTGCATCAAGTGCGGCCGGGTGGAAGAGTTCAAAGACGATCTCATCGAGCGGCGTCAGCGCGAAATCGCCCGCGAGAAGGATTTCGGCCTGACCGATCACACGCTCTGCCTATACGGCATATGCGCGGCCTGCAAGCCGACGCAGCCGGCCGAATAGACGGCCTTACGCCACGCCTGCCCTGCGGGGCGCAAATTCGGGCATTCATGTTCAAACCACTCATACTCTACATCGGCTTGCGTTATACGCGGGCCAAGCGCCGCACGCGCTTCATTTCGTTTATCACCCTGACGTCGGTTCTTGGCATCGCGCTCGGCGTGACGGCTCTGATCACGGTCTTGTCCGTCATGAACGGCTTCGAGGCCGAGTTGCGCGAACGCATGCTGGGCATGACCTCGCATGCCACGATCAGCGAACCGAACGGCGCGCTGCGTGACTGGCACGTGCTGGAACCGGCACTGAGCGGGGATAAAAGGGTATTGGGCTGGGCACCCTACGTGGAAGGCCAGGCCATGCTGAGTTCCGACCGGAAAGTCAGCGGCGTGATGGTGCGCGGCATCGATCCCGCATACGAAACCCGGGTTTCGGAAGTGACCCGGCGCCTGGTGGAGGGCGATTTGCTTAACCTCCGGGCCGGTGAGTTCGGCATCGCGCTGGGACGCGAATTGGCCAACTATCTGGGCGTGTCCTTGGGCGACAAGGTGACCGTGATCACCCCGCAAGTCACCGCCACACCGGCCGGCATATTGCCGACGCTCAAGCGTTTCACGGTGGTGGCCGTATTCGAGGTCGGCATGTATGAATACGACCGCAACCTGGCACTGATACAGCTGGACGACGCCTCCCGCTTGTTCCGCCTGGAGGGCGGGGTCACCGGGCTCCGGCTTAAGCTGGACGATTTGTTCTATGTCCGGCAGATCGTGCGCGAAATCGGCCCCAAACTGCCTGGGCTCTACCAGATCGCGGATTGGACCCGGTCGAATGAAAACTTGTGGAAGGCGGTTCATACCGAGAAGCGGGTGATGTTCATCATCCTGCTGCTGATCGTCGCCGTGGCGGCGTTCAACATCGTATCCACCCTGGTGATGGTGGTCACCGACAAACGTGCCGACATCGCCATCCTGCGTACCCAGGGCATGACTCCGGCCGGCGTGATGGGCATCTTCATGGTCCTGGGGGCGGTCATCGGCTTGTCCGGTACCTTGCTGGGCGGGGTCGGCGGCGTGGCGCTGGCCCTCAACGTGCAGGACATCGTGAAGTTCATCGAACAGAGTTTCGACGTGCAATTCATGTCGGCCGACGTGTACTACATCAACGAGTTGCCTTCCAAGCTATTGTGGACCGACGTTAGTCAGATCACCGGCATGGCCTTTTTGCTTTCCTTGCTCGCGACCGTTTACCCGGCCTGGCAGGCTTCCCGGATCCGTCCCGCGGAGGAGTTGCGCTATGAGTAGGCCGCCGGTATTGGAGTGCCGCGATCTCGCCAAGAGCTTTCGTCAGGGAGGGCTGAACGTCGACGTGCTGGACGGTGTCAGCCTGCGGGTCGAAGCGGGGCAGCGCCTGGCCATCATGGGCGCTTCCGGGTCGGGCAAGAGCACGCTGCTGCATCTGCTGGGAGGATTGGAAGCTCCGAGCGCGGGCGAGGTGATACTGGACGGTATCGATCTGGCGAGTTTGGGGGAAAAACAGCTGGCGGGCTTGAGAAATCGGTCGCTGGGCTTCGTCTACCAGTTCCATCATTTGCTGGGCGAGTTCACCGTGCTGGAAAATGTCGCCATGCCCTTGCTGATTTCCGGCATATCGGTCCCGGAAGCCCGCCGTCGCGCCGCGGAGATGCTGGACAGGGTAGGATTGAAACACCGCCTGGAACACAAACCGGGCGAGTTGTCGGGTGGCGAACGGCAACGCTCGGCAATCGCCCGAGCACTGGTGACCCGTCCGAAATGCGTATTAGCCGATGAACCGACCGGTAACCTGGACAGCAAAACGGCCGATCACGTTTACGAATTGATGTTGGAGCTGAATCGGGAATATGGCGTGAGCTTTTTGGTGGTCACGCATGACGCGCATCTGGCCGGCAAGATGGATCACATCCTGCACATGGAGGACGGTCGTATCGTATGAGGCGATGCGTCGCCCACCCTGGTAAACCGTAGGGGCGACGCGCCTCATCCCTGATGAGCGCCGGACCAGCCATCCCGCATTGCCCGGCGCTTTGCCGCAGTACCCAAACTCGCGGCGATTCCCCGAATCCGCCGACTTCCTGCGGCTGATTCAAGCGGCGCTTCCGTGCGCCGTCAAGCCTATGACTTCCGTTTCTTAGTAGTCCCCGAAGCCGCCGCCATGTCCATGGCCGGCCGGCGCAGGTGCGTCTTCCTTCGGCAGTTCAGCAACCAGGGCTTCCGTGGTCAGCAGCAGGCTGGCGACCGATGCGGCGTTCAGCAGGGCGGAACGGGTGACCTTGGTCGGATCCAGGATGCCCAGTTCGATCAAGTCGCCGTATTCGCCCGTCGCGGCGTTGTAGCCGAACGAACCGCTGCCTTCCCGCACGCGGTTGACGATGACCGAAGGCTCTTCGCCGGCGTTGGCCACGATCTGGCGCAGAGGCTCTTCGATGGCGCGGCGCAGGATGCCGACGCCGACCGTCTGATCGTGGTTCTTGCCTTCCAGCTTGTCCAGTGCGGTCTGGGCGCGGATCAGCGCCACACCGCCGCCCGGCACGATGCCTTCCTCAATAGCGGCGCGGGTGGCGTGCAGAGCATCTTCCACGCGTGCCTTCTTTTCCTTGACCTCGACTTCGGTGGCGGCCCCCACCTTGATGACCGCAACACCGCCCGACAGCTTGGCGATCCGTTCCTGTAGCTTCTCCTTGTCATAGTCGGAGGTCGATTCTTCGATCTGGGCGCGGATTTGACCCACGCGCGCCTTGATCTTGTCCGTTTCGCCGGCGCCATCCACCACGATGGTGTTTTCCTTGGAAATCTGCACCTTCTTGGCGTGGCCCAGATCGCTCAGTTCGGCTTTCTCCAGGCTCAGGCCCAGTTCTTCCGTGATAACCGTGCCGCCGGTCAGGATGGCGATGTCTTCCAGCAAGGCCTTGCGGCGGTCGCCGAAACCCGGCGCCTTGACGGCAGCCACCTTGACGATGCCGCGCAGGGTATTGACGACCAGAGTGGCCAGGGCTTCGCCTTCCACGTCTTCCGCGATGATCAGCAGCGAACGGCCGGACTTGGCGACTTTCTCCAGCAGGGGCAGCAGGTCGCGGATATTGGAGATCTTCTTGTCGAACAAGAGGATGTAGGGATTGTCCAGTTCGGCGGTCTGGGTTTCCTGCTGGTTGATGAAATAGGGCGACAGATAGCCGCGGTCGAACTGCAAGCCTTCGACGATCTCCAATTCGTTCTGCAGGCCCGAGCCTTCCTCGACGGTGATCACGCCGTCCTTGCCGACCTTGTCCACCGCGTCGGCGATGATCTGGCCGATGGCTTCGTCCGAGTTGGCCGAGATCGAGCCGACCTGGGCGATCGACTTGCTGTCGGTGCTGGGCTTGGAGAGCTTCTGCAGTTCTTGCACGGCCACGGCGACGGCCAGATCGATGCCGCGCTTGATGTCCAGCGGATTAGCGCCGGCGGTGACGGATTTCAGGCCTTCGCGCACGATGGCCTGGGCCAGCACAGTGGCGGTGGTGGTGCCGTCGCCGGCCACGTCGGAGGTCTTGGAGGCGACTTCCTTCACCAACTGCGCGCCGATGTTTTCGAACTTGTCCTTGAGCTCGATTTCCTTGGCGACGGATACGCCGTCCTTGGTCACGGTGGGGGCGCCGAAGCTGCGCTCCAGGACCACGTTGCGGCCCTTGGGTCCCAGGGTTTGCTTGACCGCGTCGGCCAGCACGTTGACGCCGGCGAGCAAGCGGTGGCGAGCATCTTCGGAAAAGCGGATTTCTTTAGCGGACATGGGTACTAACTCCAAAAATTGTATGCTTGACGATAGTGTGAGGTTCCGGATCGTTCGCGGAACTGGGCGTATCTCCGGATCGGAGACCGATCAGCCCTCCAGGACCGCGATGACATCTTCTTCGCGAAGCACCAGGTATTCGTTTCCGTCGATCTTCACTTCGGTGCCGGCATATTTGCCGAACAGAACCTTATCGCCGACTTTGACACTGAGGGGACGCAGGCTGCCGTTGTCCAGGGGCTTGCCGAGTCCTGCGGCGATGATCTCTCCCTTGATCGGTTTTTCCTTGGCTGCGTCGGGGATCACGATCCCGCCCGGGGTGGTCTGCTCATCTTCCGAGCGTTTCACGAGCAATCTGTCATAGAGGGGGCGAACGGTTTGGGTCATGCGTTACTCCGAGTTGGCAATACAAAGTTTTTAGAAACGGAACCATCCCGTGGATGGCGAAGGATGCCAAGCAAAATTGGCGCCAAGGGCCGGGCTTCGTCGTCCCGGGTGCCGAGAAATGCGGGCGGCGGCCCAGAAGCGGGGCCGGGGCGAGGAACTGTTCATCCCCTGGATCGATTCCAAGCGCGTGTGCTGCTTGTCAGGCAACAGATTGTGGACACGGCGTGTTGGCCGGAAAACACGTAGTGCCCCAGATCACGGCGCGGTGTAACTCATGCGCGGCGAAGGCGGCCTTGCTGCTGGATCAAAGAAATCACGTGGTATCGAAATTGCTCGGCTCAAGGCCGATGGCATATGACGAAACAGCGGGGGAACTATGCGGGATAGGGCCTTATCCGGTAATTCCGTGATTACCGGCATGGACTTGCGTGAGCACTTCAGGGCCAGCGTGGCGACCGCCATCGCCAACCAAAGGGTGGAAGCGGAAGAGGAAACGGTTTTTTACATCGTAAACATGCTGGCGCATTTCACCCGCGCGGACCGCTTGTTCGACCGGACCGACGATGGGCTAGTCATCCAGCCGCTGGCCGCACTTTACGCCCGCGCCCTGCAGGCGCCGAGCCAGGAGGACCGTTACCGTACCCTCAAGCGCCTAGGCGACATCGCGCTGCTGATATCCGGCTTGTTCTCGGACAGCCTGAACCGCAAGGTGGTGGACGTGGACTATTACATCGCCATGGGCCGCGGCGCCTACGCCCATTTGTGCGGCTCCGGCAGGGAGTTCATGCACCTGCGCGCATTGCGCGCTATCTTCACCGAGCTTTCCGCCAAATTTCAGGTTTTCGTCGACGTGTTGTCCGAGGTCGGGGAGCAATCCGGGCTTGGCGCTTCCAACGACCTCATGAGGCTTTATGAACTGTGGTCCAGAACCGGCAGCGTGCGCGCGGCGGCCAAGCTCCGCCGGCTCGGCGTCGAGCCGGTCGGCAATCCCTTGGGCCGGTGGAGAAATTGATCGGGCTATCGGCCGCGCTCGTGCCGATGAGCCAACAGGTTTAGGTAGGTACTATAGGATTCGTTGGCCAGCGTCGTGGAGTCCAGCGGTGCATTGCGATATTTACGCAGCCACCATTGATGCCGCACCGAACGCTGCCAGAGAAACTGGATTCCAAAATAACCCACTACCGCGCCGACATTCATCAAAATAAAACAGCCGACCAGCAGGGGCGCGCCGAGTTCCCAGGCTTTCTCTATGCTGAAGACTTCGCTGAAGTGCTGGAAGGTGAAATGATCCATGCCCAAAGCCAAGGTGCCGACCAGATAGGCCAGGTAGTAGAGCGGCACCCAGGTCAGCGGATTGGTAATCCAGACCAGGGCCACCGAGATGGGTAGGTTGGCGTTGAAATAAACGGCGCCCACGGCCGCGATCACCATCTGCCAGGGGAGGGGCGGGGTATACATGGCCCACAGACCGATGGCGAAAGCCAACGAAACCGAGCGGCGATTGAGATGCCAAAGATTGGGCCTGTGCAGCTTGTCGCCCAGAAATTCCAGCGCCTTGATTTCGCTGATCTTGCCGGGATGGGGAATGAAGCGTTTGAGGAATTTTTTTGGCATGGGCGCGGCGGCTCCTGGTGCTCGATCGGATGGGCTGAGGCTTACGGCGCGGTATTCTAAGGCCTGGACTTTGAAAGTTGAATGACATTCGACGGTCCACCTTCGTCGCCCGCGCATTATCCACGGTTGCGGGCATACTCGCCGTGCAGCAGCTCGCCGAGTTGCCGCCTCCCGCCGTCATTTTGTTCACCGGCATTGCCGTCTTGCTTGTCGGAAGACGGTCCAAATGCATCGCCTGTTTTCTGTTCGGCTTCCTTTGGGCTTCGGTTTACGGGTGGATCGGACTCCGCGACGCCCTCCCGCCACAATTCGAGGGAATAGACCTGCAGGTCGAAGGGCAAATACTCGACCTGCCGCGCACGCGGGACGGGGTTGTGCGTTTCGATTTTCGGCTCGACCCGCGTGCGGCCGCCGCGAGGGTTCCGGAGACCGTGCGCCTGAACTGGTACCGGTCCGATGTTTTGCCCAAGGCGGGCGAGCATTGGCGACTGCGGGTACGTTTGAGACGGCCGCATGCTTATTTCAACCCCGGCGGCCTGGATTACGAAGAATGGCTGTACGCGCGGGGCATACGGGCCACGGGCTATGTCCGCGAGGATCCCGGGAACGCGAGGCTGGGTCCGGCGGATGCGACTCACGCTGTCGCGGCGTGGCGGCAGGCATTGGCCGATAGGCTTGATGCGGGTCTGGCCTGGAGTCCTTTGCGCGGCATCATCAAGGCGCTCACCCTGGGTGTCGAAGACGACATCATGCCGTCACAATGGGAGGTGTTGCGACGGACGGGCACGGCACATCTGGTGGCCATATCCGGCTCGCATATCGGACTCGTCGCGGCCTGGTGTTTTGTGCTGGTGAAGAAAATTGCCACCCGGTTCGGCCTGCAGCGCTGGTCGCCACCCGGCGTGGCCGCCTGGGCCGCTTTCCTGTCGGCGTTTTTCTATTCGGCATTGGCCGACTTCGCCATTCCGACCCAGCGGGCATTGATCATGATCGCGCTGGTCATGGGGGGCGTGATATTGCACCGCCCCTTGCGTTCTTGGCACACGCTGGCCCTGGCGTTGCTGGTCGTCTGCCTTTACGACCCGATGGCGGTGTTGGCTCCGGGATTCTGGCTGTCGTTCGGTGCGGTTGCCTTGATCGTACTGATCGTCGGGGGACGCTTGCATCCACCGAGGTTCTGGTCCGCGCTTTGGCGCATCAATGCAGTGGCCGCTCTCGGCTTGTCGCCCCTGTTGTTGCTGTTTTTCCAGCAGGTATCCTTGATTTCTCCCCTGGCCAACCTCCTGGCGGTGCCGGTTTTGGGGCTCATCGCCATCCCGCTCTGCCTGCTGGCCACGCTGTTCTTGCTGATTTTTCCCGTAGGTGGCTTATGGCTGCTCGGTTCGGCCGAGCATCTGCTGCAAGCGGCCTGGAAAGTCCTGGAGCTGATGTCGGCCGTGCCCGGTGCGCAGTGGGTACATTCCAGCCCGCCCGTTTGGACGCTCGCCTTGGCCCTGCCCGGGACGGTCCTGTTGTTCCTGCCGCGCGGCTTGCCGGGGCGCTGGTTGGGGGCGGTCATGTTGCTGCCCGCCTGGACGGTCCAGCCTCAAGGTCCTGCCTACGGCGATGTGCGTCTCACGCTTTTGGATGTGGGCCAGGGACTCGCCGCCGTGGTGCAAACCGCTCGTCATGCGCTGGTATTCGACACCGGCGCACGCCTGGGGCCGGACTTCGCGATGGGATCGGCGGTCATCGAACCGTTCTTGCGGCACGAAGGCCTGGGCAGTATCGATGTGCTGGTGGTCAGTCACGGCGACAACGACCATATCGGCGGGGCGGATAGCCTGATCAGCCGCGTGCCGGTGGGTTCGATCTACAGCAGCGTGCCCGACAGACTGCCCGGCGCTTTACCGTGTGCGGCGGGCCAGGACTGGGACATGGATGGCGTGTCTTTCCGCATGCTCGGCCCGCTCGAGATATTCGAAAAGGAAAACGACAACTCCTGTGTATTGAGCGTACGTGCCCATGGGCGGCAAATCCTGTTGACCGGCGATATCGAGGGTGCGGCGGAATCGGCCCTGGTTCGACGCTATGGCGCCG
This sequence comes from Methylococcus sp. EFPC2, assembly GCF_016925495.1. NCBI lineage: Bacteria > Pseudomonadati > Pseudomonadota > Gammaproteobacteria > Methylococcales > Methylococcaceae > Methylococcus > Methylococcus sp. EFPC2. Next base: position 1,865,696 of record NZ_CP070491.1, on the reverse strand, counting down.
GTCTGCGCAGTGGCGTCCTCGTCGCCCCGCATCACGGCAGTAAAACGTCTTCGACTCCGGAGTTTTTGCAGCGGGTTCAGCCCCGCATCGTTCTGATACCGGCCGGTTACCGCAACCGATACGGCTTTCCCCATCCCGACGTGCTGGCCCGTTACCGCAAGATAGGAGGAACGGCGATGAGCACCGCGGATGCCGGAGCCATTCGGGTCGATGTCGGAGCAAAAGACGCCGAGGACGAACCGGTGAGCTATCGACGGGCGCACGGACGGTATTGGAATGCCCGCCCGGATGCGGATGGAGCCCAGGGCGGACGATAGCGAGCAAAACCCCGGATGTTCGTCCGGTGCTACAATTCGCGCCTCCTTAAAAGCCGCTTGTTTCGTTCCGTGACTATTCGAATTCGTATGACGCTTTCGCCTCCCAAGCCCCGTCGGACGCTGCGTTCCGCTGACCGCGCGATGGGTATAGACCCCAGCCGCGTCCCTGCAGGCCGGACGGGAGCTCACTGAGTGCATCGAACGCGCATCGTGTTGACCGCCGGCGAGCCCGCCGGCATCGGCCCCGACCTTTGTCTGGCTATCGCCCGGCAAGCGTGGCCCTGCGAGCTGGTCGTGGCGGCGGACCCCCAGATACTGCGCGCACGCAGCGAAGTTCTGGGCTGGGACGTTCAGATACGGGAAGTCGATGTTGACGATGCGAGTTTCCGTCCGCACGTCGCAGGCACGCTCCCGGTTTGGCCGGTCGGCCGCGCCGTGGGGGTGCAGCCCGGCCGGCTCGATACCGCGAATGGCCTCTACGTGCTGGAAACACTGGAGGCCGCCGTGCGCGCCTGTTTGCGAGGTCGCTTCGACGCAATGGTCACGGCACCCGTGCACAAAGGCATCATCAACGAGGCGGGCATGCCTTTCACCGGACACACGGAGTTCATCGCCGGAATCAGCGGCGGTCACCCCGTCATGATGTTGGCCACGGAAGGGCTCAGAGTGGCTCTGGTGACCACCCATCTGCCACTCAGGGATGTCAGCGCCGCCATTACGCGGGATCGCCTAGACGCCGTCATCCGCATTCTGCACGGTGAGCTGCGCGAGCGATTCGGGGTGGTCAGTCCGCGTATCCTGGTGTGTGGGCTCAATCCCCACGCGGGAGAAGGCGGGCATCTGGGGACGGAGGAAGTCGAGGTTATGGAACCGGTTCTGGCAGCCTTGCGAGGGCAAGGTTATGATCTCCAGGGTCCATTGCCGGCCGATACCCTGTTTTTGCCCAAGTATCTGCAAAATGCCGATGCGGTGTTGGCCATGTACCACGATCAGGGCTTGCCGGTGCTCAAATACGCGGGTTTCGGCAAAGCGGTCAACGTCACCCTGGGACTGCCGCTGATTCGCACCTCGGTCGATCACGGGACGGCACTGGATTTGGCCGGCAGCGGACGGGCGGATGCGGGCAGCCTGGGGGCCGCGTTGCGTATGGCCGTGCAAATGGCCGGAAATGCCGCGCAAGGAGAGGGGAGGTGGGCATGAGTCATCAGCCGCGCAAGCGCTTCGGGCAGAATTTCCTGCGCGATCAGCACGTCATCTATGCCATCGTTGCAGCCATAGGGCCGCGCGAGGATGAGCATCTGGTGGAAATCGGGCCGGGGCAGGGAGCGCTGACCAGCGCCTTATTGGCCGAATGCGGCCGCCTGGACGTCGTCGAACTGGATCGTGATCTGGTGGTCAGGCTCAAGGAGCGTTACGCCGGCTCGGATAAGTTGCGCATCCACTCGGGCGACGCCCTCAAGTTCGATTTCGCCGCACTGAGCAAAGGCGAGAAGCTCCGCGTCGTCGGCAACCTGCCTTACAACATCTCGACGCCGTTGCTGTTCCATCTTTTCGGTCAGGCACAGTCGATATCGGACATGCATTTCATGCTGCAAAAGGAAGTGGTTGACCGGCTATGCGCTTCGCCGGGCGATTCCGACTATGGGAGGCTGAGCATCATGGCACAATACCACTGCGCCATGGAGTGCCTGATGGACGTTCCACCGGATAGCTTCTATCCTCCGCCCAAGGTCATGTCGGCGGTGGTGCGCTTGATTCCCCATGCGCGTCCGCCGGTCGAGGCGGATCCCGTCGCCCTTGGACGGGTCGTCACGGCGGCATTCGCCCAGCGCCGCAAGACCTTGCGCAACGCACTCAGTGCACTCTTCAGCGCGGATGAGTTGCGCGATCTCGGTGTCGACCCGACGGCCAGGGCCGAGACACTGGCGCTGGAAGATTACGCGCGGCTGGCCGGCCGGTATGGTTCCAGGGAGTGATGTTGCGCGCGGTTCCGGCCAACTAGGTCTCTTCCTTATTGCCGCGGTAGTCACCGCGTGGCGACAATGCCTGCAAATTTTTGAGATGGATCTACTCTTGGCCGATGCCGCGTAATCTACTGCCACTCTTGTTGCTGTTCTTCCACTTCAATGCTCGGGCAGCGGATGTCGTGGTCATAACGCATCCGACCGTCCCCGCGACATTTGTCACGCGCAATTTCGCTCGTGCCCTATTCGGCATGCGAGTGCCTCAATGGCCGGGGGACGGGGGTACCACGGTTTTCGTTTTGCCCGATGGCCATCCCCTGCACGCCAGTTTTGCCAAGACGGTGCTCGACGTGTTCCCGCAGCAATTGCGTATCGCCTGGGACCGGCAGGTTTTTTCCGGTACCGGCCAGGCGCCGATCGAAGTGAGCTCGGAAGAGGAGATGCTGACGCGTGTCACCGAAACGCCCGGCTCGGTCGGTTATCTTTCCAAGGACAAGCTCGATGCCAAGAAAGTCCGTTTGCTTGAAATCAAATAGTCGCATCCGGCGGCTTACGTTGGGGCTGATCGCCTTGGCGGGGCTGTGGCTATCGGCGGCACCCGCCTTGGCCTTCGAATGGATCAACGGCAAGGTTCAACTGCATGGTTACCTGACTCAGGGCGCCGTGTACACCACTGCCAATAATTTTTATGGCGATAGCCATAACCAATTCAGTCCCGACTTTCGTGAAGTGGGATTGAACTTGTCGCTTCAACCGTTCAGTCGCTTGCGTCTTGCAGCCCAAGGCATGTCGCGCTGGGCTGGCAAGATGGACGAAGGGGAGCCCTGGCTGGACTTCGCCCTGGCCGATATCAACCTGTACAACGATGAAAACCTGCGTTTCGGCGTCCGCGCCGGCCGGGTCAAGAATCCGTTCGGTTTTTATACCGAAACCCGCGACGTGGCGTTCACCCGGCCGGGTGCCATATTGCCGCAACCGATCTATTTCGACCGGACCCGTCGTTTCGCGCTTTCCGGAGACGGGGTCCATTTGTACAGCGAGGTCGAAGTGCCCGGAGGTCACTTAGACATCAGGTTCGCCTTGACGGATTTGCCGACCAACGATGACAGCACCAAGGCGGCGTTGACCGGCGTCAGGGGACGGGGAGACTTGCTCCAGGACCGCATGACACCGGGATTCCGCGTGCTTTATGAAACGGAGGATGGCCGTTGGCGAGGGGGCGTTTCCTATTTTTCTCTGAAGCAAACCTACACCCCTGCCGCCGACGAGCGGATACCCCGTCAAACCTTAAGCCTCGATCCCTGGATATTGTCACTGCAATATGCGGGCGAGAAACTTACGCTCACGACTGAATATTCTCAACGCTACACTCAGCTCGATATATCGGGACGGCCGTCCATACGCGCGACGGCGGAGAACTGGTATGTCATGGGGCAATACCGTTTCCTGCCGAAGTGGGAGCTTATGTTGCGTTATGATCAAGCGCACAGCGATATGGATGACCCCTATGGCCACCGCTACCATGAGCTTACCGGTGCACCTGCGCATACCCGTTACGCTCAGGATGTCGTCGCCGGCCTGAGGTTTGATGTGACGTCATCCTTAATGTTGCGGGCGGAATATCACCACGTCGATGGCACCGTGTGGTTATCGCCGCTGGACAATCCCGATCGGCGGGACCTGGAAAGGCGTTGGGATATGGTGATCCTGTTGGGTTCCTACCGCTTTTGACTACGATGGAACCGCACACCTTGCAACCAAGGTCAGCGCGTCGCGAGCTCCTCCGGCAGCCGCGCTTCAGCTTGCGCTGGAAACTCATCATACTCCTGCTGCTGCTCTCGCTTCCGCTCAGCGTGCTGTTCGCCCAGTTGTTCCGCTTGTACCTGCTCGACCGTCATCAGGAAAGCCGCTTCATGGCCATGGCACGGTACGAGCAGCAAATCAACGGCTTGATCCGTCAGCAGCGCAAGCATCTCGAACAAGTCGCCGCGGCCCTGCCGGCACTGTCCCATGTCCGGGACGATCTCGGCAAGGACGATCTGGAGGCGTTCAAACTCCGTTTCGACCAGTTCTGGTCGGCTTTTCAACTCGACATGGGCTTGTCCGACGCCTTGTATGTGGAGTATTCCGGGATATTGCGAGCGCAATGGACCGGTGGAGAGGACATGAATGTCGTCCTGGCCTCGCCGGCCTGGCAACAGGTTCAAGAGAGCGTGCGCAGGAATGAAACCCCCAGCAGCTTCGTAGACTGTACCGTTCAGTGTGGCATCCGGGCCCTGGCGCCTGTGCTGGCGCAAAGCCGCATGACCGGTATGTTCGCCGTGGGCGCGTCGCTGGCAGATACGGTGCTTACCTTTCACGATACGGCTGCCGCGGATATCGCCGTATTGGCCGAGCCGAATCGTGCGGAGGAGGACGGCCTCGTGGGGCCATGGGGCTTGAAGCTCGAAGCGGCATCGAACCGCGAACGTAATCACGTCTTGCTGCAGCGATTGGCGAGCGAAATCCCCCTCTCGCAACTGGCTCAGCAGCCCCAGCGGTTAACAACGCAGGACGGGGTTTATGAGGTGGGCCAGATCGGCTTGAGCCCCGAGAATCGGGCGCCCGGCATGCGCATCTTGGTGCTGGAAGACATCAGCGCCGGCCTCGCCGATATCGATCGCGCCGTTTGGCGTTCGCTATTGGCCGCCTTGCTTTCGACGGCTTCGTCCATGGTGCTCATCTACGTTTCCCTGGGGCGGCACCTGGACCGCATCCTGCGCACCGCTCATGCCATTCCCCTGCTGGGACGCAGCGAATTCGAGCGCTTGCGCCGCATCGTGCATCCGCGTAAAGGCGAGCGATTTTTCGATGAAATCGATTTGCTCGATAACACGGCCATAGCCCTTTCCGAGCGTCTCGAACAACTGGAGCACCAAGTCGAAGAGCGTACCCAATCGTTGCGCGCGGCTTTGCGTGAGATCACGCTGGAAAAGGAGTTTGCCGACAATCTGCTCGAACACGCCGAGGTGATCATCGCCACGTCGGATCAGGCCGGCTGCCTGCTCACCCTCAATCAATACGGGCGCAAGCTGACCGGTTACTCGGAAACCGATGTGATCGGGCTGCCCTTGCTCAATTCCGTCTTGCTGCCGGATGCCGCGATCGACATGTACGGCCGTCTGCGTGAAATCATCGCCGGTCAGACGCGGCACTGGCGGCACGAATCCGCCATGAATGCCTTTGGAGAGAACGCGAAACACGAGATTTCCTGGGTGCATACCCGTCTGAGCGGGGCGGCATTGGGCGAAGCGGCCTTGCTCTCGGTGGGGCTGGACATCTCCGAGCGCAAACGCAACGAGCGTCACCTCAATTATCTCCAGGCACACGACCCCTTGACCGATACGCTCAACCGGCGCGGGTTTCAGGATGCCTTGGAGCGCATGCTCGATATGGCGCAACGCCTGCACATTGAAGGCGCCTTGCTCTACCTCGACCTGGACCGCTTCAAATATTTGAATGATATCGCCGGACACCAGGCGGGAGACGATTTGCTGACCCAGGTGGCCAACGAGCTGAAATCCTTGCTCGGCCAAGTTCCTACGCTCGGCGAGGTGGGTCGACTCGGCGGAGACGAGTTCGCGCTCGCGACCCTGAATGTGGATCGCGAGCAGGCAATATCCCTGGCCGAGCGGGTGATCCAGGCGTTGATGGACTTCCGGATGGATACCGCCAGCGGATATCGCGTGACCGCCAGCGTAGGCATCGCCTTGTTTCCCGAGCATGGCCGGGATGCGCGCGAGTTGTTGGTCAATGCCGACATCGCGATGTTTCAGGCCAAAAGCAACAAACGGGCAGGCTGGCATCTGTTCTCGGCCGAAGAGAAAGCGCGGGAACGCATGTATGACTGGGTGAGTTGGGAGGAGCGCATCAAGCAGGGCATCGCCCACGACCATTTCGTGCTTTTTTATCAGCCGGTGGTGCGCTTGTCCGACAATAAACTGAGTCACTACGAAGTGTTGCTGCGCTTGCGGAATGAGGACGGATCGATTTCGACGCCGGGGGATTTCCTGGAAGTCGCCGAGCGCAGCGGCCTGATCGGCGAGCTGGATCGATGGGTCGTGCGCAATAGTTTGAAAAAACTGGCGAGCATGCCTCCCGAGGCGCAAGGCATCGGGCTGGCGATCAATTTGTCCGGCGCCAGCATCGGCGACACACAACTCCTGGAAGACCTGCGCGGACTGCTGCAAAGCAGCGCCGTCGATCCTTCGAGGGTGATCTTCGAAATCACGGAAACGGCCGCCGTCGCGGATTTCAACGAAGCGCGCGCTTTCGTGAATACGCTGCGCGAATGGGGCTGTGTTCTGGCCTTGGACGATTTCGGCAGCGGTTTCGCTTCCTTTTATTATCTTAAGCAGTTTTCCGTGGACTGCATTAAGATCGACGGCGCTTTCATCCGCAATTTACCGGACAACCGGGACGATCAGATTTCCGTCCGCGCCATGGTCGAGATGGCCCGCGCCTATGGCAAAAAGACGGTCGCGGAATTCGTGGAAAACGAGGCCATCGTCCGCTTGCTGATGGATTACGGCGTGGACTACGCGCAGGGCTACCACATCGGTAAACCCGCGCCGGACCTGCTATCGATGAATTGATAAGCCGCCGCCGCCCGATGTGGCCCACGATTTGCCTAGCCTATAGTTCTAGTCGAATCGGCCACATTACCTGTGTAAAACAATGAAACACAGCCTCTACGAACGCGATATTTCGTCGCACTCTCACGACGAGCTTCTGGAAAAGCTCGCCGCAGGTTTTTCTTCCCGGGAAAGGACGCGCTTGGCCGAGGCCGTGCGCCACGCCGTCATGGCGCGCGATCGCGACCCGCAGCAACGCCCGCGTGGCCTGGATGTAGCGCACATCCTGCTGGGCTTGGGGGTCGACGCGCTCACGGTGCAGGCGGCCCTGCTCAGCGATCCCTGGCTGCGCGAGAATCTGGCCGAAGAGTCCATCAAGTCCCAGTTCGGGGAGCCGGTGGCCAGTTTGGTGCAAAAGGTCAACTGGCTGAACACCTTCAACGAATACACGGCGGAGGTTTGCGAACCGGAACAGGCCGAATTGCTGCGCCGCATGTTGCTGGCGGTGGTCAACGATGTACGCGCGGTGCTCGTCAAGCTGGCCTATCGTCTGCAGCGTTTGCGCTCGCTCAAGCACGAACAGGACCCCAGCGTGCGTTATCGTATCGCGCGGGAGACCCTGGATCTCTTTTCCCCGCTCGCCAACCGATTGGGTCTGGGGCAGTTGAAATGGGAACTGGAGGATTTGTCTTTCCGCTATCTGGAGCCGGATGCATATAAGAATCTGGCCACCTCCCTCGATGGCAAGCGGGCGGAGCGGGAAAAATACATAGGCCATTTCATTGCCCTGCTGGACAAGGCGCTGAAGGACAACGGCATAGACGCCCAGATCTATGGGCGGCCCAAGCATTTGTTCAGTATCTGGAGCAAGATGCGGCGCAAGCACCTGGCCCTGGATGACTTGTACGACCTCCTGGCCGTCCGGGTGATAGTCGACAAACCGGCGAGTTGTTATGCGGTTCTGGGCATCGTCCACAACGAATGGCTGCATGTCCCCAAGGAGTTCGATGACTATATCGCCAACCCCAAGGACAACGGCTACCAGTCGCTGCATACCGTGGTGGTCGGTCCGGAGGGGCGCTCCGTCGAAGTGCAGATACGCACCCGCGAAATGCACGACTTCGCCGAACACGGCGTGGCCGCCCATTGGCGCTACAAGGAAGGCGGCAAGCAGGACGCGGCGCTGGATCGCAGCATCAATTCCTTGCGTCGCCTGCTGGACAGCCGGAACGACGATCAAGCGCTGCTGGAAGATTTCCGCTCCGAACTCTTCGCCGACCAGATTTTCGTGCTCACCCCCAAAGGCCAGGTCATCCGGCTCAAGAAAGGCGCGACGCCCCTGGATTTCGCTTACGCCATCCACTCCGAAATTGGCCACCGTTGCCGAGGAGCCAAGGTGAACGGGCATATCGTCCCGCTGAGCCACGCACTTAATTCGGGGGAGAAAGTCGAGATTCTCACCGCCAAACACGGCGGGCCCAGCCTGGGATGGTTGGATCCGCACATGGGTTATGTTTCGACCCCGAATGCGCGCAGCAAAATCAAGCAGTGGTTCAAGCAGCAGGACCACGAGAAGCATCTGCGTGCCGGGCGCGCCCTGCTCGAGCGGGAGCGCCACAAGTTGGGCCTGCCGGGATTAAGAGACAGCGATCTGGACGAGTTGGCCCGTCACTTTCATCTGTCGCGTCCGGACGACTTGCTGCTGGCCATAGGCCGCGCCGAAATCGGTCAGGCCCAGTTGGCGGCGACCTTGCAGGTACCGGGGTTCCATACCGCTCCCGTCCAGCCGGCTACGCGCAAACACGAGTTTCCCGCGACGGTGGAACCGGATCAGGTGACCGTGCAGGGTGTGCGCAATCTCCTGACCCATTTCGCCACGTGCTGTCAGCCCACGCCGGGCACGCCCATCATCGGTTACATCACGGTAGGCCGTGGGGTGGCCATCCATCGGCAGGACTGCGAGAACATCCTGAATCTGCCCGTACACAAGCAGGCGCGCCTGATCGAGGTGGGTTGGGGCGAGGAGGCCACGACCTTCCCCGTTGAAATCGAGGTTCAGGCCATCGATCGCAAAGGCTTGCTGAAAGACGTGACCCATATCCTCGCCCAGGAGCATATCAATATCCTGCGCACCGACACGCGCACCGACACGCACAACCAGTCGGTCACCATGGCGATCACGCTGGAGGTCAGCGACATCGGACAGCTCAGCATGGCCCTCGATAAACTGGAGCAGGTCCACAACGTGCTCCAGGCCCGGCGCAAGGTGGGGCGCCGGACGGAGAACTGAAGTACGCTCCGATCAGGCTTGTATCCCGCCTTGCGTCAGCTTGGCCGGGTCCAGCAGGCGTTTCAGTTCGTCGGCCGGCATGCCGGTCATTTCGACCGCGACGTCGATGACGGGCCGCTGGGTCTTGTAGGCGGTCTTGGCGATTTCGGCCGCCTTGGCATAGCCGATGATGGGGTTCAGGGCCGTGACCAGGATGGGATTGAGGGCGAGCGCCCGGCTCAGGTTGTCTTCCCGCACCGTGAAGTCGGCGATCGCCTTGTCCGCCAGCAGGCGCGAGACGTTGGCGAGCAGCGCGATGCTTTGCAGCAGATTGTGGGCGATGACCGGCAGCATCACATTGAGCTGGAAATTGCCGGATTGACCGGCCACGGTGATGGTCGCATCGTTGCCGATGATCTGGGCGGCGACCATGGCGGCGGCTTCCGGTATCACCGGATTCACCTTGCCGGGCATGATGCTGGAACCGGGCTGCAGGGCGGGCAGTTCGATTTCGCCGAGGCCGGCCAAGGGGCCCGAGTTCATCCAGCGCAGGTCGTTGGCGATCTTCATGAGGCCGACCGCCACCGTCTTGAGCTGACCGGACAGCTCCACGGCCGCGTCCTGGCTGCTCAGGCTCTCGAAGAACGAGGCATTGGGCTGGAAAGGAAGGCCGGTGGCGTCGGCCAGGGCTTCGGCCAGCTTGCCGGCGAATTCCGGGTGGGCATTGATGCCGGTGCCCACGGCGGTGCCGCCTTGAGCCAGGCGGTAGATGCGCACCAGGCCTGAACGGACGCGCTCCACCCCGTTGCCGATCTGTTGCGCCCAGCCGTCGAGTTCCTGGCTCAGGCGTATGGGCATGGCGTCCATCAAATGGGTGCGCCCGGTCTTGACGATGCCGTCGAGCGAGCGGGCCTTGTAGGCTATCGTGGCTTGCAAATGCTCCAGGGCCGGGATCAGGTCTCGATGGCAGGCGAGGGCGGCGCTGACGTGGATCGCGGTGGGAATGGTGTCGTTGGAACTCTGCCCCATGTTCACATGGTCGTTGGCGCTGACCATCCGGCCAGCGAGCCGCGAGGCGAGGGTGGCGATCACCTCGTTGACGTTCATGTTGGTGCTGGTGCCGGATCCGGTCTGAAACACGTCGATGGGGAAGTGTTCCAGATGCCGCCCGTCGACAATTTCGGCCGCCGCCGCCTCGATCGCCCGGCTGAGATCGTTGTCCAGCAGGCCCAGGCTGCGATTGACACCCGCGGCGTTTTGCTTGATCAGGGCTACCGCACGGATGAATTCGGCGGGCATGGCGATGCCGCTGATGGGAAAATTTTCCACGGCGCGCTGGGTCTGCGCGGCATAGAGGGCGTCCGCGGGTACTCGGAGTTCGCCCATGCTGTCTTTTTCGATGCGGAAGGGTTGAGTCATGGCGGGATCTCCGGGCTGGTTGATTAAGGCGCTTGAAATGAATCGCCGCAGATCTTCCGGCTGAAAGGGCCAGTTCAGCTCTCTGCCGCTGGTTTCGTCTCGTAATACGGGAATCGTAAGGCCGTATCGCTCCATCCATTCAGGCTCGTCGGCGATGTCGACTACACGAATCGCCGGCTGCTTGCTGCGTATTTCCGACAAGGCTTCGAGTTGGCTCCAGGCTTCTTCGCACAGGTGACAGCCTGCGGTTCCATAGAGTGTCAATTGGGTCATTGGCTGGGGGCGGGTCCGAGTCACGACAAAAAACCCGCGCGGCTGGCACGGCGCGGGTTCTCGGCTGCTTAATGCGATATCTCGCGGCGAGCCGGGCGGATTATACACATACTCTTCGGCAAGGAGGGCGGCCCTGCCGCGGGGCCCGGATCAATAGCTGATGCGCAGGCCCACCTCGGCTCCGCGTCCGGCTTCCGGGGCGAAATTGCGCAGATAGGAGGTGGAGTTGCGGATGGTGTCGTCGAGCAGGTTATTGCCCTTGGCGAACACCGTGAGCTTGGCGTCGTGGAAGGCCTCGACCTGGTATTGCGTGCCGATGTTCAGCAGCAGATAAGCGGCCGTGGCCGTTTCGTGCTCGCCCCCGTGCGGTTGCGATTCGGCCCGCGTCAGGCGTAGATAACTGGTCCATTTGTCCGCCGTATGATCGAACTGCACGCCGTAGCGCAGGGGCGGCATGCGCGGCACGTCGCCGCCCCGCACGAACTCGCCGCGCGTGTAATCGCTGTACAGAGTCAGGTCGAGCAGGCCCCAGCGGTTTTCCATGACCGGGAAAACCAGCTTGGCTTCGTAGCCTTTGAAGATCGCCTCACCCTGTGCGCTGGTCAGCACGGGCACGCAAGCGTCCTGGCAGGGATTGCCTTCCTCGTCGACGAATTCCCCCGTGCGTTGCTGGAAGATGTAGTCGGTGGCCCAGTTATGGAACAGGTCGAACTCGGCCCGCATCCAGTCGGACTTGAACCGGTAGCCCAGATCCAGGTTGTAGGAGGTCTCTTCCTTGAGCTTGAGGTCACCCCGCTCGTAGCTGCGCGTGGCGTCGTGAAATCCGTTGGAGAGCAGTTCCTGTACCTGAGGGGCGCGCGAGGAGCGGGTGATGGCCAAGCTCAGCTGGTTGCCTTGGTCGACTTTCCACAGGGCGGAGGCGGACGCGCTGACTGGGGTATAGCTCAGGTCTTTTACGTCTTCCGGCGCCAGCGTGGTTTCCTCGACGCGTGTCCCCAACTGATAGGTCACCGAGCCGAAGTCCAGGGATTCCACTGCGAAAATACCGTAGCTGTTGATCTGGGAGCGGGGGACGATGGTCGCTCCGGTCAGTTTCTCGGTGGCGCTGAAATCGCTGGCGGTGGCCTGAAATCCGACGGCGCCTCGTACGGGCCCCCAATCCTCATGCGTCAGTTCGACGCGGCCTTCGTAGGACTGGTTGGTGAAAAACGCCCCGGGAGCACCGTTGGCGATTTCCGTGTGTTGATAGTCGGTATAACCCAGGCGCGTGCGCAAAGCCTTGGCGAAGCCGAAGGGATGGTCCAGTTCGCTCTTGAAGTCGTACTTGGTTTGCCTGAGGTCGATACGGACGAATTCTTCCCCGGTTCCATCGGGGGCGATACCGTAGTTGTTTTCCAGGCGGTTGATGGAAACGCCGGCGAAACCGGGTTCGCCGACCCACGAAGCCCCGGCGGAGCCGCTGATGGCGTGTCCCCAGGTATTGGGCAAAGTCCCCTCGGGATTCGATACGACGTTCAGCGAGGGATCGGTGACGCTCACCGCGCCGACATCGATGCCCCGGCCGCCGATATCGAGGTTGTTGCGCTCCCGGTAAAAGCCGTCGAGGTGGTAGGCAAACTCGCCTTGCCCGCCTTCGGCCTTCAGGGCCGTGCTGGTTTCGTCGGAAGCCGAGTCGTAGCGTTGCTCCACTGCGCCGCCGAACAGCTTATCGGGCCGGAATCCCGGAATCCGGTTATCGATGACGTTGACCACGCCGCCCATGGCGCCGCTGCCGTAAAGCAGGGTCGCGGGTCCGCGTAGCACTTCGATGCGTTCGGCCAGCAGGGGTTCGACGCTGGTGGCATGGTCGGGACTGACGGCGGAGGCATCGTTGCTGCCGATGCCGTTCGCCAGCACGCGCACGCGGGGGCCGCTTTGTCCCCGTATCACCGGCGTGCCCACGCCGGGCCCGAATGATTGACTGGTGATGCCCAGTTCCTGCTTCAAGGTTTCGCCGATGCTATGGCCTATTTTCCGGCGCAGATCGTCGTCCTTCAGGACCGTGACCGGCACGGCCGATTCTGTGGCCTTGTCGCGCAAGGGGGCTGTGACGACGACCGCTTCCAGTTCCTGTATCGGCTGGTTTTCCGCCTGTACGGACAGGGCAAAGGTGCCGGCCGAGGCTGCCAGAATGAGGAACTGCTTGCGCACGGGTCGTTCTCCCTAAGGTGAGTGCTGGTTCGCAGAACTAATGGCATGACACTCGAATTAAAAGGATGCCACTAGGCTCATGCTCGGCCGTCGGGCCCGAGCGCGTCTGTGACTATATAACATTTCCGTTCGGGCTCACAAGCAAGCCAGCCTCTGCCTGACCCTAACGCAACCCGAGGGCTTGGTTAAGTCGAAGGTGTTGCGGAGTCGGTCAGGGTATTCCCAGGCCTGCCCAAGTTCCTGTCGAGCACCGTCCGTCTAGCGGTTGACCGGAGCGAGTTCGCAGCGGTTGCGGCCTTTGCGCTTGGCTTGGTAGAGCGCCTGATCGGCCCGTTCGAACACGTCTTCGTAGCGGTCCTGGCCCTTGAACTGGCTCATTCCACAGGAGATGGTGATGGATACCCGTTTGCCGTGGGTGGTGAATTCGCACTCTTCGATGCGTTTGCGCATTTCTTCCGCCACGTCCATGGCGTCGTTCTCGTCCGAGCCGACCAGCAGCATGATGAATTCCTCGCCGCCGTAGCGCGCGACGAAATCCGTGCTGCGCACCGAGCTGATGAGGATGCGGCTGATGAAACTCAGCGCCTTGTCGCCCGAGGCGTGGCCGAAGCGGTCGTTGATCTGCTTGAAGCGGTCGATGTCCCAGATCACCAAGCTGATGGGCTGGCGGAACCGGCGCCAGCGCTTTTCCTCCAGCTCGATCCGTTCCTGGTAGGCCGCGCGGTTGGGCAAGCGGGTCAACGCATCGGTATACGCGATGTCGTGGGCCTGCGAAAGCCGGGTGCGCAGGTCGTCGGATTCCTGCTCCAGCAATACCAGTCTTAGCGATACGTCCCGCAGTTGTTTCTGACTCGCCGCGAAGCGGGCTTCTTCCTCACTTTTATGCGCTTCCAGTTGGGTGGCGACGAAATCCAGCCGGGTTTCCACGATATCCTTGAGCTTCAGCAAATCGGTCTCATCACGCGCTGCCGACCGCAGGCCGGCCACTTCTTCGCCGACCGCCTCACCTTGGGTCCGGCGGATTTCCGCCGACTCCTGGTTCTGCGCCTGCAGTTCGAAAGTCTTTTCCTCCAACTGGCCGAGCTTGGCGCTCAGGGCGGAGAGAAATTCGTGCAAGGCTTGATGCTCTTTGCTCAGTTCGGCGCCGATTTCGGTAATCAACGCTGCGGATGAGTCGAGCAGGCCGATCAGGTTGGCGTCGCCGTGACTGACTCGCTCTATCAACTGGATTTTCCGCTTTTCCAGGGAGGCCGGCGCACTGACCGCTTTCAGCAGGCCTTCCAGGGGGCCACGCAGCTTGCTTTCGTCCGCCGAGGAGTCGATGTGCCCGCCGAGCAAGCGCCCCATCCAACCCCGGCTTTCCTCCCCGGGACGTTCATTCAGCCGCTTGGCCACGGCCGCAAACAACTGGTCTTCGGTGCCGAAGGTGTTCGATTCTATCCGTTCCTGCAAGACATCCAGCGCCTTTTCATCCCGGTAGGCCAACTGCGGCGATTTGAGGAAGCGCAACAGTTCCAGGCCGGTGGCCCGCGCGGCATCGGAATGGTCGGAAGGCGGGACGCGTATCATTGCATCCATCAAAGCGTCGAGCTGTTGACGCAGGTCCGAAGTTTTCAACTCCTTGCGCATCACCTCGCGGAGCGCCAGCAGATGGGGGTCCAGCGCCGGGTCGAAACCGCTTGCGGCATAAGTCAGGCGGATCACCGCCTTGCTCAGCAATTGCTCGCGCTGTTCCTGGTCGAGTTGGTAGGCTTCCCCGCTGTTGAGGAGCCTCAGATATTTTTCCCGCCAATAAGATTCGGGTTCGTCGATGGGCGAGTTCATGTCGGAGCTAGTCTTGCGGCGTCGGGTTACGCGAGTTTGCCGCCGCTACCGCGAGGCCGGCAGTCACGGCGAAGCAAATACGGTGCGGGTTATGGTTTTTCCTCCAACACTCGGGCGGGGCTGTTGAAAGCGATACCCTGATTGTAGGTGCTGTTGATCATCAAGACCTCGACGTAGGGCACGGATACAGAGGCCGCGCTTTCCCATTCCACCAGGAAGCTGGCGCTGATACCGCCGCTGCGGTCGGACTCCCGGACGACGTGTTCGACGGAGGCCAGGGGCTCCAGGCTAACGGGCTTGCTCAGATAAGACCGAACCAGCTTTCCGGTCGAACTGTAGTAGTCCACCTTGTCGACGGTGATCCGATGCTTGCTGTCCGTGTTGCGCAGGCTCAGGGTCGCTGTCAGGTTCAGGGTCAGTCCCTTGTCGCCGTAGGGTACTTCTGAATAAACGGGGACGTAAAGCAGTTGACCCCGGCTGCGTTTCTCGTCGGAGAGCACGTTCCATGCGCTCGAGAAGAGCACTGCCGGAAGTACGGCCCAGGCCAGGTGCTTCATGGGCGGCTTAGTTCGTTTCGTCATGATTCCGGCCTCTGTAGACCTGTCTTCGAGCGTCTGGATCGGCATCGCCGCACGGGTCAAAACCGTTCCAGTTCCGGATGGGGCAGCTTGCCGCCGTGCACGTGCAGGGCGCCGAACTCCGCGCAGCGGGGCAGGGTGGGGATGGCCTTGCCGGGATTGAGCAAGCCGTCGGGGTCGAATACGGCTTTGACGGCGTGAAACAGGCGCAGCTCGGCTTCGGTGAATTGGGCGCACATCTGGCTGATTTTTTCCACGCCCACCCCATGCTCGCCGGAAAGGGTGCCGCCGGCCGAAATGCAGAGTTCCAGTATGCGGCCGCCGAATTCTTCGGCTTTCTCCAGGTCGCCGGGCCGGTTGGCATCGTAGAGTATGAGCGGGTGGAGGTTGCCGTCCCCGGCGTGGAACACGTTGGCCACGTCCATGCCGTATTCTTCGGACAGCCGGGCGATGCCCGCCAGCACCCGGGACAGGCGCGAGCGCGGGATGGTGCCGTCCATGCAGTAGTAATCCGGCGCGAGGCGGCCGATGGCGGGAAACGCGGCCTTGCGCCCGGCCCAGAATTTTTTCCGCGTCTGCGGGTCCGGGGCTGTCTGCACGCTGAGCGCGCCGCTCGCGGTCAAGACTGCGTGCGCCCGCGCGATGTCGGACTGAACCTGACTGGCCGCCCCGTCCATTTCGCACAGCACGATGGCGGCGGCATCCACCGGATAGCCCGCGTGGATGAATTCTTCGGCCGCGCGTAGGGCCATGTTGTCCATCATTTCCAGGCCCGCCGGTATCAGCCCGGCGGCGATGACGGCGGCCACGGCCTCGCCGGCTTGCTCGATCGACTCGTAGGCGGCCAGCAGCACCTGGGCGGTTTCCGGCAGGGGCAGTAGCTTGAGGGTGAGTTCGGCCACGACGCCGAGCAGGCCCTCGGAGCCCGTGATCAAGGCCAGGAGGTCGTAACCGGGTGCGTCCAGCCCGCCCGTGCCCAGTTCGAGCAGGTCGCCGTCCAGGGTCAGGAGTTTCAGGTTCAGGACGTTATGCACGGTCAAGCCGTATTTCAGGCAATGCACGCCACCGGCGTTTTCGGCCACATTGCCGCCGACCGTGCAGGCGATCTGCGAGGACGGGTCGGGGGCGTAATACAGTCCGTGGACTGCGGCGGCTTCCGATACCGCCAGGTTGCGCACACCGGGCTGTACCGTCGCCGTGCGGTTGACGGGGTCGATGGCCAGGATGCGGTTGAACTTGGCCAGGCTCAGCAGCACGCCGTTCTCGACCGGCAAGGCGCCGCCGGAGAGTCCGGTGCCCGCGCCGCGGGCGACCACCGGCACGCCGTGCTGGCGGCACAGGCGTAATACGGCGCGAGCCTGCTCCAGGGAGTCGGGCAGGGCCACGATCCACGGCAGGGTCCGATAGGCGGACAGGCCGTCGCATTCGTAAGGCCGCAGGTCTTCCGGATCCGACAACAGATTTTCCACGGGCAGGTGCTCGGCCAGCACGCGCAGGAATGCACGCTGGTCTATCGTATGCCGCACCCGCTCGGAAGGATGAATGCGATAACTCACGGTGCGTGCCGCTCCCGTCCGGAAAAGGAGGCCGCCCGATCGGCGGAAAGAAAGCCCCTGTGGATCAGTGCGCCGGCGATGAATCCGCCCAGGTGGCCCCACCAGGCCACGTCGGTAAAGGCGGCGCCGCTGCTGAGGCCGGTGGTGATCTTGTAGAGCTGGAACATGACCCAGATGCCTAAAAAGGCGATGGCCGGCACCTGGAAGAAGATCGGCAGCATGAACACCCAGATCACGATGCGGGCGTTCGGGAGCAGGAAGAAATAGGCGCCCAGGATACCCGCGATGGCCGCCGAGGCGCCGATCAGCGGGGTCGTCGAATGGGCGTTGGCGAAAATCTGCAAACCGGCTCCGGCCACGCCGCACAGCAGATAAAACGCGAGGAAGCGTATCCCGCCCATGCGGTCCTCGATGTTGTCTCCGAAGATCCATAGCAGCCACATGTTGAGCGTGACGTGCAGCCAATTGCTGTGCAGGAACATATGGGTGACGAGAGGGGTGTAATCGTCCGGCGACAGGCCGAACCAGGCCGCCCAGCCGGGGTAGCCGTAACGCGCGGGAACCAGACCGTAGAGATAGGTCACATGGACCTGAGTCCGTTCTGGAAGGAAGTCCACCAGTACGAAAAGGGCGAAGTTCACCGCGATCAGGGTCCAGGTCACCCAGGGCGTGTAACGCAGAGGAACCGTGTCGCGGTAGGGAATCATTTGGGCTTGCCTCTGAAATGAGCGAACAGGTCCAGGGCACCCAGGAAGGCGACGCCCACCACGGCGAATTGGGGCAGCACGGCCAGCGCCAGATAAAGCGGGGACAGCCAGGCGTTTTTCAGGCGGCGCTTGTGGGCGATGGCATGGATGACCGCCAGGCCGGCGAAAAAGTACATCAACAGCGAGGCGATGAACAGGTCGTCCAGCAGGGTCGTGTCGATCTGGCTGGACGCCAGCAGTATCAGGGCGGTGAGCGGCAGTGCGCCCTTCGGCAGCCGCAGGCGGCGAAATTCTGCGCCGAATCCGCCCGGGTTATACAGCAGGCTTTGCCACCAGCGTCCCAGCAGGACGGCGGCATACGCGACCACGCCCAGCAGCAGGGCGATCAGGCCGTCCAGCAGACGCGGAGGTGTGCCGGCCTTGCGCAGGTCGTCCTCGTCGACGGCCGGCACCGTACCGACCGCGTCCGCGACCCGCTCCCCCTGCCAGTAGTCGGCCGGGTCCCCGGTGGCCAGATGCAGGGTGATCACGATGAGGGCGCAGGCCAGGGTCACCGCGGCGGCGGTCAAACCGTGGGATTCCTTGCGCCGCAGGATTTCGGCCGCCAGCAGGCTGATGCCCCAGAGTACGAATACGTGAGGAAAGGGTACGACGGCCTTCATCGGTATCAGCCACCAGCCCACGAGCACCGGTACCAGGGCACCGACCATCACGTATCCCGCCGAACGCAAACCCAAACGCAAGGACACCAGGGCCAGCGCCGCCACGCCCGGCAGCGCCAGCGGCATGAACAGCAGCGACAAGATGCCGAACAAGCCGACCAGGAAGATTGCGTGATACGGACCACGCATGGTGTATGCCGCGAACTCGCGCATGGATGGGCCCCTTTTCTTATTCTATTGGCTTAGGATGAGTCCGATTGAAACCAAATCGTCAGACCACGGCAAGTGCCTCGGGTTTCACATCGATAACGAAAGCCGTCCGATTTGACGCCCCGGGTGCCGCCCATTACCCTACGCACCGCTTCAGGTGACGCGGCCCTCGTCTTAAGGGTCGGGTTTAAACGGGAAGCCGGTGCGTTTCGACCCGCTCGAAACTAGGCCGGCGCTGCCCCCGCAACGGTAAGCGAGTCGTGGAACAACACGAGGCCACTGTGCCCCAGACGGCATGGGAAGGCGTTGTTCCGGGGAGTCCCCCGCTCGCGAGCCCGGATACCGGCCTGTTGCCCAGTCGGCATCGCGGAGGGCGGAGCCCGGCGATGCCTGCGCGCGTCTCCTTCGCTTCCTCTCACGCATGTCTTGCGATCAATCCCATCTCGCGCGGGTGTGCCGAGGGAGCTCTCTTATGAAAATCCAAACACGCTGCCTGTCGGCAGTCATGCTGTCCGTTTGCCTTGCGAACAGCCAGGCCGAAGAACCGGAGCCGACCAGGCTCGATCCTATCACGATCACCGCGACTCGTACCGAGCGTCGGGTCGACCAATCGCTGGCCTCCGTCACCGTCGTCGATCGGGCGGAAATCGAGCGGCGCCAGGTCCAGTCCGTGCAGGATCTGCTGCGTGGCGTGCCGGGTCTTTCCATCTCCAGCAACGGCGGATTGGGAAAGAATGCCAGCTTGTACTTGCGCGGCACCGACTCCGATCATCTGCTGGTCCTCATCGACGGTGTGCGCGCCGGTTCGGCGACCTTGGGCACCATGGCCTTCCAGGACTTGCCCGTGGATCAGATCGAACGCATCGAAATCGTGCGCGGACCGCGTTCCAGTCTGTACGGTTCGGAAGCCGTCGGCGGCGTGATCCAGATATTCACCCGTAAGGGCGGCAAGGGTTTCAAACCTACGCTCAGCGTCGGGGCAGGCAGTCATTCGGCTTACAAGGTGGCCGGCGGCGTTTCCGGAGGAGACGAGCGTGCCTGGTACAGTCTGAACGGCTCCCGTCTGGAAACCCGTGGCTTCAATACCTGCGACACCCGCTCTAAGGCCGAATTCGGCGGTTGCTTCGTCGACGAGCCCGATCCCGACGGCTATCGCAACACTTCAGGCAGCGCGCGGGCCGGCTATCGTTTCGACAACGGACTGGAGGTCGAAGCGAATCTCCTGCACGCGGAAGGCCTCAACAAATACGACGGCAGCCTATACAGCGGCAATCGCTCCCCCTTCGTGCAACAAACGCTGGGAGGGCGCCTACGCTACTCGCCCGTGGAGGATTGGGACATGAGTCTGCGCGCCGGGCGCAGCATCGACGAGTCCGACAGCCTTTACTACGGCCAGTTCATCAATTCGTTCAATACCGAGCGGGTTAGCCTGTCCTGGCAGAACGACATCAACCTGGCTCAGGGGCATCTGCTCACGGTGGGACTGGACTACTACAACGACCGCGTCAGCAGCAGCCAACGCTACAGCGTCGACTCACGCGACGACAAGGCCGGATTCGCCCAATACCAGATGACTCTGGGGGGCTTCGACGCGGTCCTGGGGACCCGTTTCGACGATAACGAGCAATTCGGCAGCTATCCCACCGGCAACGTGGCCTTGGGGTATCGCTTCGACAACGACGTGCGGTTGTCGGCCTCCTGGGGAAATGCATTCAAGGCGCCCACGTTCAACGAGCTTTATTATCCCAACTACGGCACGCCGACCCTGACGCCGGAAAATTCGGAGAGCTGGGAGGTGGGGGTCAGCGGCAAGCAGGCCGGCGTGTCCTGGTCGCTCAATGGCTACCATACCGAAATCGACAACATGATCACGCCGGTATTCGATCTTGCGATCTGCAAGCCGCCGTACTATTACTGCGCCCAGAACCTGGAGCGGGTTCGCATAGTGGGGCTGGAGGGTCAGGCATCGACCCGCTTGTGGGGTTTCGACCTTGCCACCACGCTCAGCCTGCTGGATCCGGAAAACCGCAGCGCAGGCGCCAACCGGGGCAATCGCCTCGCGCGCCGTTCGCAAGCCATGTTCCGTTTCGATATCGACCGCGCCGTCGGCCCGGTAAAATTGGGCGCCACCGTCCATGGTGAAGACCGCCGCTTCGACGACGTGGCCAACGCGCACCGGCTGAACGGTTTCGTCACGGTGGATCTGCGCGCGACGGTGGCCATCCATGCGGGCTTGTCGTTGGAGGCCCGGCTCGCTAATCTGCTGGACGAGCATTATGAAACCGCGCGCTATTTTCATCAGGACGGCCGCAACTTCTTTTTAACCCTGCGTTACCAGCCGGAAGCGCTGTGACCGAGTGTCGGAATAAGCGCGCGCCGTGTCCCAGACCAGGCAGCGGCGTGAGCGCGGCCGAATCGACATTTACAAAACCGGAGACGAGACATGAGCGACACGACATCGAAAACCTTCTGGCCCCTGTTCGCGGGGCTCGCCTTGCTGATGGCCGCCACCCGTAGCCACCATTTCGCCAGCATCACCCATTTGCCCGACGCGTCCTGGGCGGTGTTTTTCCTGGCCGGATTTTATCTGCGGCCGGCCTGGGTGTTCGCCGGGCTGTTGGGACTGGCGGGTCTGAGCGACTATGTGGCGATCACGCAATTCGGCGTCAGCGACTTCTGCGTCAGCGCCGCCTACGGTTTCCTGTTGCCGGCCTACGGCGCCTTGTGGTTCGCCGGGCGTCTTTACGCCGCCCGTTACCGCTTCGAACCCGCCAACCTGATCTGGCTGGCCGGATACGCCCTGGCCGGGGCCACGATCAGCGAATTGCTGTCCAGTGGCGGGTTTTATTACTTTTCGGGGCGTTTTGCCGAGACCAGCCTCGCTCAGTTCGGCGGACGCCTGGTCACTTATTTCCCCCATGGGCTCGAAGGGTTGGCGCTTTATTTGGGCTCGGTGGTCGTCGCGCATGTCGCGTTGACATTGGCCTCCGGGACTGCCCCCCGACGTTCGGGCGCGCCACAGGCCTGAGACCATGAGCGGATCGGATGCCGGGGAGCGCCATCGTCGGCGCATGGAGCACAAGAAGGCGGTGATCGATGCGCATATCGCCCAGGCCGATCGTGACCAGGGCGTGCTGCTGGTCCTGACCGGCAACGGCAAGGGCAAATCATCCTCCGCCTTCGGCATGGTCGCCCGCGCGCTCGGGCACGGCATGAAGGTGGGCGTGGCCCAGTTTATCAAGGGCCGCACCGATACCGGCGAGGAAGCGTTCTTCAGCCGCCAGCCCGGGGTGCGCTGGCATGTGCTGGGCGAGGGCTTCACCTGGGACACGCAGGACCGCGAACGCGATACAGCCAAGGCGAGGGAGGGATGGCAGGTCGCGCGCGGCTTCCTGGCCAACCCCGACATCCATTTGGTTGTCCTCGACGAACTCACCTACTGTCTGTCCTACGCTTATCTCGACAGCGCAACGGTGCTGGCCGACATCGCCGCGCGTCCTCCCATGCAGCACGTGGTCGTCACCGGCCGGGCCGCTCCGCAAGCCCTGCTGGATCTCGCCGACACGGTGACGGAAATGCGCGACGTGAAACACGCCTACCGCTCCGGCGTTCGCGCCCAGGCGGGAGTCGATCTTTAAGGCCATGCGCAAGCCGCCGGCCGTGGGCGACTCACGGGCAAGTCGCCCATCCGATGTTATGCCCCGGGCTACGGGCGAACCTAGATTCCGAGAAAATCCTTAACTCATGGCTCAAGACAAGGCGTCCCGTTACCTGGTCGGTATCGATCTGGGAACCACGCACACCGCCCTCGCTTATGCCGACCTGGCGCGCGGGGCCCGGACCAAGATCGAGATCTTCGATATCGATCAATTGATTGCGCCCGGCGAAATCGCCGCCCGGCCCCTGTTGCCTTCGGTGCGTTATCACCCGGCCCGCGGCGAATTGACGGAAGCGGATACCCGCCTGCCCTGGTCGTCGGCCGATGAAGTGGACAGGCCCGTCCTCGGCCTGTGGGCCCGCGAACTCGGCGCGAAATCCCAGGGCCGGCTGGTCGCCAGCGCCAAGAGCTGGTTGTCGCACACGGCGGTCGATCGCACCGCACCCATTCTGCCCTGGGGCGCCGCCGGCGACGTCGATAAGGTTTCGCCGGTGGAGGCCAGCGCGTCCTATTTGGCCTATCTGCGTTCGGCCTGGAGCGCGCGGTTCCCCGATAACCCGCTGGAATGCCAGGAAATCGTGGTCACCGTCCCGGCCTCGTTCGATGAAGTCGCGCGCGCCCTGACATTGGAGGCCACGCGCCTGGCGGGCCTGCCGGACGTGCGCTTGCTGGAGGAGCCGCAGGCCGCCTGTTACGACTGGTTGTGGCGTCACCGGAAGGCACTCGGAAAATCCTTGGAGGACGTACAGCTCATCCTGGTACTGGACGTGGGAGGCGGGACGACGGACTTCAGCCTGATCGAGGTTGCGGCGGGTGACGATGTTCCCAAGCTGGAACGCGTCGGGGTCGGCAATCATCTGATATTGGGCGGCGACAATATCGATCTGGCCCTGGCCCATCGCGCGGAACAGCGCCTGCTGGCCGATGACAAGCGCCTGTCGGCCACGGAGATGGCCCAGTTGGTCGAGCAGTGCCGCAAGGCAAAGGAAAAGCTGTTGGCTGAGGATGCGCCGGCCGCCGCCCCGGTCACCTTGCTCGGGGCGGGAGCCCGGCTGATCGGCGGCGCACGTTCGGTCGAACTGGGGCGGGACGAAGTCGGCGCCTGGGTACTCGACGGCTTTTTTCCGCCGGCAAATCTGGGCGATAGCCCGGATCGCAAGCGCAGTGGCGTGGTGGAGTTCGGTTTGCCATACGCCGCCGATCCCGGTGTCACCCGGCATCTCGCTGCATTTCTGTCCCAGCATGGGCGAGCGGGGGCCGGAAGTTTGCCGGATGCGGTGTTGCTGAACGGCGGCGTGTTTCGTAGTCCGCGCGTCGCTCGCCGCGTCCTGGATCAGTTGGCGCAATGGCGCGGCAGCCGGCTCAAGCAGCTGAAAAACGACAGGCCGGATCTGGCCGTGGCCTACGGCGCGGTGGCCTATGCCCTGGCCCGGCACGGGCTGGCGGTGGAAAGGATACGCGGCGGGTCGGCCCGCAGTTACTTCCTCCTGGTGGACCAGGAGGCGGGTCGACCAAGGCAAGGGGTTTGTCTGTTGCCGCGCGGCAGCGAAGAGGGGCAGGAAGTCTTGCTGAGCGAACGCAGTTTCGCTCTGCGGCTGGGCCAGCCCGTCAGCTTCCACCTTGCGGCGACGACCGACGAGACGCCTTTCCGGCCCGGCGAGGTGGTCGACGTCGATGACGAAGACTACGTTCGCTTGCCCCCGCTGCTGGTGGCACTCGATCCGGTCGATGAAGGGCGGCAGGATATCACCGTGCGGCTCGCCACGACCCTGACCGAGATCGGGACGCTGCGGATACAGTGCGTCGATCGCGACGATACGGATCGGCGCTGGGATTTGGAGTTCCAGCTCAGACGGCCGCATGGGCCGGTTGTCGAAACGAGCCTGCACCCGCGACTGGGCGAGGCGGTCGAATTGATCGGGCGCGTGTTCGGCAAGAAGAGCAAGGATTTCGATCCGAAGATGGTCAAAGGTTTACGCGGCGAGTTGGAGAAGTATTTGGGCAAACGCGAGGACTGGGACACCGCCCTGCTGCGCGAGTTGTTCGGCGCCCTGGCCGAAGGATCGGCACACCGGCGTCGCTCCGATGCCCACGAACGCGTCTGGTTAAGCCTCGCCGGTTATTGCCTGCGGCCGGGCTTCGGCTACCCCCTGGACGAGTTGCGCGTCGAGCAGGTGTGGACGTTCTACGGTCAAGGCATACAGTTCGTTCACGAGTCGCAGAACTGGGCCGAATGGTGGACGTTCTGGCGGCGCATCGCCGGCGGCCTGGATGCCGGCGCGCAGGCGAGGCTGTTCGGCGAGCTTGCCGAATTCATCGATCCCGATTTGGCCAAGCGCGGCAACCGGCCGGCTTTGGCAAAAAAGCGCTCTTATGAAGACATGCTGAGGCTCGCTGCGGTCTTGGAGCGCCTGTCGGTCGCCGACAAGACCCGTCTGGGAGGCTGGCTGCTCAAGCGTCTGAGCAAGGCGGGAGAGTCCGCCGAAACCGCCTGGGCGCTCGGTCGGGTCGGTGCTCGCATTCCTTTTCACGGCAGCGCGCACGAAGTTGTCGCGGCGTCGACCGCGGAAGCCTGGTTGGGCGCCTTGTTGGACATGGATTGGAAAAACCTGAGCCAGGCCGCCTTCGCCGCCATGCTGGTGGCCCGCATGAGCGGAGATCGCGAGCGCGACATTTCGGCGGACATGCGCAAACGGGTGATCGAGCGCTTGCGCGCAATCAAGGCGCCCGAGGCCTGGATCGTGGGGGTGGGAGAGTTGAGGGAGCTCGAAGAGAGCGAAGCGCGCCGTGTATTCGGCGAAACCTTGCCTCCGGGCTTGAGATTACTGGGCTGAGCGCCTGCCGGCATTCCTAGCCGGAGAATCAAGCTTAAGAAAAGGCGGGAAGGGGAGAAGATCGGCTTTGCCCGTTCGAACCGGCATTGCCCCGTCTACGTATTAGTATTTATCCAACGGGGCTCGGATCGGCGAGCAAAGCCGAATAATCGGGTGCGCCATCGTGGCAACGTTATATTTTATTCTGTCGCAAAACCCGGCCCTGCATCATCCAGGGCCGGACGTCCTTATTTTGCGTTTTGGATTTGCTTTTCGACCTGAGCCTTGGTTTCGGCATAAGCGCTGTAAGGAACGCTTTCCGTTTCCCTGGCCTTCAGAAGCAGGACCAGACCAATGGTCAAAATGATGACGCCGCCGATGTAGAGCCAGAAATTGTCTTTCTCGCCTTCACTTTCGTTTGACATGTTTACTACCTCACTCAACAGAACATTTAAAGTAAGGGGTCAATGCCCCCGTTATTGCCTCGGCGCTACGTTGGCGCTTCGTGCCCTGTGGAAAGAAACTCTCCGACAGTGGTCCGCATTCTAAAAACGAAAACAGTCAAGTTCAATACATGGGCTTGACTTTTTTTTATATATAAGCATCTTCTGATGTTCTCAGGCAGCGGAACCCCTGCCCGGGAATAAGGCCTAATGCCTCGGCGCCCCGGGTCGCCTGGCCGGCGGCCGCAGTCTTGCGGACCGTGTTCCCCTATACATTTGACCGTGTCTACCGCAAAATTCCGCATTCGACATACACGGCCGACAACGACCCCATCAGGTTCCCTTATAACAAGAACGCGTTAATTCCGATGCGCTAGCCCCAGCTTGGGCAGTCGGCGCGTCCCACTCTTTTGAGGAAGTCCATGTTCAAGAAAATCCCGAGAAAATATTCATTGCTCCTGTTGGCAGGTTTCATCGTGCTGCTCTACGTCAGCTTGAACAAGGTGATCGTGCCATTCGTGATGAAGGTCATGGATTCCGAGTTGTTCCTCGAGAAGGAGGACGAGGAGGAGCCCGAGGAACTCGGGAAAATCAGCAATGAACGGTCGGGATACGCGTTTTTGCATTGCAAGCAGGCGGTCAAGGAAGAAAAGTCGATACCCGAGAATTCCATCTTCAATGACAAGGATTACGAAGCGTGGGCGCTGGGCGGCAAGGCGTATCTGATACGCGGCCATGTCACCTTGCCGGCGGGCGGGGAAGGGCCGGCCGATCGCAAGTTCGGCTGCAAGATCAAGCTGGAAGGCAAAGACGCGGCCGATGCCGCTAGCTGGTCCATCCTGGGCGTCGATTTCAACGAGCCCGATTGAGCGGGGCCTGCCGGTTAAAACTAAGGCGCCTCAGGGCGCCTTAGTTTTGATAGAGCCGCTGTTCGCGCATATAGTCCAAGACCGAGTCAGGCAGCAGATACCGCGGGTTGCCGCCCGCGTGAACGAGGGCCCGGACGGCGGTCGCAGAAATGGCGATCTGGCTGACTCGAATGAAATGCACCAGTCCTGCCGGCCGGCGGCGCAAATCTTCGCCGCAGCGGGTGACATGCCGGTTGACCCAGTCTTCCAGGCCGGCGTCCGGTTCGTCGGCTTCCACGTCCGGCCGGCGCATGACCACCACATGGGCGAACTCGGTCAGCTCTTGCCAGCGATGCCAGGCAGGCAGTCCCCGGAAAGCGTCGATCCCCAAGACCAGGCATAGCGGCCTGCCGGCCGACTCTGCCCGCAGGGAGGCGAGGGTGTCGATCATGTAGGAGGGCCCCGGCCTTTCCAGTTCCCGCGTGTCCACCCTCAGGCCGGGCTCCGCGCCCGTCAGCGCCAGTTTCAGCATGGCCAGGCGCTGCTCCGGCGTCGCCCCCGGAACCGCGCGATGTGGCGGCTCGCGGCAGGGAAGGAAGCGCAATTCGTCCAGTCCCAGCGCTTCTTTGACCTCCAGACCGGTGCGCAGGTGGCCGTAATGCACCGGATCGAAAGTGCCGCCGTAGATGCCTATCATGCGCGGATTTGGCCGTCGCCCAGCACGATATATTTCTGCGTGGTCAGGCCTTCCAGCCCGACCGGCCCGCGTGCATGCAACTTGTCCGTGCTGATGCCGATTTCCGCGCCCAGGCCGTATTCGTAGCCGTCTGCGAAACGGGTGGAGGCGTTGACCATCACCGAGCTGGAATCGACTTCGCGCAGGAAGCGCCGCGCGCGGGTGTAGTCTTCGGTGACGATGGCCTCGGTGTGCTGGGAGCTATGGGTGTGGATGTGTTCCAACGCCTCGTCCAAGCCGGCGACCACGCGTATGGAGAGAATGGGGGCGAGGTACTCGGTATCCCAGTCTTCTTCGGTCGCCGCCAGGCAAGCGTCGACCAAGGCACGGGTTCTGGCGCAACCGCGCAGTTCGACGCCCTTCTCGCGCAACAGCCCGGCCAATTCCGGCAGTATGTCTTTGGCGACGCCCTCGGCGACCAGCAGGGTTTCCAGTGCATTGCACACGCCGTAGCGCTGCGTCTTGGCGTTCAGGACGATGCGGATCGCTTTTTCCCGGTCGGCCTTGTCGTCGATGTAGACATGGCAGATGCCGTCCAGATGCTTGATGACGGGGATGCGCGATTCGGCCATGATGCGCTCGATCAGACTCTTGCCGCCGCGCGGAACGATCACGTCGACGTGTTTGTCCAGCCGCAGCAGTTCGCCCACGGCCGCGCGGTCGGTGGTGGCGATCAGTTGTACCGCGTCTTCCGGCAGGCCGGTTTCGAGCAGGCCGCTGCGTATGTAGGCGGCGATGGCGCGGTTGGAATGGATGGATTCCGAGCCGCCGCGCAGTATGCAGGCATTGCCCGATTTGAGGCACAGCCCCGCGGCGTCGGCGGTGACGTTGGGGCGGGACTCGTAGATGATGCCGATGACGCCCAGCGGCACGCGCATCTTGCCGACCTGGATGCCGGAGGGGCGATAGCTGAGCCCCGTGATTTCTCCGACCGGATCGGGTAGCGCGGCGATCTGACGCAGGCCGTCGGCCATGGTCCCGATGTTTTTTTCGCTCAGCGCCAGGCGGTCCAGCATCGCGTCGTCCAGATTCTTGGCGCGGCCGGCTTGCAGATCCTTGGCGTTTTCGGCGATCAGGTAATCGCTGCGGTTCTCCAGCGACTGGGCGATGGCCAGCAATGCGCGGTTCTTGGCGGCGGTTTCCGCCCGGCTCATCAGGCGCGAGGCGAGGCGCGCCCGCGCGCCGATGGCCTGCATGGCGGCGCCGAGTTCAGTCGATGTCACGTCGGTCGGAGTGGAGGAAGGGTGCGTCATGAGCTCAGCCTAGGAGGGTGCAAAACGGGCGGGGTCAGGCCAGGGCCGCGGCGACGAAACGGCTCAACGGCGCTTTGCCGGTCAACAGCGTACAGATGTCGAGCAGGGCGCTCCATGCCTCGCCGACGGCCTGGCCTTTGATGATGCGGTCGGCGCGGGCGCATGCCAGCAGCGCGTTTTCGACGTCGCGGCGGTCCAGGCGCTGCAGCGCCTTGCTCAGGGCGGATTTTTGCTTGTCCCAGATGCGCAGCTTGGCATAGGCGGATTCCTGGCTTTCGCCGCCGGCGGTCAGGTTTAGCACGCCGGCCAGCGTGCGCACATCGCGAGCCAGCGCCCAGAGCACGACGGGAGACGCCACGCCTTCCGCCTTCAAGCCCTGCAAAATGCGTTGCGCGCGCGGGAGCTGGCCCAGCATGGCGGCTTCCGCCAGGTCGTAGACGTCGTAGCGGGCGCTGTCGGCCACGGCCTTGCGTATCTGTTCGTCTTCGATGCGTCCTTCGCCGTAGAGGATATGAAGCTTTTCGACTTCCTGGGCGGCGGCCAGCAGATTCCCCTCGACGCGGGCGGCGAGGATGGCGAGGCCGGAACGGTCCGCCAGCAGATTGCGGCCCGCCATGCGCCGGTCCAGCCATTCGATCAGGCGTGCGCCTTCCAGGGGCCAGATTTGCACGAACACGCCTTTGGATTCCAGGGTCTGGAACCAGGCGGCTTTCTGCTCGGCCGCGCTCAGTTTGGGCAGGCTGACGACGAGGACGGCATCATCGGGCAGGTGCTGGGCGTAGCGGAGCAGCGCCTGGGCGCCGTCCTTGTCCGGCTTGCCGGGTAGCCTTAGATCCAGGACGCGCAATTCGCCGAACAGGGAGAACGAACCGCCGGATTCCAGTAGGCGGTTCCAGTCGAAACCGCTTTCTGCGTAAAACAATTCGCGGTTTTCGTAACCGCGCCCGAGCGCGGCGCATCGCACGGCGTCCGCCGCCTCGTTCAGCTGCAGGGGCTCGTCGCCCGACAAGAGATAGACCGGTGCCAGTTGTCGCTTGAGCGTGGCATCCAACTGCTCCGGTTTGATTTTCACGACTTCGGGGCGGTGCTGTTCTTGATGGCGAACGCGGCGCGGCGCAGTAGGGCCTCGGCAGCCTCTTTCTGCATCTCTGCCCGCATGACGCCTTCTTCGGCGGTCTGTGCGAGCGGTATGGTCTGATCGTTGAAATAGTCGCGCTTGACCTCGATCTCCTGGCGCGAGAGGATCACCTCGCCCTTGGGCGAGCGCACGTCGAACACGACCCGGAAAGTGAGGTCGAATTCGGTGCTGCGGCCGAAACGGCTCAGCACCAGCGAGCGGCGGCTATGCACGGCGCGATAGATACGGAGCACTCCGGCCGACTGCAAGGCGGAGCCCGCCCTTTTGCCGCCCGCAACCGTTAGAGCGTCGCTCAGGTCCGCCACGAAAGGATCGTTCGGAGCGATGCCATCCAGGTAAAGGTTCTGTCCCAGGCCTTCGGCGCCGGAGCCTCGCAGATGGAAGCCGCAGGCATTCAGGGCCAGTAGGGCGGCCAACACGTAACAGGTTTTCAGACCGGTATGCCGCGTCATAGTGGCTCAGACGACCACGTTGACCAGCTTGCCCGGCACGACGATGACTTTGCGCGCAGGCTTACCGTCCATGAAACGTTGCACGGAGTCCTCGGCCAAGGCCGCCGCTTCGATCGTTTCCTTGTCCGCATTGACGGCAACAGTGATCTTGCCGCGTGGCTTGCCGTTGACCGTTACCGTCAGTTCGATACTGTCCTTTACCAGCGCCGATGGGTCGGTTTGTGGCCACGATGCTTGCAGGATATCCGTGTCGAAAGCATGTTTTTCGTCAAAGCCTAACTTTCGCCACAATGCATGCGTGATGTGAGGGGTAATCGGGGCAAGCAAGCGGAGAACGATACTCAAGCCTTCCTGCGTCAGCGCGTCATAGCTGCGCACCCCCAGTTCTTCCGAGACTTCAACAGGGATATCTTGGAGCCATTGCCCGGTGCGTTTATCTCCATCGAGGATATTCACTATCTTCATGGCCCCGGAAACGACGGTATTAAACTGATGCCGCGAGTAATCGTAATTCGCTTGTTGAAGTATTTGATGGATTTCGCGGCGCTTTTGCCGTTGCCCATAATCGTTTGGCAAGCTGTCCCATGGAAAATCTTTCAGTTGTCCGACATCGCGGCGCTCGATACTGTGCGTGTAGCCCACTTTCCACAAGCGCTTGAGGAAGCGGTAGGCGCCTTCCACGCCGCTGTCCGACCATTCCAGGGATTGCTCCGGGGGAGCGGCAAACATCATGAACAGGCGCACGGTGTCGGCGCCGTATTTCTCGATCAATTCCTGCGGGTCTACCGTGTTGCCCTTGGACTTGGACATCTTGCTGCCGTCCTTGAGCACCATGCCCTGGGTGAGCAGGTTGGCGAAGGGCTCGTCGTTGCTCAGCAGGCCGGCGTCGCGCAGCAGCTTGTTGTAGAAGCGGGCATAGAGCAGATGCAGGATGGCGTGCTCGATGCCGCCGATGTATTGGTCCACGGGCAGCCAGTAACGCGCGCGTTCGTCCAGCATGGCCGTCGAATTGTCGGCGCTGGCGTAGCGGGCGAAATACCAGGACGATTCCATGAAGGTGTCGAAGGTGTCGGTTTCGCGCCGCGCCGGCTTGCCGCAGCTTGGGCAGTCCGTGTGGACGAAGGATTCCAGCCGGGCCAGCGGCGAGCCGGCGCCGGTGATTTCGACGTCGTGCGGCAAGAGGACCGGCAGTTGATCGTCGGGTACCGCTACGGCGCCGCAGTCCTCGCAGTAGACCACCGGGATGGGGCAGCCCCAGTAGCGCTGGCGCGAGACGCCCCAGTCGCGCAGGCGGAAGTTGGTGCGGCGCCGGCCGCGACCGCGTTCTTCCAGCCAGCCGGCGATGGCGGCGAAGGCCTCCCGGGACGTGAGTCCCGAGAACTCGCCGGATTCGACCAGCACGCCTTTCTCGACATAAGCAGCGTGGCTCAGGTCGGCTTCGCCGCCGTCGGCGGGGGCGATGACCTGGCGGATGGGCAGGCCGTATTTTTCCGCGAATTCGAAGTCGCGCTGGTCGTGGGCGGGCACGGCCATCACTGCGCCGGTACCGTAGCCCATGAGCACGAAGTTGGCGACCCACACGGGCACGCGTTCGCCGGTGATGGGGTGCAAGGCGTCCAGCCCCAGGGGCAGGCCGCGCTTTTCCGTGGTTTCCAGGGTGGCTTCGTCGACCGCGCCGTGTTTGCATTCCTCGATGAAGGCGGCCAGGGCAGGGTTGCTCTCGGCCGCGCGCAGGGCCAGCGGATGCTCCGCCGCCACCGCCACGTAGCTCACGCCCATCAGAGTGTCCGGTCGGGTGGTGTAGATGGTGAGGTGTTCGCCGTTGTCGGCGATGGCGAAATCCATCTCCACGCCTTCGGAGCGGCCTATCCAGTTGCGCTGCATGATGCGCACGGCGTCTGGCCAGCCTTCGAGATGGTCGATCTCCGTCAGCAATTCCTCGGCGTATTGGGTGATCTTGAAGAACCACTGCGAGATCTCGCGCCGTTCGACCAAAGCCCCCGAGCGCCAGCCGCGCCCGTCG